>JAITMM010000161.1 GCA_031277335.1 Tannerella sp. | reverse complement strand
CTCATTATCAAATACATATAATATAATTCAAAAATAGATGTAAAAGACAAGTGAAGTTGGAAAACTTATTTCGATACGAAAGTACTTCGCTTCATGTTACATTTCTTGCAAATTACCTGCTAAAATGCAAAAGTACGTTTATATTATGAAATAAATGTTAAAAAATACCTGTTTTTTTGACTTTGTGGCGGGTAAAGCTTGCATTGGATTTCAAAAAAACTAACTTTGTTTTGTGAAAAAAAGGAATCATGGTGAAGACGTGATTCTTTGACGGGATGGAATCCCGTTGAAATGAGTATTACTCAATAACATATAAATTTTTGACAGATGAAAAAGATCCATTTTTACACACTGCAGAATTTTCGGTCGATACCGCAGATGGAACGGGTGAGCGAATCCTTCAAGCGCGATATTGAAATCGTAGGCCGGGTATTACCTTTTAAGACAAACAATTATGTGGTCAATGAGTTGATAGACTGGGACAACGTTGAAAACGATCCGATATTTACACTGAACTTCCCCAGACAAGGGATGTTGTCGAAAAGTCATTATGATAAGGTGACAAAATTAATTGATAATCATGCAGATAAACAGACATTTGATAAAGCCGTCGAAAAGATCCGGCTGACATTGAATCCCAATCCGGCCGGCCAGGAACATAACGTGCCTTATCTCGGGGAGATCAAACTGAAAGGCGTGCAGCATAAATATCCCGAAACGGTGCTTTTCTTCCCCAGTCAGGGGCAGACGTGCCATGCCTACTGCACGTTTTGCTTTCGCTGGCCTCAGTTTTCGGGGATGAACGAGTTGAAATTTGCCATGAAAGATGCCGAACTGCTCTTTAACTACCTCAAAACGAGGAAGACAGTCTCCGACGTGCTGTTCACGGGCGGCGATCCGATGGTGATGAACGCCGCCATTCTCGAAAGTTATATCCTGCCGTTGCTCGGACCCGGTTTTGAGCATATCCATACGATTCGAATCGGCAGTAAGTCGCTGGCTTACTGGCCTTACAGATACCTGACCGACGATGACAGCGAACAGGTGCTCCGGCTCTTTCGGAAAATAAGGGAGGCAGGGAAAAACCTTTCGTTCCAGGCGCATTTCAACCATCCGCAGGAACTGTCGACCGTGGCTGTGCATGAGGCGATTGAACGGATTTTGGCCACCGGCGCACAGATCAGGACGCAGTCGCCGCTGATGCGCAACATCAACGACCGGCCCGAGATCTGGGCGGAGATGTGGCGCAAGCAGGTGGACCTCGGCATGTTTCCGTACTATATGTTTGTGGCGCGCGACACGGGAGCCAAGGAATATTTTGAGCTGCCGCTGGAGCGGTGCTGGAAGATTTTCCGCAGGGCTTACCGCCAGGTAAGCGGGTTGTGCCGCACCGTGCGGGGTCCGAGCATGAGTGCGCATCCCGGAAAGATACAGGTGCTGGGCGTCACGGAGGTGAGGGGTGAAAAGGTGTTCGTGCTGCGTTTCTTGCAGGGGCGAAATCCGAGATGGGTGCAGATACCGTTTTTTGCACGCTACGACCCGAAGGCCACCTGGTTCGACCAACTCAAACCGGCCTTTGGCGAGGAGAAATTCTTCTTCGAGGACAGACAATACTACGCCTCGGCCACCAAGCCGTTCCTGTTTGAATAATAGTTGAGACGCACGGCCGTGCGTCTCAACTATTCGTGGGTGATTCTACTGTTTGACCCAGACGTTTGACCGTGAGGTGCGTATTTGCGGATCGCGCGGCGTGTTGCGGTTCATGCGGGCAAAGTTGGGCACGGCTGTCAGCGGCGAACCGTCTGCCCAATTACCTTTGATCAGCACCATGCCGTTGAAGAAGTCCGGCGTCCATACGGCCGTCAGCGGAGCGGAGCCGAGACTGCTCTCCAGAATCTTATCGCCGTTGTCTACCTCCTCGAAGTTGTAAATCAGTGGTCCATACCGCAATGCCACCTGTCCTTTGGTAGCCTCGATTTGCGGGTCAGGCGTGATCTTCTGTACTTCCATCGGCAATACAAATTCCACCTTATCGCCTGCTTTCCAGACGCGAGTGATTTCGGCATAGCCTTTCTTGATGACAGGCTCCACTTGTTGTCCGTTGACCGACAGCGACATCAATCCGTTGATAGCCGGTGCGGGATCGTACAGTTCGCTGGTCTTGCGGTCGGGAACGCGGATATGGAGCGTAAAGTCAGACTCATCTTTTGGATTCACCGTGAGTGCCACGCGACCGTCCCACGGATAATCGGTTTGCTGCACCATCTCGACCTCTTTGCCGTTTCCTGTTGACAGTTGTATCGTACTGCCGATAAACAGATTCACATAAATGCCTGTGTTGTCAGTCACATACGTCCATGTCGGAATCATCAGCAGCGTACGCGGGATATTTCCTACGCAACAGGGGCACGTGTGCCATGCCGTACGCTCGGTGACGGCCGACAGCGGATTAGGATAATAAAACGTCGTCCCCGTCATATCCAATGAGCCTAAGAGGGCATTATACATCGTCTCCTCGTAGAGATCGGCATATTTGGCGTCGTGATAGGCCAGATTCAATTTATGCTGGAAAAACAGCATTCCGCACGAAGAACACGACTCGCAGTAGGCATTGTGAGGCAGCGAATAGTTATGCCCGAAACCTTCCGACGTCTCGCCGCTGCCTATGCCGCCCGTGACATAGTATTTCTTATTGATCATATTGTCCCAGAGCGAGATAACAGCACTTTGATATTCGGGATCATGCATTTCGGCAGCCAAATCGGCCATTGCCGAGTAAAGGTAGACGGCACGGACGGCATGTCCGACGGCTTCGTACTGTTCCTGTACGTGCACATGAGACTGGCTATATTCACTTCCACCATTACGGCTGTCCATCAGAAACTTAGCCAACACGATATACCTGTCGCCGGCATTGTTGTTTTCCATATCGTTCACAAAGCGACCAAACCGAATCAGGGCCATTTCCATCTCTTCATGTTCGTCCCACCATTCGATCTGTCCCGGTTCGGAGCCGATATTGTCTGCCCAGCAATCGGCTAATTTCTTGGCGGCATTATAGAGACGCAAATCGGTGCCGTTGGTCAGTGTATAGTGATTGATGGCCGATTCGAGAAAATAACCTGCCACATATCCTTCGTGATTTTGCCGGTTCTTCGGCTCCCACCGATGTTGCCAACGGCTCGTATCGCGCAATGTGAAAGCCGTTTGCAGGTAACCGTCAGACTCCTGAGCCGACAGGATGATCGGAATCCATTTCTCGAGGGCACGTCTCATTTTGGCTTGTGCGGCGATGATTTCCGGATCGCCTTTGGGGTCGACCATCAATGCAATTGACATGGCTTCAACCGTTTGGTGTACCCACGCATTGGAGAATACATAGCCTTTATGACGTCCGTGAGGCAATCCCTTCAGCGCTTTGGCAGATTCTATAAAATTATCCAGTCCGCCTTGTCCCAACGTCAGATTGGGATTTTCAATCTGGTCGATACACCATGGTATCCAATGGACAATCAACGCTTTGGCACGGTCGTTCCACAGCGGGTTATCGATGGAATATTTCCTGGTATAGACGACGTCGAGGCGTTCATCCTTATGCGGCTCCACTACCTTGACAATCAGATTGGAAGGCACGCTATAAGCGCCTTTTCGGGCGACGAACGAGAGGGTATATTCGCCTACAGATGAGAAGACTGCGGTGGCATTCAATGAATCCTGATCCGTAAACTCGACGCGCCCGGGGCCGGATACTTTTGTCCAGCTACCCTGTTGGATGGGCGTTACCGACTTGACGTTCGCCGTCAAAAATGTCTTGCCGCCGAGGATCACCGTCCGGTCTCCGTTTGTGGAGACGATAGGCGGAAGATTCTGTGAATTAGGAGATTGGATCACCGTCCATTCGAGTAGCGACGATCTGAGCTGTCTGACGGAATCGACTTCAAGGCGGAGCTTCGTCGTTTCAACTTCGTCGAACGTTGTTTTGTTGAACGTTGCTGCCGACAATCCCAATCCTTGCGGATTGCTTACAGGAACGAAATCCGTTCCATCCCAGTACGTTACGCGATAAGCCTGCGGCAACGCCAACGAGCCTTCCCAGTCCCACCAGAATACTGCGATCTCGCCGGTTCTAATCGGTTGCGACCACTCATATTCGACCCACTGGTTTCGCAGCGGCACGGGCGGCTGATCAGTCCGTGTGCGCACCGGGCCTGTTTGCGTATTTGCGACGCCATCGTTCAACGACGGAAGGCCTGAACCTGTCCAATCGGCTTGCGAGATGGTGCCGAGGGCTACGACGGCCATGTTTTGGCCGGTATCTTTTGTGTCCTGTTGACACGCGGAGAAAGTTAGCATGGCGATCAAGGCGCATGCAATAAGTTTTAATTGAGATAATTTCATTTCGTAATATTTTTTTGAATTAGGAATATTTAATCGTTAAATTGTCATGAGGACTGATACAAGCGTAAGAGGAATTTTACCATTCAACATATCAATATAATTTTATGCGCAGCAAGATACCAAAGTTTTTTTGCATCCCATTGGGGATGAGTCGCTCGGTAGAAAACGGTTGCAAATTATCGCTTGCATTCCGTATGGAATGCATCCTATTGTTGGACGTCATTCTACCGAGCGATGCAATCCATACGGATTGCCAAATCTAGATACGATTATGTACATTCATATAATTTTTGTGCAAAAATAAAGAAAATTTTTCATTCTATTAACATTATATTTTGTTTAAGCCGTAAAATTGACAAAACGCATCTTGCTTCGGCTTTCATCATCATTATTGGGGCATAAATTTAGGTAAATTGCGTAAAGGTCAAATAAAATTTTTGTGTTTCCGATAAATAATCGCTATCTTTGCAGTCAAATTTTAGCTAAAAATGACTATGTCACAATTATTTCCACAACATCTGCCCTATAAGGTGGCGGATATAGCACTGGCGGATTTTGGTCGAAAGGAGATCGAGATTGCCGAACACGAAATGCCCGGACTGATGGCGCTTCGCAAAAAATATGACGGCCGGAAGCCTCTGCAGGGGGCGCGAATCACCGGTTCACTTCACATGACCATCCAGACGGCCGTGTTGATTGAGACGCTGGTCGATTTGGGCGCCGACGTGCGCTGGGCCAGTTGTAATATTTTCTCGACGCAGGATCATGCCGCAGCAGCCATTGCAGCGACGGGGACGCCGGTGTTTGCCTGGAAGGGCGAGACGCTGGAAGAATACTGGTGGTGCACCGATCAGGCGCTTCGTTTTGCCGACGGCAAGGGGCCGAACCTGATTGTGGACGACGGTGGTGATGCCTCACTGCTGTTTCATTGGGGGTATAAGGCTGAGAATGACCCGTCTACCATTGACCGGCAAGGTGCTAATCACGAAGAACAGGTGATCCTCGATTTGTTGAAAGATATCCTTCGGGAAGACCCGCAGCGCTGGCACAGGATGGTGGCCGGGATGAAAGGCGTCTCGGAAGAAACGACCACGGGCGTGCACCGGCTCTATCAGATGATGGAGCGCGGAGAATTGCTGGTGCCGGCCATCAACGTGAACGATTCGGTGACGAAGTCGAAATTCGACAACCTCTACGGCTGCCGCGAATCGCTGGCCGACGGCATCAAACGGGCGACCGACGTGATGATCGCAGGCAAGGTGGTGGTGGTGGCCGGCTACGGTGATGTCGGCAAGGGTTGCGCCCACTCGATGCGGTCGTATGGCGCACGTGTGCTTGTCACCGAGATTGACCCGATCTGCGCGTTGCAGGCCGCCATGGAAGGATTTGAAGTGACGACGATGGAAGATGCTGTGAAAGAGGGGAATATATTCGTTACGACGACAGGCAACTGCGATATCATCACCATCGACCATATCACGGCCATGCGCGACCAGGCGATCATCTGCAATATAGGACATTTTGACAATGAGATTCAAGTCGAGAAACTGGTGCATTTTCCGGGCGTCAGGCATGTCAATATCAAGCCGCAGGTGGATAAATATATTTTTCCTGACGGACGTTCGGTATTCCTGTTGGCCGAAGGCCGTTTAGTCAATTTGGGTTGCGCCACGGGACATCCGTCGTTTGTGATGAGCAACTCGTTTACGAATCAGACGCTTGCTCAGATAGACTTATGGGAAAAGGATTATCAGATAGGTGTTTATCGCTTGCCGAAGTATCTAGATGAGGAAGTTGCACGCCTGCATCTTGAACGTATCGGCGTCAAACTGACCACGTTGACACAAAAACAGGCCGATTATATCGGCGTCCCTGTCGACGGGCCGTATAAGGCGGAGCATTATCGGTATTAAGAAATCATAAAACGGTTGCCCCGGTTTCGGCAACCGTTTTTTATTGATTCACCATTCTGACATATCCTGCTTTCTCTAATGCGTTGAGAAACTTTGTGATATCTGCTATGGGAAGCGTTTTGCCGTATTGGGCGATAATCATTTTTTGAATGTCGAGGACATTGTTGGCGCCGGAATCCGTCATTCGGGCAATATCGGCCGTATAGGTCAAGCTGCGAGACTCATTTCTCTGCTCGGCCGACATCGATTCAAATGCCTTATTCAAAGCGCCGTAGCGCATTTCGATAGGTTTGGACGTCTGGACGGGATAGATTTTCGACGCTGCCAGTTCTTCTTTCGATAAGGTGACTTTCAGCGCTTTACCTGCGCGGGCTTCGGCATAATGCTGTAACGATTCAATGATGGCGACGGTTGCCTTATCTATCGAAGCGCTCCCTGCGATAATGAAATCACTGACTGTCTTGTTATTAGGCGCAAGTTCCTGAATGGTTGCCAACGTATTCTTTTCGTTTCGCGCATGGCCTTCGACGGCGAAAACGACTGTTTTATAGACTGTTTCCACGTTTTCTTTCCCGGCACGGG
>JAITMM010000284.1 GCA_031277335.1 Tannerella sp. | reverse complement strand
TTGTGCCCGTCTGGTCAAAGTAAACATAAGGATAGGGAGAGCTTGGATAATTCACCTTTTTTGCGTCTTCACCGTCCCAACGCATCAAATCTCCGGAAAGGGTTGTCATCCATGTACGGCTTTGTCCCTCATTTAGAACAAGTTGAATGTATTCTCCTTTCGGCAGCGTATGATTTTTGAAATTGAGTCTGAAGAAATTATAAATTCCCTCGGCTGTCGCTACCCAGAGATTGCCTTCCCTGTCGATACAGATGTCGTTGGTCGGCGGCAAATGGTCGGCAATGGTCTCCAATTTTCCGTCCCTGAACCGGAAAATGGCTGTTTCTGTTCTGATAATCAGGTTCCCGGCGGCGTCTTCCAAAGCGGAATAGTCATACTCGTCGGCGCCTTCGCTGTAAAAAGGATAGCTGAGAATACATTTAAAGTTGTGATTGTCATATTCATAAATCCCATCGGGAGCCACAGCCCTGAAGCCGGTTTTATGGGGGACGAAACAGGCGATCGCTTTGATGGAAAAACTGTCTGCCACGATGCCGTTTTCACCGATAATGTATGTGCCTTTCCGGGTCGGAACAAAAAACCGCTGTCCTTCGCGGTCCCAGTACGGTTTTTGAGTGTCGGACATGTCATTCAGTTTTTCATGTTCCCAGACCTTGACAAGTCCTGTATCTGCGTAGGCATAGATGCCTCTTGAATTTTGTACACGGTAGATGCCGAATCCGTTAGGCATGGAATTGGAAATGATATAGGCATACGTATCTTCCACGTCGACTGCCCTGCGGGAATGAACGCTGTCACTGCCCGCATCCACTTGATGCAACTGTTTCAAGGCGATGCCGGAAACGTTGCCGTGACTGTCTTCGTAAAAATGCAGAATAGCCTCGTCGGAATCAGCAAGATAACGCTTGAACATATATCCGTCGAAACGGGCAAATCCGCTCATGGCGCCTACCCAGATATACCCTCCGGTGTCCTGATACAACGCCAGACAGATGGCTTCGGGCAGACCGTCCTGGACGGTATATTTACGGTAGCTGTATTCCGGTTTGAGCAGCGGGTCGGCCGGTGCTGCCTGCTGCGCTTGCGTCTTTGTATTTGCCGTGAATGACAGTAGTATGAAAGCAAATATTATATTAATTAAAGATTTAGTCATAGCGTTGAATATTTTAATTTCCGGTGCAAAGATAGATACGATTTATTTTACGGGCAGTCCGGAAGAATCGTTTTTTTATGAATTGGACTGCTGTATACATGACTTCGTCCGTTTCATACACGAAGCGGGGGAAAAACAATATAATGCCTCGTGAAGATGGCTACAGAAGCGAAGCGCTGATTTGTCGCGTCACGTCGTCAATGGCAAGGCCGAGGCAGACGGCATCGGGATAAGTCGCGGCGTAATTTTTATCAATGATTTGGCGGTAAGCTTCCTCTGCCTTTTCGACGGCGCTTTCGCCCTCATGCGCTACCTTGATTTCTATGACCCACACGACGCCCGCGAAGGCAACGACCAAATCGGCACGGCCCTTATTGGAATGCATTTCGGCGGCAACCACCACGCCGCATCCCTGCAGGAACGACAGGATAGCCGTGCGGTAGAGCCATTCCTGCGGCTTCATGTCGTCCATTTCGTTGTTCGAGATACCCTGTCGGGCGGCTGACGTATAGTCGCCGTAAGGGATACAGGCCAGCAAACGGTTGAAGGCGTCTATCACTTTGTCTTTCTTTTTGGATTTCAGACCGGTCAACAGGTCAGTCCGGCAACGGCTGTAACTTTCGTCCCTGTATTGCAACATGTTCTGTGTCACCAGCTCCGACATCGCATTCAGCACTTCGGCATTCGGATAGTCCAGCGCAAGTTCCTGAACGGTTCCCCTGCGCAAGGCGAGGTATCCGCTTTGATACAGGAACCCTTCCGGCGGCGTAACGTCCATATCGCCGGGGTTTTCAATAAAATTATTGGAGACGGAAAAGTTATGGAATTGTTCGACCGTCAAGTGCCTGTTTTTCATATAGTCGGCAATCATTTTGGGCTTGCCGGACTGTACCCAAAAGTTTAAAAATCTTTTCTTTTCAAAAAACAGCAGCGTCGAATACGGATTGTAAAGTCTTGTTGCCACCTCATCATCGAAACAGAAACCATCATAATAATCGCGCATCCCGGCCAACAGTTCGTCGGAGTCAATTTGCATTCCATTGGCCGTTTCTTCCAGGTAATCGGGGAAATATTTGACAACCTCCTCCTCCGTATAGCCGCACATCCCGGCATATTTCGGCGACATGGAAATGTCGTTAGGCGAATTTAAAACAGAAAACACTCCGAAACGTGCAAACTTCGAAATTCCCGTGATAAAGGTAAAACGGATGTACTCGTCCTTGGCTTTGATGCGAACATAATAATCACGCAATACATTCCGCACCTTGTCGGCCATTTCGCGGTCGTTGACAAAATCGGTGTAGGGCTTGTCGTATTCATCCAGCAGAATGACAGCGCGCCGGTTGTATTTTACGGCCGTAGCCGCAATGAGTTCGCTCAATAAATCGCCGCATAGTGCAGTGGAAGAAACTTCTACTCCCAGTTTTTTTGCAACTTCATAGGTCATGTTCAGAATTGATTCCTGCAAGCTTTCTATTCCATTACTTGTAGTTACATCGCTCATATCCAGCCGTATAACAGGACTTGGCTGAAAGTCGGGACGTTCCAGGAATTGTTCGGCTGCCAATCCTTTGAAAAGTTCCCTTTTACCCGAAAACAGGGCATCGAGCGTTGACACCGTCAGCGATTTGCCGAAGCGGCGCGGACGGGCGAAAAAATAAATTGAGCCCGTATCAATCATGTTGACAAGGTATTCCGTCTTGTCAACATATACGTAACCTTCTGTTCGCAGTTTATCAAAAGTCTGTATGCCAATCGGCAGTTTCAACCGTTTCGTTTCCATACTTCGCACGTTTTGTTTGGCAAAGATACGATTTCCTGATAGAAAAGAAAACAATTAACTGAAAATCTTAAATCCCGAATCGAAACTCTACACTCAACCCTCCCAAATCCAAAAATAAAGAATCTTCTTCCTGTATAAATCCGCCCCCTTCGTGTATCCCAGCGGCAAGTTCATAAAAAGCGGCCTTTTCTTTGACAGTCGGGAAAAATTTAGTATATACTTTTGCGGCATGAATTTTTAAAATATCAAGCAAATGAAAAAGATATACATGCTGATGGTAGCGCTGATGACAATAAGCGGATGTTCGGCCGGAAGACCGGCACTGAAAGGCCGCGAACTGCAGGCAAGCCAGATTATCACCCTGCTCAACGCAGGCGAGCACATCTACGTGGACAGTTGCATCATCTGGGGCAGCCTGGATTTCACCAAGCTCAACAACCGCAACCGCATTGCCGACAACCTCACGCAGGTCTTCGTCAATCAGTCCGTTACGTTCAACAATTGCATTTTCATAGACAGCGTCAAAGCCTTTGATGCGTCGGGCGTATGTGTCGAATTTGCCCACAATCTCAGCTTCACGACGTGCGACTTCCGCAGCCCGGTGGATTTCACCGAATGTATCATTCAGGGCAATGCCTTTTTCACAGGCGCGGCATTCCGGAAAGATGCCAGTTGGCAGGGCGCGCATTTCAGACACAAAAAGGTGTATTTCAACGAAACGGAATTTGAAGGCGACGCCCTGTTTCAGAACGCCGTCTTTGCCGGAGACGCCAATTTCCTCCATTCCGTCTTCGCGGCCGACGCCATGTTTCAGAAGGCAGTTGCCGGAGGATTGATGTTCTTCGGGAATACACGCTTTAACGGATACGCCGACTTCACCTACGTCCGTGCCGCCCAGTCCATCTTCAAATATGCCGAATTTAACGGACGCAGCGATTTCTCCTATTCAAATCTGGAAATCGAAGACCCCGAAAAATAATGTAATATACAATAATTATATAGAATCCGAAATCAAAAATCGTAAATTCAAAATCAAAAATTCAAAATTATACCAATTTAAACTTACAATCATGTTTACAAGAAAAAATTATTTACTGGCAGCGCTTTTCAGCGCAATGATCCTGCTGGCCTCTTGCAGCAAGCAGGGCGAAGATCCCATCAATGACGATGATGCTCCCGATGAACCTACAGGGACTGCACGTCCCATGGGTTGGAATAAGGACAAGGAGGATAAATCCAAATATCCCAGCGAAATATCTTTCAAATTCACCAGTTCGGGGAGTTCAAGCAGTCTGCCGTCAAAGGTGGATTTGACGGATAAACTGCCTCCCGTAGGCAATCAGGGTCAGTATGGCACCTGCGTCACCTGGTCGGTCGGATACGGCATGCGTTCCTACCTGAACGCCGTCAGCCGCAACCTGAACGCACAGCAGCTCACCGACAAGCGCAACCAGTTCAGCCCCGCCGACCTCTGGATGGCGATGAAGGATAAATCCTCCAATTGCGAAGGCTCCAATTTTGAACCGGCATTCGACGTGCTCGTCAACCGTGGGATCACCACCCTGCAAACAGCGCCCTACAGCAGCCTGCAATGCAACGGCTCGCCGTCGCAGTCATGGGCAAGCGATGCCGCCAACTACAAGATTCTGAACTACCGCATGATAGCCGACGCGGATATGACGGTGGACAACCTGAAAACGCACCTCTCGCAGGGACGTTTGATCTCCTTCGGCGCACAGCTCGGCGACAACTTTATGGAATGGACAGGCGGAGGCGTGCTCAGCAGCGACACCTACGTGCAACCCGGTTCGCAACACGCCAATCACGCCATCGTGCTGGCCGGATACGACGACAGCAAAGGCAGCCGCGGCGCTTTCCTTGTTTACAACTCGTGGGGAGAAAGCTGGGGAGACAGGGGACGTATCTGGGTGGACTACAATTTCTTTCTGCAGAATTTCGTCTTTGTCGCATTTGTCGCCACGCCGGACAACAATGTCGTACCCAACAACGACAACGAAATCGATCCGGACGACCTCACCACCGGAGCCGACCTGGCAGCCTATCATGCCTACGACGAATCCATTGCGACGCAACAGGGACTCAACCGCCGCGTGAACTTCAACATTTACAACATCGGCAAGTCGTCCATCGTCTCGTCCAGACGCTGGAGCGTGATCTATATGTATTACAACGCATTCAATGCCAACGACTACGGCATCCTGGCACATTTGTATTTCACCAATGAAGTGTCCCGCGGACAAATGCAGCCGATGCAGACGGCCTATATCTCCTACGCCATCAACAAGGACATCCCGTCGGGGAGAAACATCGCGGCCGCCGTCTTCGACCAGCCCTTCGAATACCTGTTTATGAATTACTATCTGCCGCCGATCACGGGATTTTATTACATGGTGGTGATGGCCGACCCGTTCAACAACGTTCAGGAATCCAACAAACAGAACAATATGTTCTTCATCAGCAATACCAACGGTTTCCCGAACTATTTTCAGGGCGGCAACCCGTTTGGCAGCAGTCAGGTTCAAAACAATCTCCGCTCGACCGAAGAACCGCTACAGGTCATCGGTGAAAGACGCCTTGAAGAAGGAGCGAAACCCATGCACTCGCCCGTCACCGATCAGAACAGGAACGCCTATACGCCCGATGAAATCAGCAATATGATCATGCAGAAAAAAGAGTCGGGAGAATTGGAAATGAAAATACGCAAATTCGACGAAGAACGCGGGAATGGCGGAATCGGCGGAGCATCAAAAAACGATTTATAAATCACAGGCAGGACTCTGTCTGAAAAATAATTAAAGACGATGAAACAAAAAATAATTATCAAAATGCTGCTGTGCACGGCCTTTATGCTGTGCATGGCAATAAACGCCGGAGCGCAGGTGCAGGTCAGCGCAGGTGTCGGCGGAGGTGTCAATATAGCTCAACATTTCGATCAGGAAAATGAGTTTTACGCCCTTAACCCGTTGGTTACGGCTCAGGTGGATTTGCAGTTCTCGCGCCTGCTGGCGCTGCTTGTCTGGGTCGAGGGAATGAGCGGCATGTCGTTCAATCCCGATTTTGAGGATGACCTTGACTACCACTACAGTATCAACTATTTCAGCATAGCTCCCACGCTGAAATTGTGTTTTCCGCGCCGCCCGCTCTATGTGTATTTAGGTCCCGGCTTCGGATTCAAAACGACCGGCAAGGTCAGGCAAACCTACGAAAGTCTGAGCCTTACGGAAGATTTGACGGATATGAATATGCGTATCGATGCACGTTTGGGCGTCGGCTACGACATTTTCCTCACCAACCGCATGACGCTCTCGCCTTTTGTCGGCTTCAATTTCGGATTGAACGAGGTCGTCAAGGACTCCGACTGGAAGGCAAATACGTTTCAGGCGGGACTTGTGCTCAGATATACGGTTAATTAATTAATAATAAAATGTTTATATAATCTTTGCATCCCTACGGGATATTCAGATACATCATAAGTTTTTTTTACAAACTAAATAAATTAGAAATGAATACAAAAATCAAAATCAAACATCAGACCGGCTCCAAGACCGGTCAAATAGAAGAATTTGCCACAAATGGTGGCGAGTTGTTAATCGGACGCGGCAATAAATGTCAGATTCAGTATGACCCTGACATTGAAGTCCTTGTCAGTCGTGAACATGCCGTCATCACGATAGACCCTACCGAAGCGGATACGTTCTGGATTGAAGACAAAAACAGCAGCAACGGACTGTTTGTCAATGGCAAACAAGTATGGGGCAAGGTGAAGATTTATGCAGGCGACACGGTCGAAGTCGGTGCAAAAGGACCGAAGTTTATCTTCGATCTTGACCCGCGTCCCGAAAGCCATATCAAAAAGACGCAAGTCTTTGATATTGACCCGGCACCTTCAACGAAGCAGCACGACGTGCCGGCTCTGATTCCCGCTGACGAGAATCTGCCCTCAGCCGTACCGCCACCGCCGCCGGGTAAACCGTCGGTCGGCAAGGAGACCGTGCAGCGCATGGTTACGGAAGAGCGGAAAAAAACGAGAAAAAGCACCCTTTTTGTCGCCGCCGGAATCATAGTCTTGGTGTTGGGACTGGGTGGTTTTATCTTTAATCAGATGAACAACAGGGAAATAGATATCAAAGGACAATTAGGCCAATATGACGATGATTTAGATAAGAAATTGGGACAGATGAAAGATTCGATCGATATGAAAACGCGTCCCACCTTCAAAACGCCTACGGAGATCGCCGCCGAAAATTCCGATAAAGTCGTACTTGTAGAAATTGCCTGGAAACTGATCTACACGCAGACCGGCGAAGACCTGGGACAGCGTTTTATCGAGACGACTATTCAGGGACAGCAAATGCGTGTGGGCGTTTTCATTCAGACCGAACAGGGATTGGAGCCGATGCTTGTCACACGTTCAGGCTCAAGCCCGTTCGATTCCGAACCGATACGTAGCGCAGGAACAGGCTCGGGTTTTGTCGTTTCTACCGATGGATTTATCCTGACAAACCGCCATGTGGCAGCAGCCTGGTTTGCCCCCTATCATTTTCCGCCAAATACTTTCCCGGGAGTGATCATGGGGCAGGACGGAAAATTAATTCAGAATGCCTATGTGACGGAAGATATGATGCAAAATGCCTGGGTTCCTGCCAATGCCATGAATATCAATAATCAATATGCCACTAAAGTCGTGGAGGGAACGAACATGTATTTGGATGTAACCTTTGCCCGCAACGACTTGCGCATTCCGGCAAAAGTAGTCCGCATATCGAATAAACACGACGTTTCGATGATCAAAATCGATATTCCCAAGGTGCTGTCAGCTGTCGATCTGTATGATAACAACGAGGAAATAAAAACCGGAAATTCCGTAACCGTGATGGGATATCCGGCCGCATCACCCAGTCAACTTTCACAAATCAAGTCGAATGACCCTTTCAACAGTAATCCGCAATTAACGACTGTTCCCGTGCCGACATTAAGTCAGGGAAATATCGGGCGGCTGATCAAAGGCAGTACGGAAAGCGGATCCGGGAATTATTTCAGTACATACGGAGACTCTTATCAGTTGACTATCAACTCAACAGGAGGAGGAAATAGCGGCGGTCCGTTGTTCGATGATCAGGGACGGGTGATAGGAATATACAGCTCCGGCAATCCCATTTTATCTTTTGCCGTACCCATCCGTTACGGCATGGAATTGATGGGAACGGCTCCGATCATTGACTCTCAATAGATTAATTGTCAATTAATATGTGGTTCATCAGAAAGCGAAGCATATCTGGCATCCCCGATAAGCGTCTTGTCATCAGGGCAATGACGCTTACGGACGCCGGTTGCGTTCGCCAAAACAATGAAGACTGTGCGGGACATTCCTTCCTGCTCGGTAGCAAGACCGATTTTCTGGCAGTTCTTGCCGACGGCATGGGCGGCTACGAGCGCGGGGAAGTGGCCGGCGGCATGATGGTCAATACTGCATGTGGAGAAAGCGGCGGAATATTGCAAATAAATCCGATGAAATGGCTTAAAAATACTGTTGAAAAGGTTAATACCCAAATCTACGAAGCGGCGCAACGCATGCACATCGTCATGGGCACGACCTGCACAATCCTTCTGATTTGGAAAAAAAGACTGTATTGTGCGCATGTCGGCGATAGCCGTCTTTACCTGCTGCAAAACAATAAACTA
>JAITMM010000210.1 GCA_031277335.1 Tannerella sp. | reverse complement strand
GTATTGTTGACGGCATGTTTGATGACTAATTGTCAAGCGCAAAAAGAAATTAAGTTGAAAGCAAACATGAAAGAACATATTTCAACGGTGGTAGGACGCTACAAAGAGCGTATTCACGGTTGGGATGTGGTGAATGAAGCGATTATGGAGGTCGGTACTGCCTCATGCCGACAACAGCCTCCGGAACAAGTAATTGTCACTTCGGATAATGGTGACGGCACATATACAAATCCGTTTATCTTTGCCGACGTACCGGACATAAGCGTTATCCGCGTGGGCGATGTGTTCTGGATGTCAAGCACTTCGATGCATACATCGCCCGGCGTTCCAATCATGAAATCTTATGATTTAATCAACTGGGAAACAGTCAGTTATTGTTACTTCACGATGGAAGATACGGACAATAATAAATTAACGGGTGACGGTCAAATGTATTCGCAAGGCACGTGGGCAAGCTCTTTGCGCTATAAGAACGGCATGTTTTATCTTGTAGTGCCGTCTCCTACGTCTCGTAAGACATATTTTTTTCAAAACGATGATCCTGAGAACAAACCTTGGATACGTTACGAACATAACGAAAGATTTCACGACTGTGGTCTGATTCTCGACGACGACGGTCGAAACTGGCTCGTTTGGAATGCCAATCCTCTGTATATTATCGAACTAAATAAAGAAGTCACCGGCATCATGCCCGGAGCGGAGCGCAGGGCTGTTATACCTGACCTGCATGCCCCGAACCCCGTAACGGGTATCACTCCTACGGGTGGTCTGGCAGAAGGCGCACAGTTCGAGAAAATTAACGGCACATATTATATCTTCAGTATCAATTGGCCACGCGGCAACCCGCGCTCGGTGGTGTGTCATCGTTCAAACAGTCTGGAAGGGCCATGGGAATCGAAAGTGGTTGCCATGGAAGGTATCCTTTATGACGGCAGCAGCACAGGGATCGACGGCAGAGGCGGCGGCCCGGCACAAGGGTCTATCGTTGATGACGGTAACGGAAACTGGTGGGGATGTGTGTTCCGTGATAGCGGTCCGGTGGGACGCGCTCCATGGACGATGCCCATCACCTGGACGGACGGTTGGCCGATGTTCGGTAAAGATGCTGACGGTAAAGGGTCATACACGAATTTGTCGCGCGGCGGAATAAAACCTATACCGGGAAAACCTTTAAAAAGCATAGTCACTTCAGACGAATTTGACAACGGAGCGCAAAAACCACAATATGTCGATTCGCCCAAACCAACACGTGTCAGTTATGTGGCCGGAGAATATGACTACAACGGCTCGAACCTGAAAATGGCATGGCAATGGAATCACAATCCCGATAACCGTTACTGGTCGTTGACCGAGCGTAAAGGGTGGCTGCGGCTTAAAGCGATGTTAAATGCCACTGCCGAAGAAAAGCATCTGCTTAATGCACGTAATACGTTGACACAACGGGTATTCGGTCCTGAATGTACAGCAACTGTCTCCCTTGACGTTTCCAAAATGAAAGACGGCGATGAAGCCGGTTTCACACTTTTTGCCGCCAAGTACGGTTCGATTGGCGTAAAAATGGAAGACGGTAAAAAGTATCTGGTGACAACGCTCAGCAATGATTGGCGCAGAGGTCATAACACGAATGCCGGCGTGGAAAGCGCCCGTATACCGTTAGAAAAAAACAGGATTTATCTGAAAGCAGAGTGCGATTTCACGGTTGCAAATGTCGGCGCTACCAATCCCGGTAACTTTTTTTACAGTTACGACGGCAAAAAATGGGAAAAACTCGGCGAGACGCTGAATCTGATATACAGCACAGCCAACCACTTCATGGGCTACCGTTTCGGTCTTTACAATTTTGCCAAAACTTCCGAAGGAGGATATGTTGATTTCGATTACTTCAGAATAGGCAATAATATCACGAAACTGTGATATGGAATAATAAGTGAAAATCATATATTTAATTGTATATCTGTCTATTGTAAAATCACTTTTTATTGTTTTTTATAAAAATTTAACCAAAATATTTTATAAATTATTTTAGTATTTTGCCTATCTTTGCACTCGAAATGGAGAGATAATTACAACAATCGGCAAAACATAATACATTAATATATAAACAATTAAAATTAAATTTCTTATGAAACATTTATTATTGATTTTCACCGGTTTACTTCTTACCGTATGTGCGGTTGCACAAACATCCTGGTCGTTGACAGGGAATGAAGGCACTGCAGATACGGATTTTTTAGGCACTACAGACAATCGGCCGCTGATTTTCAAGGTCAATCATCAACGGGCTGGTTTTTCGGGAGATGCGGCCAACTATAACGTGTCATGGGGGTATCTCTCGTTCAATCCTTTTACCGGGGGCGCCAACACGGCTGTAGGGGCGCAGGCACTGGGCGCCAACTCAACGGGTTACGGCAATGTGGCCATCGGCACCTACGCGCTGGACGCGAACAGTACGGGAGAATTTAATGTGGCGGTGGGCGAAAGTGCTTCGGCGAAGCAGCACGGTGCAGTCAGCCATACCGTGGCCATCGGACGGACGGCGCTGATGCACAACGCTAAAAGCGGGAATACAGCCGTGGGTTTTGAGGCAGGATTAGTCAATACGGAGGGTGAGGCGTTGACAGCCGTCGGATTTAAGGCGCTACGACATAACTCCACCGGCATACAGAACACGGCTATCGGATTCAATGCACTGATTAATAATACGGAAGGTACTAACAATACGGCCTTGGGCGCGTGGACGCTGATTGGCAACTCGACGGGATGTCACAATACGGCGGCCGGAATGAAAGCGCTCTATTCCAATACGACCGGCGAGTACAACACGGCGATCGGCGTGCAGGCGATGCAAATGAATACTTCGGGAAATTGGAATGCAGGCCTTGCTTCGGGTGCACTTTACAGTAATACAACCGGTTACTGGAATACGGCTGTCGGCACTTCGGCGCTGTGGTATAACACGACCGGAAGCGAAAACACGGCAGTCGGGGGCGAAGCACTGGCTGGAAATCTGGATGGCAGCATGAATACGGCCGTTGGAACGCGGGCGCTGTGGTCGACCGACAATCTCGGAGGGCCGCTTCATTACGGTCGCGGGTCGGGAAATACGGCCATGGGGTATGAAGCGTTGCGCGAAATCACGGAAGGGGCTAATAATGTGGGTATCGGCAAGCATACACTGAGAGTAAACAGCTCCGGAAACGCCAATGTGGGGGTAGGAACTTATGCGTTGACAAATAATACCTGCGGTTTCGATAATGTTGCAGTCGGCACTCGTGCCCTCGTTGCAAATACGGCAGGCAACCAAAATACCGCCATCGGCAATTATGCGGAAGTCAATTCGGGCAATCTCACCAATGCAACGGCTATCGGATACGGTTCATTGGCAACAGCCAGCAATCAGGTGATGATTGGCAACAGCCATGTGACAAGCATAGGCGGTTATGTGCCGTGGTCAACCATTTCCGACGGGCGGGTAAAATGTAATATCCGGCCGGATGTGCTCGGACTTGCTTTTATCAATAGACTGGAGCCGGTGACGTATAACCTGGACTATGATGAAGCCGATAGAATTACCAACAACGGCCATTTATCGCGAACAGGTACACGTTCTGCGGATGTTGACATGCTCACCACCACCGGCGATTCGCATCAGCAGGCGAATGACCCTGCAACTGTGGAGACAAGGAACATTGCAAGACCGAATCGGTTGCTGACAGGTTTTGTGGCGCAAAACGTGGAAAGTGCGGCACTAAGCATCGGTTATGATTTTAGCGGCCTGGATGCGCCTGAAAATGAAAAGAATCTCTATGGATTGAGATATTCGGAGTTTATCGCTCCGTTGGTGAAGGCCGTGCAGGAGTTGACAGGCATAAACAATGCGCTGGAGCGGCGGATAGAGCTGCTGGAAGAAATGGTGGACAGGTTACAGTCCGGGAATGGCAACAATCCCCCTGTTTCAAATGCGCGGATTCCTTATCACGACGCTTCGCTGGAACAGAACTTTCCCAATCCGTATAATTATACATCGACAATCCGCTATACACTGCCGCAGGCGTTCGGTTCTGCAAAAATTATCATCACCTCCACATCGGGAGTGACGATGAAGCATCTGCCGCTTGCCGCCGGTTCGGGTGCAGGTCAAATCACGGTCGATGCAGGTTCGCTCCCGGCCGGGATGTATTTTTATTCGCTTGTGATTGATGGGACAAAGGTCGATACGAAGAAAATGATTGTGTCGAAATAATGGATGCATTCCGTACGGAATGCATCCAAACAACGGCGCAATTTTTCTACCGAGCGATGCAATCCTAACGGATTGCAATATTTAGATAATACATTGTGTATCAATATTATATTAATTGAATAATCACAATTTATTTTTATCCGGATTCATATACTCAATTATTCAGTTATTCAATTATCCAGTTATTCAGTTACTCAGTTATTCAGTTACTCACCTATCGCCCTCGCCGGATTCGCCATCGCCGCCTTGACGGCTTGAAAGCCGACCGTCAGCAGCGCAATGCCAACACTCATGCATCCTACGGTAACAAACAGCCACCACGGTATGCCGGTTCGGTAGGCAAAGCCGGCCAACCATTGATTCATCGCCCACCATGCAATGGGTGAAGCAATGGCAACGGCAATGAGCGTCAGCATCAGAAACTCTTTGGACAGCAACAGGATAACGTTGCCCACCGAAGCGCCAAGCACCTTGCGGATGCCGATTTCCTTGCGGCGGGTCTCAGCCATGTAAGCTACCAGCGCGAACAGCCCCATGCAGGAAATAAAGATGGTAAGAGCGGCAAACCATGTTGCCAGCGAACCCAATTTCTGTTCTTCCATGAATTTACGGGCATATTGTTCGTCCGTAAAATGATATTCAAACGGATAGGTAGGGTTGTATTGCCTGAATATCTGTTCCGCTTTCGCCAGATTGTCGGCCATGCGGTTGGCGCCGTTCAACTTGATGTGCATCACGTATGTTCCGCCTGCCGGGCCGCCGATGACCATGGGGTTCACGGTGGCGTAAGGCGATTGAATGATGAAATCCTTCACCACGCCAACCACGTGCCAATCCTTGCCCAACAGATTGACGGTCTCGCCTACCGGATCGTCGAAATTCATAACTTTCACAGCTGATTCATTCAGTAACAGGGCGGTAGAATCTGTCGGGTAGGTATAAATATCTATATCCCGCCCGTTGACGAGCCGGATGCCTGCCGTTTTTGTCCAGTCGGCATCCGCGAAGTACATGTCAAAGAGTATTCTTGCGTTCGGGTCTTTGCCCCGCCAATTGACGCCCCACCAGGTATTGCCCCATAACACGGTCACGGGTGCGCTTGTTTTTGAGATGGATATCGCTGTTCCTGAGCTGATTAAATCATGCTTGATCAGTTCGTAGTTTTTGCCCGTCTCTCCTTCCAAGAGCACATAGCCAAGCTGATCCCTGTCATATCCGCTTTCCCTGTCTTGCGCATACCGGATTTGACGGTGAACGACCAAGGTGGACAATATCAGCACACAGGCTACCGTAAACTGAATCACAACCAGCACTTTGCGTGAAGAAATCAATCCCTGTTTTTTCCCAAATATACCTTTCAACACTTTGACCGGCAGGAAAGCCGACAGATAAAATGCCGGATAACTGCCTGCCAGCAAGCCGGTAAAGACGACAAATCCGATTCCTGCCAGCCAAAACCGGATATCGGCCAGGTTCAAAGACATCTGTTTTCCCATTAAAGTGCTGAAAAGTGGCAAAATAGCCAGGGCAAGTATCAGGGCTATCGCTCCGGCAATCGACGCAATAACCATCGATTCGCCCAGAAACAGATTTATCAGCGACAAGCGACTGCCTCCCATCACTTTACGGACGCCTACTTCCTTTGCCCTTTTCCGACTGCGCGCCGTGCTTAAATTCATAAAGTTGATGCAGGCGATCAACAGAATCAGGCTTGCAATCAGGCCGAATATGCGCAACGTATTTATCATTCCTCCAACGGGTTTCCCATTTTCAAATACGGAATACAGATGGCGACTGCCGAGCGGATACAGAAATATCTCGGCTTCCGACTCTTTGCCTGTATGCGCGCTGACGATGCCGCTGATGGATTCATTGAACAGATCCAAACGGGCATTCGGCGACATTTCCACGTATGTCTGCCAATGCGTCTCGCCCCAGTGATCGCTAAACCCGCCCATCGCCTTGAACAGTGCCACAGGCGCCAGGGCTTCAAACTGAAAATGCGTGTTGGCGGGCAAGTCTTTCATTACGCCGGTCACCTTCACGGCATATTGACCGTCCAACAGCAGCGTTTCTCCCAACGGATTTTGTTCGCCAAACAGACGGATGGCTGCCTGCTCGGTCAAAATCACCGAATAAGGGTCATTCAACGCCGTTTCCCGGCTTCCATGCAACAGCGGGAAATCGAACATCGTCAGGAAGTCGGGATCGGTAAAGTTGGTTTGGATTTTGGCTTTGGCGTCGCCGCGGGTAAAAAGAAAGCTAAGGAAGTTTCTCATGCGCGCCGTGGCGGTTATTTCGGGGTAGTCGGTTTTCAGGGCAGGGCCTAAAGGTGTGGGCGTCCAGTCCGAACACACGACGTCTCCATCCACAGCTGTACGGGTATATGCCACATACAGTTGTTTTTCCTTCGCATGGAAGCGGTCGTACGACCACTCGTGATAAATCCATGCAAGGATCAAAATGGCGGCTGCCATGCCGATTGCCAGGCCGCCGATATTGATGGCGGAATAGATGCCGCCCCGGCGCAGGTTACGAACGATGATTTTAATTTGATAAAACATTTTTGCCACGAATTACACGAATTAACACTAATTTTATATTCAAAGATTCAATGATTCAAAAATTCAATTATTCAGTTACTCAATTATTCAGTTATTGAATTACTCGCCACTCATAATTGACTTCACGGGATTCGCCATCGCTGCCTTGACAGCCTGAAAACCGACCGTCAGCAACGCAATCCCTACATTCATGCAACCGACAGCAATAAACAGCCACCAAGGTATGTTGGTACGGTAGGCAAAGTCGGCCAGCCATTGATTCATCGCCCACCATGCTATGGGTGAGGCGATTACAACGGCAACAAGTACAAGCAGCAAAAACTCTTTGGACAGCAGCACAATAACGCTTCCAACCGATGCGCCCAGCACCTTGCGGATGCCGATTTCCTTGCGGCGCGTCTCGGCCAAATATGCCACCAGCGCAAACAGTCCCAGACATGATATAAAAATTGTCAATCCTGCAAATCCGGCGGCCAGCGAACCCATTTTTTGTTCTTCGGCGAATTTCAAGGCATATTCTTCGTCAATAAATTTATATTCAAATGGATAGGCAGGATTGTACTGTTTGAAGATTTGTTCTATTTTAGACAGATTATCTGCCATTCGGTTGGCGCCGTTCATCTTGATATGCACGGTGTTGAACCATCCGGAAGGCCCACCCGTAAGCATCGGTGCCACAGATTCGTAGGGCGAAGTGAGAATGAAATCCTTGACCACGCCGACCACATGCCATTCCTTGCCTTGCGTGCGGACGGTTTCACCGATCGGATGCTTGAAGTTCATTGCCTTCACGGCCGATTCGTTGAGCAGCATGGCCAATGAATCCGTCGCGTATGTATAAATATCTATGTCACGGCCTTCCAGGATGGTGGTACCGGTCGTTTCCGTCCAATTGGCGTCGATAAAATAAAGATTGAAGCCGATTCTTTTGTCGGGGTCTTTTCCTTGCCATTCGACGGCGCTTGTGCCACTCCATCTTTGCGTCATGGGCGCCATGGTCTTGGTGACCGAAAGCCCTGCGTCTGAGTTGAGTATGTCTTGCCGGATCAGTTCGAGGTTTTTCGCAATATCTCCTTCGAGGCGTATATAAATCAGCCTGTCCTTGTTGTATCCCGACTCCCTGTCCTGCGCATATTGTATCTGGCGATGAACGACTAAGGTCGACAAAATCAATACGCAGGCAACGGTAAACTGCGCCACGACCAATATTTTCCTCGAAGACGCCACACCGCGTGTTTTGTTAAATATGCCTTTCAACACTTTGACCGGCAGAAAGGAAGACAGATAAAAGGCCGGATAACTGCCTGCAAGGAGACCGGTGAAAACGGAAAATCCGATTCCGGCCAACCAAAACATGCCATTGGACATGCTCAAAGTCAATCGTTCGCCCATCAGCGTACTGAACACCGGCATCGTCATCATGGCGAGCATCAAAGCGATGATGCCCGCAATCAGGGAGACAATCATGGATTCCCCCAAAAACTGCCCGATCAAAGCCGGCCGTCTGCCACCCATCACTTTACGTACGCCTACTTCCCTGGCTCTTTTTTGACTTCGGGCTGTACTTAAATTGATGAAATTGATGCAGGCAATCAATAAAATAAGTCCGGCAATAATGCTGAACAGGCGGAGCGTTTCGATCTTGCCGCCAACAGCTACACCGTTTTCAAATCGTGAATACAGATGCTGTTCGGAGAGCGGATAAAGGAATATTTCGGTGATCGCCCTGCTGTCGTGCTTGGTGGTGATGTCGCGAATCGCTTCATCGACCCTTTCCGGCTTGGCATCGGGATGCAATTCCACATACGTCGTCAATGAATTGTTGCCCCAGTCTTCATTATACGAACCCGATATTTTCAGGAAGTCCATGGGCGCCAGCGCTTCAAACTCAAACAGGGTATTGCCGGGCAAGTCTTTCATCAGGCCGGTAACCGTCACGGGATACAGACCGTTGAGCAACAGCGTTTTCCCTACCGGATCATCCTGACCGAACAAGCGGATTGCTGCTTTTTCCGTCAAGACAATCGAAAATGGATCATTCAACGACGTCCCCATGTTTCCGCGTAAAAGGGGAAAATCAAACATAGTCAGGAAGTCCGGATCGGTATAGCCGGTTTGAATTTTAAATTTGGCTTCCCCGTTTGCAACAAGAGGTGAATGGTATGTCATTCTTGCCATGCCGTCTATTTCCGGATAATCGGTTTTCAGGGTTGGCCCCAAAGGATAGGGCGTGACGTCCCAACATCTCAGACCGTCAGCATATTTCGCCCGGCTATAAGCTATATACAATTGCTTTTCTTTGGCATGAAAACGGTCGTAGGACCATTCGTGCCATATCCATGCAAGAATCAGCATGGCGGCAGCAATGCCGATGGCCAGGCCGCCGATATTGATGGCGGAATATATACCGCCGCGGCGAAGGCCGCGAATGATGATTTTAAGATGATAGAACATATTGCCACAACTTTTCTTTAATTTCAAAGTTAATGTTTGGCTTCCCGAACGGGAAGCAATGAACACTAATTTTATAATTCACACGAAATATCATGTAAATTTTACAGCAAATATCGTGCCAAAATGTTAATATATTGAATATATGTGTTTTATGATTTTTGCTAATTTAAAAAGTGTCCGTTTTCGGACAGTAAGTGTCCGAAAACGGACACTTTTTTAGATGGCTATTCAGACTTTCCCTTTAGATTTGTCAATTGTTTTTGCAAATCGGCAATTTCTTTTTCCATCCTGTCACGTTCGGCTTTTCCTTCGGCCAGTCCTTCGGCGCGGCCTTCTACTCGTCCTTCCGCACGTCCACGTTCAAGTCCCTGTTCAAGTCCTTCCGATTTGGAATACGCCAATGCGCCCTTTTCGTAGTTCATCTGATCCATGAAGCGGAGGTAGGCCTGCTTTTCCTTTTCGGGCAGTTTGTCGAATTG
>JAITMM010000187.1 GCA_031277335.1 Tannerella sp. | reverse complement strand
ACCGCATACATGGGAAGCGTACATTCAATTACGGCAGACAACGGAACAGAATTTGCAGACCACGAAACTATCGCCAAACTTCTGAAAACCAAATTCTTTTTCACTCATCCATATTCTTCCTGGGAAAAGGGGCTGATTGAAAATACAAACAAGCTCATAAGACAGTATATCCCCCAAAAAACAAATTTCAACAATATCAGTAATCAGCAAATCAAGGAAATACAATATAAACTTAACAAAAGGCCGAGAAAAAAAATAAATTTTCATTCACCAAAAGAAATTTTCTTCCTAAATTTGCAAAAAAAGTTGCATTCAGTAGTTGAATCTACCCATTTGTTTACAGATTACTGATTGAAACCCGTAAATATACTGATAATCAGTAAGTTATTCAATGTTTTTAACATTTATTTTTCAACTATTTCTCTCATTTTTAAACGATTTGTAAATTTTATAACGAACTATTGTAATTATATACATTTGCAGTCAGAATGAATACAAATCAGCATAAAATGAATACAAGGGCATCAAGTACAGGAAGGAGTTCCATGGCTTTGCGTTTGAGAAACGATTTAGTGAGCGTGATTAAACAGGAGGCGAAAAGGGAACATAGAAGTTTGAATAATTACATTGAGAATTTGTTGATTAGATATTTCAATGTAGATGAAAAAGTACCTAATGCGGCAACTATTGCGGCGATAGAAGAAGCAAAGGCGGGTAAGTGTACGGGCAGGATAGACACGAGCAGTATGGAAGCGTTTATTCAATCGAGCGAAGAATGAAAATAATACGCAGGACTACGCAGTACAAGAAAGATTTCAAGCGGTATAAACATCAGCCGGATAAACTTTTACTTATTTTAAAAAGTAATAAGGATGCTTGAACATGATATTGAATTGCCTGCAATCTACGCAGATAATCAGGATAATAACAATTTCAGGCGTTTTGATGCAACTGTATTTACTGACCATAAAGCCTAAGATGGACAGGTATACCATTAACGCTATGCCTACAACCCATTTTAAGAGCGATTCCTCCAGTGTTTCCCGAAGGATGCTCGTCTATTGAAATTTCGTCAATAGTCTGAAATTATTTATATTACGATGAGTGTTCATTTCATAACTTAATCTTCTTCTTCATAATAATACGAATAATCAATCCCTTTCATAAACATCTCGCGGCTATGGATTTCATCGGTTAGGGCGTTTTTAATCAGCATCTTTAGCTTGTCGCTTCTGATGGCGCTTCTTACCATGGCGTCCAAATAGTCTTTTTTACCGATCCGGCTCCAGTCCACGCATTTTTGCAGGCGTTTTTTCAGGATCAAGTCCAGCCAAATCCTTGTGCTGCGCCCGTTGCCTTCCATAAAGGGGTGGGCAATGTTCATTTCCACGTATTTATCGATGATTTCGTCCAGCGTGTTTTCGGGCATTTGCTCGATTTGCTTTAAAGTGGTGCCCAGAAAATGTGCTACGGCAAACTGAAAGCCTCCTTTTGAAATGTTTTTCTGCCGGATTTGTCCGGCAAAATTATACAGTCCGCCAAACAGATAGGCGTGGATTTGCTGCAAACCTTTGGCTGTGCCGACTTCGATGCTGTCGATCATGTTACTTTCAAAAAGAGAATATGCTTTTTTCTTGCTTTGCCCATCGATGCTGTTGTCACTGTACAAAAACCAGTCCAGAAATTTCATCGCCCTGTTGTTTGGAATATTTTTAGCAAGATTGATAATGCCATTACTATCAAGTGTATCGGCTAAACGTTTTTTTCCGTCGGGCGCAACAAATTTGAAACCGTGAGTGGCGCTCACAAGTTGAGGTTGTTCTTTGACAAATTTTCGTTTCAGCCAGCGCCAATAGTTGTTAGCTTTGTTATAGTCGTCCTGTTCATTGAGCGCAGCGACAACATCTACGACATTAAACCACCACTTGTCATTTTCCCCGTCCCAAACGGCTCGCACTTCTCTGTCGTTGAAGAAGCGTATTGAGATTTTAGTCGTCTTATTCATTGCAATTTCGATTTTTTGAATTGAGGTTCGTTTATTGGCTTCAAAGATAGCAAAAAAAATGTTACAACAATGGATTTTGATTATTTTTTTTATATATCACCGAAAATTTCTTCCCTTATTTAACAGCTTTGCTGCTTTTCAAACTTAAACAATAACTTTTGACAGACTCTCCTCTATTGTGCGATTGATAAGAAGATCTTCTTTACATGGGTCGAAACCTTTGAGGGCGGTATACATGGCTTTGCTTTTGCGGGTTCTGAACTTCATTCCGCTGATAAACAGATGGTCAAAGAGATTGAGAAATGGCAGATTGACACGTTGGGCGTAGGCTTCGATTTCCGGTCGATGCCCCAGCAGATAGGCCATGCGGAGTTGGATTTCGGGCAGTGAGAGGTCTACTCCCGACATGGCGCCGGCCTCGATGGCTATCCGGCCATTCTCGTAAATAAAATCAGCCGTCCCTAATGCAACCTGTGATGACAATACAATTGGTATATTATTTGCGCATAATTCCTGAATCAATGTAAGAGGCGAGCAGCCGGAGTCTTTTTCAATATTGATATTGCCGCCACCATAGCCTGCAATCACGATTCCCGATGCTCCCTCGATTTCACGCCGATAGTCGGAAACGGTTTTGAAAGGGTCTGTATAGACAATGCGCACATTCCTGTCGAAACTGAAATCGGCAAAAGTCTCTGTGGTTCCATTTTCATGTATGCAATCCATTACCTTATTGACAATTACCTCCATTTTGTCGAATGTCATATCGGACGAATCCACGACAAGGGCTTCGCGCACCTCAATATTTCGTACAGCGCTATCAAGTTGATGCTGAATAAATTCGGCAATGACATTTGTCCTCGCCGGCGCCAGTGCATTTTTTTCATTAAACGCGGCCGCAATCGTCCCGCCGGTAGTGATAAGATAGAGCTTATCGATCGTCACCGGTCTGTCGGTGATGTTGATGGCCTTGTCCGCCTCCTTGATTTCGTCCCATTCCATGCTGGCGATCCTGTCGCCCGCAAATGCGTTGTTGTTCCACCGGTCGTATTTTGACAGCGAGTCGGAAAAGGCCTGAGCGCCGTAGTTGAACACGGTAAAGATATTTGGCGGCACGATATTTGTCAGAAAATGAACGCTATTGGCAATGTTGATATAGGCGTCTGAGAAATTCGGTAGAGAAGGCAACGGATTCTGACTGCCGGTCATGGCGATATTGATTTTGTTGCGCTTAATGGCGTATCGCACAAAGGCATGCGTCCAGGCCAGCGTGTCGGTGCCGTGCGTGATGAGGATGGCTATTTGGGACATTTTATATAGTTTACAGTTATCAGTTTTCAGAAAATGTTATGCTAAATAAAAGATAATGATACACCGTATTTTTTGTCGGTCAAAAGACAATACGGTTTAGCTTATTGGCTGATGCTTTGCTACATATTCCGGATCGATATTTACACCTAAACCGGGGCCGGTGGGAGCGAGCATTTTGCCGTTTTCGACTTTGGGAGGCGCCGTCGGACATTCATATACTACGTTGGAATCGAATCTTTTAAACTCGTGATGCGGGTCGGCGTTGGGGATGGCCGACACGAAGATCGCATTATAGAGGAAGCCAAGACCGCCGCCCGACATGTGCGGAACACAATTCTTGCCGAAAGCATGTCCCATAAGCGCCACTTTCATAGAGCGTATAAACCCTCCAAAGTAGTAAGTATCAGGCTGAACGATATCGATACCGTCGTTAGCCAGCAGCCACTTGAAATTATAGTAGCTCTGGTCCTGTTCGCCGTTGGCAATCGGGATGGTCAGCGTGTCGGACACTTTTTTGATATCTTCAAAATAGTTGAACATGACAGGCTCTTCAAAATACCTGTATTTGTATTCTTCCAGGATACGTCCAATGCGAATTGCGTCATCCACACCGTAATAGCCATTGGCATCGGCATAGAGCGCCATGTCGGCGCCATAATGTTCGCGCACCAGCTGAATCAGTTTTTCCGACTTTCCGGGGATGCCTTTGTAATGGATATCGCGATTCCCGCCCCACATAAAACCGACCTTGATCTTCAGTGCATTCACATCGTAACGCGCCACTTCCTCTTTGATAAGCGCAAAGTGTTCTTCCAGAGGAAGTTCTCTAAATTCTGTCGCCACATAAAGCCCAACCTCCCTGTTGAGATTATTGCCTATCAGCAGCGCAACAGGCTGATTGACAATCTTTCCCAGCATGTCGAGGATGGCAAATTCAATGGTGGCCAACGGCAGACCGAGCGCCATCCCTTCCAGCCTGAAATTCAGGTTATACTGCATCACCATTTCCAGAATAAGGTCTAACTCCCTCGCATCCTGATTGATAAAAAACGGTCGAAGTTTACGTTGAAAGATCGGGACAAAAAAGTTCATGTCGTAATGGGCTACAGACAGCCCTTCGGCCCCGTCTGTGGAACGGACGCGGCACAGGAAGCCGTTATTGTACTGCAGGAGTTCAAGTGTCTCGATAATAACGGGTTGTGCGAACAGTTCCTTTTTGAGGACAGGTTGCTTGAGGACGTTGTCGAGCGTTTCGAAGCGGGCGGCAAGTTCTTTCTTCGAAAACGAGTTACTTCCTGATGCACAGGATGATAAAAGCGGTAAATTAGCCATGGCCATACCGCCGGCCACGGCTGTTGTCAGAAATTGACGTCGAGATGTTGTATTCATAATGGGTAACTTTAAAATTTGTCTCAAAAATACGTAAAAAAATTATACGATCACTCAATTTATTACATAAATATCGCAATCCGTTAGGATTGGGTCGCTCGGTAGCAATGGATAATCCGACACAAAGGATGCATTCCGTACGGAATGCAACCATGAACGACAATTGTTTTCTACCGAGCGATGCGTCCCTGACGGGATGCAACATGTAACAGGGCATCTTTTCTACCGAGCGATGCGTCCCTGACGGGATGTAGAATTTGTGTAAACCATTGGATTTTAATAATAATTATACATATTTTACTTCGGGTGTTAATTCGATGTCAAATACCTGCTGTACAGTTTGTTGAATATACGATGCAAATTTTGCGATTTCGCGGCCGGAGGCGCCTCCATGGTTGACAATCACCAAAGCATTCTGCTCGTAGGTGCCGACAGCGCCCATCCTTTTACCTTTCAGGCCGCATTGCTCTATCAGCCAACCGGCTGATAATTTGATATTTCCATTGTTTACGGCGAAGTGAGGCATGTCAGGGTAATTCTCGTGCAACTGCTCAAACCGGTCTTGCGTCACGATGGGATTCATAAAGAAACTGCCGGCATTGGGAAGTTTTGCCGGATCGGGCAGTTTTTGGCGGCGGATACTGATGACGGCATCACGTACTTTCTTGATAGTTAATGCTTCAGTCGAGCCAAGCACCTCCCGAAGATTGCCGTAATCCAAATGATAAACAGGATTTTTCTGTAATCTTATAAATACGTATGTGATGATATAATTATCTGATTTAAAAACGCTTCTGCGATAACCATACTCACATTCCGCATTTGAGAAAACCCGTTTTTCAGATGTTTTTTTATGATAGGCAACGACGGTTTCGATTACATCTTTAATCTCAACACCGTAAGCGCCAATGTTTTGAACGGCTGCCGCTCCCGTTTCGCCGGGGATAAGCGATAAGTTTTCGATTCCCCACCATCCATTGTCTGCCGCAACGGCTACTACATCATCCCAAATTTTCCCGGCTCCGATGCGAAGCAACACCGAGTTGCCGGTTTCTTCGACTTTGACGACAGTTCTCATAGACGAATGTAATATAACACCTTCGAAATCATTTAAAAACAGCATATTACTCCCTCTGCCGATATGCAAGCTGCGTTGTTCGTGAAAAAATGAACCATTCAAAATGACTTCCAACGCATCCTCATTTTCATATTCCACGAACCAACGGGCTATTACGGGCAGCTGAAATGTATTCAGATTTTCCAGCGAATAGTGCTGTTTAAATTCCATACAGCTATAATTTAAGGTAAAAAGGATATTTCCAAGAACAAAGAAACATCCTTTTTACCACATAAATAACTGAAAAATTCTATGATTCAGTTACTCAATTACTCAGTTATTAATTTAGTAGCTGCGCTGCAACAGCCAAGCATCCTGGAAATTAGGATAATACCTGGAACGAATGGCATCACGGCTCAGTTCGGCATCCGAACGGTTATCATAGCTTGTCACAATCACGCGCAACATGCCCTGTTCGTTCTCGGCCAAAATGGGCGAATAGCCATCCTTTTCCATCCTTTCTTTCAGGGAATAAGCATTTGTCCTGTTCACAAAACTGCCTATCACCACGCTGTAGAGCCTGAGTCCCGAACTGTTTTCGCCGGAAATCGGAGTGATTCGTTCCTGTCTTGTGTCGGTTGACGAGGCCGATTTCGTAACAGGATTGACGGATTGCGGAGGAGATACCGTTTTAGTGACCGGAGTAATAGTCCGATCATCAGCCGGTTCTTCCATTTCCCTTGCCTTAGCTTGCTCATAAGCAGCCTTATAAGCGCTCTGTTTTGACTTACATGATGTGCTCAACGTCAGAACTAAACATAGAGCCATGCTTAACATTGCTATTTTCTTCATACCATCTTGTTTATTAAAAAATTGTGCAAATATACATATTATTTAATACATATAGATAATTTATTATTTCAATTCTTTTATTCTGATATTTCTGAACTTCACGGGTGAGCCATGACCCAGGAAACCTAGGTGTCCTTTCGGATTGAGCAGTCCGGGATGTTCGCGTTTGTCCGGCGCGCCGTTCTTGACGGCTTCACGAATGTTTCCGTCCAGGATAACTTCCCCATTCAGAGTGACTTTGATATGGTCGCCATCGGCAACTACTTCCTGCACATTCCACTCGCCCAAAGGTTTCAGGAATCCTCGTTTGGCAGGAATAATGCCGTAGACAGAGCCATGATATTGATACTTCTCTAAATTAGCATATACAGGATCTTCATTATCAAGAATTTGAAGCTCCATGCCCTGATAGGCTGCATCTCCGGTCAATGGAGCGCGAATCCCCAGTCCGTTATTGGCGGCCGGCGTCAATTGAAATTCAAAGCGAAGCACAAAGTTGCCGTATTCGTTTTTCGAGTAAAGATTTCCACCGGAGCCTTCGCTTGGTGTCAGGACGATACATCCGTCTGCAATAGAATAATCCACCAGGTTGCCTGTCCATTCAAACATATTAGTCCCGTCGAACAACACCTTGAATCCTTCTTTTTGCTCTGCGGCCGATAGTTTGAAAGGTTCAGGGCGCTCCAATTCCTTTACATAAATATTACGGTAATATACTTTGCTTCCATGTGCTTGCAATTCAATTTGTTCGATGGCCGGAATCGGAAGGTTGGCATCCCAGAAATTTTCCAGAATGACATTATCGACAACGAGAACGCCGTTTAGCTTCACCGTAACCCTGTCACCTACCATCTTGATATAGAATGTATTCCATTCTTCCAGTTTATTATCTGCCACCGTTAGCGGCGTGCTGCGATATACCTTATTATTATATAGTCCTCCGGAGCCTACCTGAGCGCCTGATCTCACGCGTGCCGTGTCCCACATTTGTACTTGAGGCGTGCCACGAAGATAAATCCCCGCATCGGGTGCACGTCCTGAAGCAAGTTTCCAATCCACATACATCTCAAAATCACCATATTGCTTGACTGTACATATATTTTCAAATCCGGGACCGTCAAAAACCAGCAATCCGTCTTCGACCTTCCAATCTCTGCGCATTATTTCATCGGCTTTCTCCTGTGCTTTTGTCAGGTCAGCAGGTTTCATCTGGGCGCGTTTGATAGGATTTTCTACAAGACCTTTCCATCCTGTAAGGTCTTTACCATTGAAAATCTGAACAAATCCTTTAATATTAGGAGTCTCGGCAATATGTTTGCGGATAGACTGGCGCTGATAATCTGCATCGGGATTATTCAGTGCAGCAGCAGCTTTGTTGAGCAGAGCGATCACATTTTCACCGGTATACTCCGGATGGGCAAGCGCAATATTCATCACTGCCGTAGCCGCTCTTTCTTTCAATGCGTCCTGACCGAGATATTCGCCTGCAAACATTAAGGCATTGAATGTGCCTGTACGTCCTATCTGATTGAGAATTATGTTTTTCTGATCATTTGTCTTGGCCACTTCCATGGCTTTACGCAAGTATATCATCCTGTTTTCGGCTGTCAGCGCCGGGACGGACACCATCCTGACATAGGCTGTCAATGCACGGTCGAAATAAGCTGAGGCTGAGGGGTCTTGGCAGACGGCATATAGTTCTTCGGCCGCCTCGAATCCTTTCCAAGTCAGTAACGCCTCGAATGCCGCATCTTTGGCATCTCCCTGTCCTTTTTTCAGTCCGTCTACAATCATTTCCAGAGCTTTAGTATCACCGGTCGATGCGAGGGGGAGGTAGTAGAGGTGTTTTTTTCTGTCGCCGGCCTGCATCATCCTGCGTGTCAGCGTTTCTACCTGTTGTGCAGGAGATTGCGACGAGAGAGCTGCAATGACGGCCTGTTGCAACGGAGCTATCTCCGATTTGTCTGCCAATTCCAGCATACCGCACATATTTGTCAGGTCTTTTTCTCCAACCACGTCTTTCAGAGCGTTATATGCAGCGGCTTTCACTTCCGGCGAATTGGATTTTGCCAATTCCAATACATTTACCAAATGTCCGGAAGCCTTTCGCGTCGCCAATAATTCGGAAACGGCAACCTTGCCTTGAGTGGAAGCATAAGGAATAGCTCCGGCGACGGCTGATGAAATATCTCCCTTGAATGATGATAATGCGTTCTTAGCCAAGCCAATCACTTGCGGATCACCGCTTGAAAGAAAGGAAGCAATCAGCGGGATCGCCTGCGGATTGCCTATTCTGACCAATGCCAGCGAGGCGGCCTGTTTGACGTTGACATTTGAGCTATTTGCCTCCTGCATAATCATTTGAACGGCAGTTGTTTCTATACCTGTTTCCAGACTGCTTAGCAGCGCCTGTTTTTCAGGAGATTGCGCCTGACGGCCTATCCAGTTGAGGATATCGACCTTTACATCAGGTTTTGCTTTGCGCAAAGATTTTATCAGACTGACATACAGTTCTTTATCAGCCGATTTGGATATTTCTTCCAGCGCTGCATTCCTGTATTCTATATTGCTGTCTTTCAGTGCATTCGAGAAAGTCTTTGTAGCTTTATCACCTTGTGCAGCCATCAATAATTTTAGCGCAGCAATCCGAGTGCCCGTCTTTCCTGCTTTCGTCGATTTTTTCAACAGGTCGGTGGCGGCTTTCTCGGCCGTTTTTACATCGCCTTGTGCAATTAATCTGTCTATCAGATGAATATACGCATCATTTGCGTTTGTCTTTTCCATTGTGAATCCTGCTTTTTCGGCAGCGGCTGCCAATGCGGGCAATGAAGAAGCGCCGCCGACGCGGCTCAGCGTATACAATACAACCTTCTGTAAATCATCATCTCCCGTGCCAACCATTCCTAACAGCAAATCTTCGGCAACCGGCAAGCCTGATTCGCCTATTGCCAGGATGACGCTTTGTTGCGTTTTGGCGGTCCCCATGCGGCGGAGGAGCGAATTTTGCAAAGCCTGTCCTGCTTTTTCCGTCCCGATGGAAGCCAGAGAGATGGCTGCCGGGCTGCATAAATCTTCCTGATTGAGATAACGCGATAAGGCCTCGACGCTATTATCCGTTCCTACAATCCTCAGTTGGCGAATGATAAATGCTTTTGTTTCACGCTCATCCGTTTGATCCAGCGCTTTGAGATAGGCGCTTTCCAGAGTCTTGCGGACGGCAGCTTGGCCTTCACCTGTAGAATAATGGCTCATGCCGCTCAGTGCATAATCCACCTTGGCATTGCTGCCTTTGCCGGGTGGATTTATCATCTTGACAAGTGTAAGGACGCCTTCTTCACCGGTGGAACACAGGTCTTTGATAAAACCATTGTATGTCTCCTGATTTTGAGCCGGCAACTGCGCCAGTGCATCGGCAATGATCGTTTGTGCCGTACGATTGGCCGGCATCTGCGCCATCATCATGCCCATGCCGAACAATAAAGCGCAACTGATTGATATAATTATCTTTCTCATATTCTATACATTAAATATTAAACTTTGAACCTTGAACTTTGAAATCTTTGAATT
>JAITMM010000174.1 GCA_031277335.1 Tannerella sp. | reverse complement strand
CAATTCGTCTCCGGTGAAATAGTTGAGCGACGCTTTGAAGGCATCATCAAATGTGTACTTTTTTTTTGAATTCATTGTTAAAGAATTTTTCTTTTTTTTACGTTGCAAAGCTAATAAGTCTTATCCGACTGACCAAATTATTTGTTTGAAAAAAGCAATAATTGTTGATAAGTTTTCCAAAATAAAAATTATCTTATTTGTTATCAAAGTATTAGTTTTTCATAAAACAAAAAATGTTTTCCAATTTGGAAAACATTCTGTTTTTTTAGTGCTACTATTGGGACTTACAGCTTCAGACTGTCCTCGATGTTCTCAACGTTTGTTCGATACGCTTTACTGATGTCCATTTGGTCTTTTACCGTTTTGCAGGCATGCACAACAGTGGCATGGTCTTTGCCGCCGACAACTTTGCCGATGTGCGAAAAAGAGTAATCGGTCAGTTTTTTAGCGAGATACATCGTTATCTGTCGAGTCCGTACTATCTCCTGTTTGCGTGATGAGGTATAAATCAATGCTTTGTCTAAATGGAAATACTTGCATACTATGTCCAATATTTTTTCTACAGTCAGTTGCCTGTTTTCAATCAGCACAACCTGATTTACTACCTGGCGGGCTAATGCCAAGTCTATCTTCTTGTTATTAATCAATGAATGAGCCATTAACGACACAAGAACGCCTTCCATATCTCTTATGTTCTCTGTGACATTCTGGATGATAAAGTCGAACACGTCATTACTCAGTTTGATGCCTTCGTTTTCTATCCTTGCTTGCAGGATTTTTTTACGCAGTTCCGTGTCGGGTCTGGCTATCTCGGCCGTCAGGCCCCATTTGAGTCGCGTGATGAACCGTTCTTCCATGCCTTGAAGATTTACAGGCGGCTTGTCGGATGTCAACACCAATTGTTTCCCCAGTTGATGCAAGTTGTTGAATATGTGGAAGAAAGTGTTTTGTGTCTTGTTCATTCCGACCAATTCCTGAATGTCGTCTAAAATCAGCACATCGAGGCTTTGGTAGAAATTGAGGAAATCGGTCGTCGTATTTTTCCTGACGGCGTCTGCAAACTGAATCCTAAACAGATTGGATGACACGTACAACACGCGTTTTTCAGGATGCAGCTTGCGTATGCGAAGTCCGATGGCATTGCAGAGGTGCGTCTTCCCAACTCCCGATGATCCGTATAAAAATAAAGGGTTGAACGTTGTTTTACCCGGATTGCTTGCAATGGATTCACCGGCAGTACGCGCCAACTTGTTGCATACGCCTTCGATGAAAGCGTCAAAATCGTAACGGGAGTTCAATTGAGAATCGAGTTCCTGAGGTGCCACTTGTGTAAACGGCGTAAACGGAGCTTTGGCTCCGTTGGCTGAAGTCATTTGCTTGGGTTTGTCGGCATTTTGAGTCGCATATTCTTCCGCGACGCTTTGTCTTAACACACGATAGTTTAATATCATTCCCTTGCCGAACACTTGATGTAGCGTCATCTGAAGTACATTAGCGAATTTCTCCTCCAAGTATTCGTAAAAGAACTGGCTCGGCACCTGAATCGTCACCTTCTTGTCTTCACAAGCCAAAGGCACGATCGGCAAAAACCATGTTTTGAAAGCGGCTTCGGGCACAACGTCCTTAATAACCGACAAACATTTGTCCCATAACAATTTATGATCCGTTTGCATCTCTTAATAATGAAAATAGTTATTATTTGATTTTGTAAATCGGCCGTAAAGGTCGTAATTAAATTCTTAATAGGGAAACGTGTGTTTTTTAACAATTCGGTATTAGCTTTAAAACAAGTGCTTTGGTTTTATTTACTTAATAATTAGGTTATTGATATCAATGAACTCAACTGACTACCCAAAGGTGCGCTATTTGAATGAATGTGCAAAATTTGAAAATGTTAATATTTTTTGAATGTTATCCCTTCAAAAAAACGAATAATCAATAGCTTACTACTTTCATAAAAAAAAACATCTTTTTTGACAATATAGAATCAGTCTAAATATCGTCTTTTTTTTTAGAACAGCGAGAGATTAATGTATCTTTTCGGATTTTCTTTTAAATCAATCAGCAGTTTGGATGCGCTGTCGGCTGCGCGGTTCAGGTTTTGATATAGCAGAGTGTCGTTCATCAATAGCCCCAAAGAGTTGTCATCTGAGTTCAACTTCTTGGTTATCACCTCTATATTTTCAAGAGACGCATTGAGTGACTTCACGCTTTGCGACAGTTCCAGACTTTTAAGATCTTTGCTTACGTCCACAAGGTTTTGAGACGTATATTTCAGGTTTTCGGAGATTTCCGGGAGGTCTTTGTTGAGCGATTCGACTAAAAGATGCAACTGTTGCGATGAAGTTTCCAAATTGGCAGTTGTTTGATTAAGATTGACTAACGCATTTGAAAGCGCCGGATTATTGACAAGCTGATTTACCCCGACAAGAATGGAGTCGAGCTTAGGCATCAGGTCCATCACTTGCGGCAGGAGTTGCTTCTGCGCTATTCCCATCAAATCGTCGGTCATCCTGCCTTCGATGGCATCGCCCGGTTTTAAATAATCTTCTACATAAGTATTCAAGTGGATATGTAGCTGGGCGCCGCTCAGAAATGTTCTTTCTATTGTCACATAGCTGCCTTTGCTGATCTTCATGCTTTTTTCAAGGTTGATTTCTATCTTGATGTCATTGTTGGAGTTGTAGTCATAGATGATGTTTCTGACTAAGCCTACCTTGAATCCACCGACAAATACCGGTGTTGATATTGTCACATCGCTGACATTTGTGCTTGTGACAAAATAATGGTTGATAGGACGAAACAGGTTTATCCCTTTAAGATAATTGACCCCAATATATAATAATGTAAGACCAATGACTGTAATGATCCCAATAGTCATTTCTTTGGAAAACTTCAATTTCATAACTGTTTGTTTTTGTAATTAAGTTCAATTCAATCGTTTACCATCGACCATCCGTATGATAAAAGCGCCCTTAAAATCTTTAGCTACTTGTCTTTGAATATCTTGTATACTTTTTCGGTCTGTTGACTCCCCGTACGTATATTTATATAGCTCTCCGTCTTTATACCAATCGACTTTATATCCTTTGAAAGAAGGTGCATTTTCCGGTAGTTGCTTGTCGGATGCCATGATTTGGACTTTATATACAATCTGTCCTTCAACATTTGCATACGAAGCTGACGAAGAGTTGTATTTAGCTTTTGATGCCGTCATCGTCCGGCTGTTGGCGCCATATTTGTCTTTATAGTTTTTAAAAGCCGTGTAGATGGACCTCGCCAATTGATTTTGTCCCGTCGAAGTGCGCATGTATTGTTCCTCTTCTTTGTTTGAGATAAATCCAAGCTCGACTAATACGCCGGGCATACTTGTCAGTTTGAGCACTAAGAATCCTGCTTGGTTTACGCCGCGATTTACACGATTTGACGCGCGAAATGCTTTCTGAATGTCTGAAGCCAGGACTACGCTCTGCTCCATATTGCTGTTCTGCAAAAATTCAAAGATGATATAAGACTCGGCTGAGTTGGGGTCGAACCCGTCATAACGTTGTTTATAGTCATCTTCTTCCAAAATGACTGCATTTTCACGTATGGCAACCTCTAAATTTTCTTCCGAATTGGCTAATCCCAATGTATAAGTCTCAGAGCCTCTGATGGTTTTGTTTTTACGTTTATTCGGCAGGCTGTTGGTATGGATGGAAATGAACAAGTCGGCTTTATGTTTATTGGCAATTTCAGCACGTTCCATAAGTCCTACAAAGACATCGGTCTTTCTTGTATAAATGACATTTACATCCTTGTGATTTGCATTGATTAGTGCTCCTAATTTTAGCGCAACTGCCAGATTGATAGCTTTTTCGTTTCCCAGAGCTCCTTTTGCGCCCGGATCTTTGCCTCCATGTCCGGCATCGATAACAACGGTAAACATGTTATCTGCTGCCCGGAGAGGCATCAAAACGCACAAAAAGGCCGTCAGCCAAAACAAAAAGCCATATTTCCTCATAAATTCATCAATTGCTTGAAATATTGGTGCAAAGATAATAAAAAAAAATGAAAAGGCCTCATAAGAGGCCTTTTAAAAAAAGTTTTTAACCTTAATCGGTTTCCGAAATCACTTCAACGGGTATTTCTACTGAAACATCCTTATGAAGATTGACTGTGACGGTATAGTTACCTACTTCCTTGATATGTTCTTTTATGATTATCTTTTTACGTTCAATCTCAATACCTTGTTTGGCAAGTTCTTCTGCCACTTGTATGTTGGTGACCGATCCGAAAATTGTCCCTGTCGAACTTGTCTTGGCTCCGATGACCAGCGATATGCCGGCTAATTTTTCGGCTACCGACCGTGCGTCATCTTTTATCTTTTCCAGCTTGTGAGCACGTTGCCTTTTGTTTTCTGCAAGTACTTTCAGCGCCGGTTCCGAAGCGATGACGGCTTTTTTCTGGGGGATGAGAAAGTTGCGCGCAAAACCGTCTTTGACGGTTACGACATCATCCGTGTAGCCCAAGTTTGCTACATCTTCTATTAAAATAACTTTCATATTGTTACCTCCTTCTTGTTAAATTATTTCATCAAATCTGTTACAAAAGGAAGCAACGCCAGATGACGTGCGCGCTTGACGGCTTGCGCTATGCGGCGTTGAAATTTCAACGATGTGCCGGTGATGCGTCGCGGCAGGATTTTTCCCTGTTCGTTGAGGAATTTTTTCAAAAACTCCGGGTCCTTATAATCAATGTATTTGATGCCACTCTTTTTGAAACGACAGTATTTTTTCTTCTTAACGTCCACTGTCATAGGAGTTAAGTATCTGATCTCTGATTGATTGTTGTTTGATGCCATGATTAGTTCTCCTTTACTGATTCTTTCGTTGCTCTAATATTTCTTCGCTTTGCTGCATATTCGGCTGCATATTTATCCAGCCTGAATGTAAGATAGCGGATCACACGCTCATCCCTGCGGAATTGCGTTTCCAACACTGCAATCGTCTCCGGTTTAGCCTTGAACTCAATCAATTGATAAAATCCGGTCGTCTTCTTCTCAATCGGGTACGCCAATTTGCGCAATCCCCAATTCTCTTCGTTCACAATCTCGGCCTGCTCGTTGGCAAGCACTCCTTTGAATTTTTCTACCGCTTCCTTCATCTGCGCATCAGACAAAACGGGAGTTAAAATGAAAACGGTTTCGTAATCGTTCATACTTTTGAATCTATTTTTAAAATTTGCGGGTGCAAAGGTAGTAATTTTTTATAAATCAAACAAAACAATTAATCAACTTTTTTTGCGTTATTTGTAAAAAAATCGGATGAAACGACTTTTACTTCAATGCTTTTTACTCTCTGTCTGTGTCTTTTCATGTTTTGCGCAGGAAGCGCTCAACGCCGTCAGATATCGCATCGAGACTTTCGGGTCAGTGTCCGACGGCGAGCATACGCCGTTCTGGATGGTCAGTAATCAGCAGGGTATCATTCCGATAGATGCTAATAACGGATTTATTAGGGCAGATGTCGGATATCATCATATTTTTAATAAGGATTGGAGTTGGGATACAAAAGTAGATGTTGTAGGCGCTGCACCGCGATATCGCAATTTTTATTTCCAACAATTATACACGGAATTTGCTTTTAGAGGAATCAGATTAAGTATCGGCAGTCACGAATTGAACCGTCAACTGCAGGCCGTCTCCGACCCGCAGTTAAGCAGCGGCGACTTGGGTTTGGGAGTAAACGCCCGCCCGATACCTGAAATAAATATGTACTCTCCTGATTTCATCGTGTTACCGTGGGTCGGGCGCTGGGTGCAGGCAAAAGGTAATTTTGGTGTGGGACGCTCGTTCGATACGGATTACTTAGATTCTTTTATTGCTGAAAAACAATACTATATCCGAAATATTTTATGGCATAACAAGTCGTTGTTTTTTCAAATTAAAGATATGGAGAAAGACTTCCCGTTTTCATTTGTCTTCGGGTTTCGTCATTTTGCGCAATGGGGGGGCGAATCGACTGACCCTCAATATTCTGATCCTCAGCCTCATTCTTTTAAAGATTTCATTCGCGTCGTTTTCGGTGTAGCCGGCGGGAGTGACTCCTCAGTTTCAGACCAGATAAATAAATTAGGAGCGCATTACGGCACGTATGATTTCCGTGTAAGCTTTGAAAAAAACGATTTCACAGTAAATGGTTATTACCAGCATCTTATTGGAGACGGTTCAAGTCTGGAATTTAAAAATTCCATCGACGGACTTATAGGAGTCAGCATAGAAACGGCTCAAGTCGGATGGATACGAAAAATTGTTTTCGAGCATCTCTCATCTCTTAACCAAAGCGGCCCGTTTCACTTTATTGAATATCCTCATTCCAAGTATCCCGGATTCGGCGGCGGCGGCGATAATTACTATAATAACGGCGAATACGCGTCGGGCTTTTCTTATTTTAACCGCAGCTTAGGCTCTCCATTTTTTATCTCGCCTGAATATAATAGTGACGGCAAATTGGGATTCAAGCATAATCGTTTAAAAGGCTGGTATATATCTTCGGAAGGAAAGATAAACAGTAATCTTTCCTGGCGCTTGAGACTTTCTCTTTTGGAAAGTCTGGGTATTGCTTATGCTCCGACACTTTCGAAGCTAAATGCCTCATCATTGAAGACTGACATTTCGTATTCACGCCGTGACTGGACTTTCAGTGCGACCGTAGCCGCCGACCACGGCTCGTTATTGGGTAATAATTTGGGATTCGGATTGTCTATCGTCAAACAAGGGATTATATCAGCCGAACACTGATTTTTTTGGTCAATACATTTGTCCTGTAAAAAATAAATAGTATTTTTGCCGAAAATTAATATATAACTTCTAAATGCGTAGTAAATATGAAGCAAAACTTGACGTTTAACGTATCGTTAATCACTTCGACAGCCAGCAAGATTAATGCCGACAAGTGGGGTGAGAGTGAAGATTCTTTTGACAAAAAAGAATACCGAAAGTCGTTTGACGAGTTCATGGACTATCTCAATGTCGATTTCAGGAAGAAATACGGTAATGCCGAGGCGACCGAATTTAACATTCCTCACGGGTCGATAGTGGTAAATATTAAATTGGAAGACAATAAGATGAAGGTCAATGCACCTTTCTTGTCCGTGCCCGATAAAAATGTAATCCCGCTATTGCGTCAAGTGGCAGCACTCAATTTTGTCAATCTCAATCTGGCGCAAATCATATTGAAAGACGGCAAATTGCACTTTGAATATGAATGTCCGATGGAGTTGATCAATCCGTGGAAGATATACTATATTTTCGATGAGATTTGCATCACGGGCGACAAGTACGACGACGAATATGTGACGAAATTCGGCGCAGAGCGTATTTATGAACCGAAAGTGACACATTATGATGCCAATACGGTTGATATCGTGTATTCTGTCATTCAGCAAAGTTGCGACGAATGTTTGGAAAATGTGAAGTCGTTCGAGACTGACCGTAAATATGGGTTTGCATGGAATGTGATAGCTTCGACCCTTTACAAGATTTCGTATTATGCTCATCCTCAGGGACAGTTTCTCAATGACTTGGACAAAGCCGTCAGCGAACATGAACGCGAAGATATCCCGTTGCCCGACGTAGTGATGCGTGGCAAGGAGTTTATTCAGAAAATCAAGGCCTTACCTAAAGAGAAATTGGCAGAAGACTTGTATTATATCGAGACATTTATCCCGCCAAAACGCCGTTCAAGCCTCGAAAACATTCAGGATAATTTTGAAAGTACTTTCGAGTCGGTTTCTCAAGAAATGGGAGTCGGAGATTATATGTCCGTCACGTTGAGGATTACGCTGAAATTCTATGAGATGTATTATTACAACAACCTGCAGGACAATGTAAATGCCATTGTTGTCGATTCGATGCAACGCGCCTCGGCACAACCGTTTGAGACAGCTGGCCCGATTTTGTTCAAGGCCATGAAAAAAATCATGGAGGGTGACTTGACGTTGGACTCCGCCAGCCCCGACTATGCAGCCATGATTACGACAGGCATCAATAAATTTATGTCATTCTTTAAAAAATAATTTTTCATCGTACATTAATAGAAAATACAATGGATCCGAATATACAAAAAACTGTTTATAAGATAAATCATGCAGGTGGCTCAGGCAGTTGCTTTTATTTGAAGAAGCATAATCTCTTTGTCACCAACTATCATGTAATAGAGGGATTTAAGAAAGTAGCCATTCAGGACGACGGGAAAAATCGATATCTTGTCAACGTAGTGCTTGTCAACCCCGAACTTGACATTGCCCTGCTCGTGGCTGACGAAGATTTTTCTGCGCTACCCGATGTGGAACTTGCAAAATCAGGCGACACAAAAATAGGCCAGAGACTTAACGTCGCCGGCTATCCGTTCGGGATGCCTTATACAGTTACCGAAGGCACCGTTTCGGCACCCAAACAGTTGATAAAGAATAAATACTATATCCAAACCGATGCGGCGGTAAATCCGGGCAACAGTGGTGGCCCCATCTTCAACGAGAACAACGAAGTCGTTGCCATCACAGCCAGCAAGATCACCAATGCCGACAATATGGGTTTCGGCATTCCGATTTCAGGACTGAACAAGATTCTTGACGACATAAAAGACCTTGACAGGACAAAATTCAATGTGCAATGCAGCAGTTGCGAAACTTTAATAACCGAACAGACCGAATATTGCCCCTCGTGCGGCGAAAAACTGTCGGAAAGCATATTTAAAGAGCTGCAACTGACCGAGTTATCGCAGTTTTGCGAAAAGGCAATCGAAGCAATGGGGATAAATCCCATCATCGCCCGTGTGGGATATGAGAGTTGGAAATTCCACAAGGGAAGCTCCGAAATACGCATGTTTGTGTATGATCGCTCGTATCTGTTTGCCACTTCGCCCATAAATATAATGCCTAAAAAAGACCTGGAGCCGCTCCTTACCTTCCTGCTGAAAGGTGAGACAAGTCCATATCAACTGGGAATCGAAGATAATCAGATATTTATCTCCTATCGGATCCATATCTCCGACATTCAATGCGAAAAACATGCCGACGAACTGCAAAAAAACATCATCAACTTGGCTTTCAAAGCCGACGAACTTGATAACTTTTTAGCAGATACTTACGGATGCGAGTTCTCGGAATATGCGAAGAAGGATGCTATATAATTTGGTAGAATGTCATTGCCGGATTGTTTCGTTTTTATCATCATGTAAAAAAAAATCTGCTGGCATGAATAATATGATTCACAAATAAATAAACATAAGATGAAAAGATTATTGACTATTGTAGTATTGATGTGCTTAGCCGGAGCGATGGCAAATGCACAGGGAGGCCTTGTTTATGAGACCAAAACCGTAAAGAGCGAGATTTTGAAGATGGATCGCAAGTACGCCATCTATCTGCCGCCGGGATATAACGAGAGCGACCAGTCCTATCCCGTCTTGTACTTGCTTCACGGTTCGGGCGACGACCATACTGGATGGGTGCAGTTCGGCCAGGTGCAACATATTGCAGACAAGGCGATTGCAGACGGCATTGCTTCGCGGATGATTATCGTCATGCCTGATGCCAACACAGGCGTGAGGGGGTATTTCAATGCCATCCAGGGCAATTTCGACTACGAAGACTTCTTTTTCAAGGAGCTGATCCCGCATATTGAAAAGACGTACCGCGTGCGTACCGACCGGCGCTATCGTGCCATTTCCGGCCTGTCGATGGGCGGCGGCGGCACAATTTTTTACGCCCTGCACCGGCCTGACATGTTTGCCGCTGCCGCGCCGCTTAGCGCTTCGACGGGCAACTGGGATATTGCACAGTTTAAGGAACGCGCAGGTTCCAATAACGGTCTGACAGGCATTTCGGAGCAGAAGATAGAAGCGTATTTCAATCGACACAGCGTAGCAGGCGTCCTCAAGAATGCCTCGGAAGAAGATACGAAACTCATCAAGTCCATCCGCTGGTATGTCAGTTGCGGCGACGACGACTTCCTTTACGAAGGCAATAGCCTTATGCACATCCTCTTCCGTCAAAAAGAAATACCTCACGAATATCGCGTCAAGGACGGCGGACATACATGGACTTATTGGCGCATGGAACTCCCTATTGTTATGGAGTTTATCTCCAAGTCGTTCAACCAGTTTTGACAACGTAAAATACGAATATTGACGTAGATTGCCGGTTCGGTTTATCACTTTTGTCGCGAAAAAAATTATAAGGAAAATTCGGTGCGTTGAAAAAAAATGCTTTATATTTGCAGCAAATTATTTTAACGATATAAAAAATAGCGATCATGAATTTTAATAGAAATGAATTGAGTACCCCTGACATGTTCCTGCATGTCTATAGCGGTATTTCCAAGGAAGACTTGGACAGGAAGATTAACGATGTGTTGACAACCTGGGGGTATAAACTGAAAGGCGGCGAGAAGGGGCAACTGATCTTTGAGAAAGGGAACCGGACGCTGCGTCTCCTTGCCGGGGCTATGGCGAAATATTACAAAGTGTCGGTACAAACGACTGTTGTCTCTCCTTCCGAAATAAAATGCGAGGTCAGGAGCCAATCTTCCGGCATGTCGGGCGGGCTAATCGGCATGAACCAAGTCAAGACCGAGATGCGCAGTCTGTTTGGTGCTTTTCAGGATATTTAAGCGCGTCTATTTTCCTGTTCTTCCTCGAAAGACGTTGATATAGACGAATTTATTGCAGCATTCCAAGTTTTCAGAACACTTGGAATGCTGCAATATTTATTCTGTCAATGACCGGTTTACAGTTTTAATTTCTCCGTAAAGAAATCAATCGTACGCTTCCAGGCAAGGTCGGCGGCTGCCTTGTCGTAACGCGGCGTCGTGTCGTTATTGAAACCGTGGTTGGCGTTGTCGTACATATACATAGTATATTCCTTGTTGTTGGCTTTCAGAGCTGCTTCGTAGGCAGCCCAACCTTCGTTGACACGGGTGTCGAGGCCGGCGTAATGTATCTGTAAAGGTGCCTTAATGGCAGGCACATCTTCGGCAGGAGGCTGTCCGCCGTAGAAAGGCACGGATGCAGATAAATCCGGAATGCGCACCGCCATCATGTTGGAAATCCATCCGCCGAAGCAAAAACCGACGACGCCCACCTTGCCGTTGCAATATTCGTAGTTTTTCAGCCAGGCTGCCGCTGCGATGAAATCTTCAAGCATCTCATTGTTATTGCGTTTGCTTTGCATCTCCCTGCCCGTATCATCGTCGCCGGGATAGCCGCCGAGCGGACTTAGAGCGTCGGGAGACAGACTGACAAA
>JAITMM010000018.1 GCA_031277335.1 Tannerella sp. | reverse complement strand
AAAAAAACTCCTGCAAAAGGAGTGGTTGGTTTGAAAATCTTTTGTATCTTTGTCATATCAGTTTGAAATTAGCTGTCACTTGTTTGATGTTTGACGCCACTAAATTAAGTGATTTTTTTCAAGCTGCAAAGCGTTTCAACAATTTTGTCTACAACGCTTTGAATTTTTTTGGAAAAATAGATACGGATTTAAGGTTCTCCAATAAATTAAAATTAATATGGATACAGACGAATTATCAAATGAAACTTACAAAGCTGTAATTTTCACCGCTGAAAAGTTTAATCATGATTTATCTTTGCATTTTGGATGTTTGGCAAGAGAATGTGATAATGAGGAAGAATATCTTTCAAAAGCAGAGGAATTAATTGAAGAGTGTTTGGAAGATGATAATATTAAAGTATTAATGGATGATTTATTCTTTGAAAATCCACCAAAAGAAAAAGTTTTTAGAAAAGTACTCTCTGAAACTCAGTATAATATCAATGAAGTTAAAGAAATTCCGATAGAAAAACGAACTTTTGAATTTTAAAAAATGTCCACGACATCAATCAACCCAAAAATATGGAGCAAAATTTAAAACAGCAATCAATTAGCAGTCAGCCATTCATCGCCGACATCAAGCAAATCCTTGCGACTGCACGGCAAAAATCATACGCGGCAGTAAACTTTGCCATGGTAGAAGCATATTGGCAAATAGGCAAGCGAATCGTGGAGGAAGAACAGGAAGGCAAAGAGCGGGCGGCTTACGGAGAAGAAATCCTCAAGACTCTATCCGTGGAACTTACCAAAGAATTTGGGAAAGGGTTTGGAGAGCGAAGTTTGCGAGATTTCAGACAGTTTTATTTGACTTTCCCGGAAACTGATATTTGGCACACACTGTGTGCCAAATTGACTTGGTCGCATATCCGGCTGATAATGAGAGTAGAAAGTAGAGATGCTCAAAAATATTACCTCCAGGAAGCAGCTGAAAATCACTGGTCGGTAAGAGCGCTGGATAGAAATATCTCTACACTATACTATCACAGACTCTTATCTTCGCAAATCAAGGAACCGGTGGTACAAGAAATGCAGGAGAAAACAAAAGATTTTCAACAGGACAAATTGGAATTTATCAAAAATCCATCCGTCTTGGAATTTCTCGGACTTCCCAATAATGCGGGATATACAGAGTCACTTTTGGAGCAAGCCATCATCAACGAAATGCAAAAATTTATGCTTGAGTTGGGCAAAGGCTTTGCTTTTGTTGATAGACAGCAGCTTGTGAGAACCGAAACACAGGACTTCCATATCGACCTTGTTTTTTACAATTATATTATCAAATGCTTCATTATTATTGAGTTGAAAACACAAAAGATGACTCATCAGGATGTAGGACAATTGGATATGTATGTAAAGATGTATGATGACTTAAAGCGTGGAAAGGATGACAATCCGACAATCGGTATTTTACTCTGTACGGAAACAGACAAAACAATAGCCCGTTACTCGGTATTAAACGAAAACAGGCAGCTTTTTGCAAGTAAATACTTATCATACCTGCCAACTGAAGAAGAATTAATCGCTGAAATTGAACGGCAAAAATCACTTCTGAAACACTCCCTCATGAATTACGAATAGCATTGCCCGATGCTGAAACCTTGAAAAAATTGATGGACTAATGGATACAAAGAAACTGCGTCAGAAGATATTAGATATCGCCATTAGAGACAACAAGACATTGCGGGGGGGCATTCTCGACAATAAAGAGTATCACAAATATAAACAACAGGTTGAAATTTCCGAATTTTGTTGTTGAAAAAAGAACCATTTTTGAGGGGGACACTGTCCGAAAATGAACACTTAGTGTCCGAAAACGGACACTTTTGAAAAAACAGATTTTTTTAATTATTTGATAACAAGGTATTTGATAGTTTGGCACGATATTTGTATGTAAATTGGTATAAGAATTAAATGTGACTCAAACAAGAACGTACATAACAATTAAAAAATAAAAAAAATGGACAGGCCAATTGAAAAGAAAAAATGGACTAAAAATCGAATCATGCTTCTTGGAGGCGGATTCCTGTTTGTCGTGCTGCTCGTGTTTATCATTTTCAGCACTTTCGGGAAGTCGAGGTTGAATGTGGAGAGCGAGCGGATGACGATCGCCGATGTCAAACAGAGTAATTTCAGCGAATCGATCCCGGTCACAGGGACGATTCAGCCGATTTCTACCATCTACCTTGATCTGCTTGAAGGCGGGCGCGTGGAAGAAATCTATGTGGAAGACGGCGCCGTGATGACAGCCGGACAGCCGATTTTGAGGTTGAGCAACACCAACCTGGAGTTGAATCTTGTGTCGCAGGAGACGAGCGTTTATAACCTGCTGGCGCAGATGCAGATATCCCAGACAAATGCGCGGCAAAACACTGTCAACAAACGTACACAGATGGCGGAAGTAGAAAGCCAGTTGATCGAGGCCAAGCGCGTGTATGATATGAACAAGCAGTTGTATGACAAGAAAGTACTTGCTTTTCAGGACTTTAAGGAATCGGAGAACCGTTACAATTCCATGCTGGAAAGACATCGTTTGTATTTGGAGATTCTGGAACAGGATTCCATCTCTTCCGGGCAGCAATTGAAGCAGGACGAAGAATCATATCAGCGGGCGCGCAACGGTTTGACATTGATGCAGCGCAAGTTTGCCGACCTGACGGTGCGTGCCCCGGTCGACGGCCAGTTGACTTCGCTCGATGCGGAGATCGGTCAGGGCAAGACAAATGGAGATCGGATCGGGCAGATTGATGTGCTGAGCGGCTTCAAGGTGCGCGTTGAGGTGGACGAACATTACATATCGCGCGTTTATTCCGGTCTGGAAGGTTCGTACAGGGTGGCAGATACGACTTATACACTGACTATTAAGAAAGTATATACACAAGTCACAGCCGGACGTTTTGCCGTGGACATGATGTTTGAAGGCACGCCTCCGCCGACGATTCGTCGCGGCCAGACGCTCCAGATCCGTATTGCGCTGAGCGACGAAAGCGAGGCGATGATTATCCCGCGCGGCGGTTTCTACCAGCAGACGGGCGGCAACTGGATATTCAAGGTGACGAAAGACGGCAAGAAAGCCTATCGCGTGCCCATCCGCATCGGCCGCCAGAATCCCGACTATTACGAAGTGCTGGAAGGCCTCGAACCGGGCGACCGCGTAGTAGTGAACAGCTACGAGAATTACGGTGATATCCAAGAACTTGTCATCAAAAATTAGGAGAGAATAATTATTCATTGTTCATTATTCATTATTAATTAAAATTATAGTCATGTTTAGAAATCTATTCATCACCATCCGCAACCTACGCCGCAGCGGGGTTTATTCGGTTATCAACATTGCAGGATTGGCCATGAGTCTGGCTACGTGCGCATTTATCGCGTTGTGGGTGCAGGACGAGACGAGTTTTGACACCTTCCACAAGGATGCCAAAGACATGTACCGTGTCATTACGAACTTCAAAATACAAGGGCAGGAAATGGATGCCCCGGTGACGAATGGCCTGTTCGGCCCTGTTGTCAAGGACGATTTTGCAGGAGAAGTATACGATTATTGCAGGATACGTAACTGGGGCACGGGCTACGTGGAAAATGGAGAAATAAAAACTCCGGCGATAACATGCTTATATTCAGACCACAACTTTTTCGACTTCTTCAGTTTCCCGATTGTGAAGGGAAACAGTGTGAATCCGTTGCAAAACCCGACCGATGTGGTTATCAGCGAACGGCTTGCTACGCAACTGTTTGGCGATGAAGACCCTGTCGGTCAAATGGCGACATTGCAAAACGGCAAAGCCGTCATGGTAACAGCCGTGATGAAGAATTTTCCCAAGCGGACGGAACTTATTTCCACGGGTGAGGTGGATTTGGTCAGTTTATATTCCATCGAGGATTCTTCGACATATTTAAATCAAAAATTGACCTCTTTTGACGGCGCCGAATTTTATACGATACTCAAGATTCATCCCGGGGCTGATTTAAAGCAGATTACAGACGATATTTACAACAAGCAACCCGAAATGTACAGGACACAGATGCAGCGCAGTTATACGTTGCAGCCCTTTATGAACAGCCATCTATACAGCATGAAAGGTGAACCGACGGGTGTCAGGAATGTCCGCATGTTCGAGTGGATAGCCATCATCGTGCTTTTGATTGCCTGCATCAACTATGTGAATCTTGTGACGGCGAGGGCTTCCAAACGATACAAGGAGATTGTGCTGAGGAAAGTGCTTGGGGCTAAGAAAGTTAAACTCTTTATGCAGCTTATCGGCGAGGCGGTGGTGCTGTTTGTGATAGCCGTTATCGTTGCCCTGTTTTTGAATTTTCTATTGAAGACGCCTTACAATATGCTGTCAGGCAAGGAAATACAGTTCGACATTTTCAATCTGAATATTTGGACTGTGTATCTGGTTATGTTTGTGGTAGTTGTCGGGTTGGCCGGACTGTATCCGGCATGGCTGCTGGCATCGTTCAAAGCTAACAATATGATACAGACGGCTCAATCGAAGCGTGGCAGCAATCTGTTTCGCCGGTCGCTTGTCGTGTTGCAGTTTGTTGCTTCTACTACGCTGATTGTGGGCACTATAGGTCTTTCGACGCAGATGAAATACATGCGTGACAAAGCCCCCGGCTATAACCGCGAACAGGTGCTGACGTGCAACATGTACAACATGAGAAAAAGTTATGACGCCGTAAAAGCAGAACTGGAACGCCAGCCGTCCATTTTGGGCGTATCCAGCGCAAGCGACAACATTATGAATGGCGGCGGTTCGGCCGACGGTTTCAGCGAATGGGAAGGCAAGACCACCGAAGGCATGTTTATTTTCAATCAGATCAGGGTGGATACCTCATTTGTTCCGATGATGCAATTTAATCTGGTTGAGGGAACTAACTTTACGTCCAACAATCCTTCCGCACAATATATATTGAATGAGGCAGCCGTCAAGGCGATGGGACTGACTGACCCGGTAGGAAAATGGGTGCAAAACAGCGATAAGAGGATCGTGGGCGTCGTCAAGGATTTCCATTTCGCAAGCCTGCATAAGGAAATCGAACCGCTGGTGATGTATTATGAGCCAAGATATATCTATATGCTCTATATGCGTATTAATCCGGGCAATGCGCAGCAGGCCATTGCCGCGCTGGAAGCACAGTGGAAACAGTACAATTCGGAATTTGCATTCGAATATTCGTTTCTCGACGATACGTTTGACAGGATGTATAAATCAGATATACAGATAAATAGTCTGTTCGGCACGTTTTCCGTCATCGCGATCCTGATCTCGTGTATGGGACTGTTGGGTCTGGTGGTATTTTCTGCCGAGCTGAGGACAAAGGAAATCGGCATCCGCAAGGTGCTTGGCGCCGGCATTCCGAGCATTGTCAGGATGTTATCGCTCGAATTTCTGATTTTGGTCGGCATCGCACTTGTCATTGCCATCCCGTTGTCTTACTATATGCTGGACAATTTATTACAGGACTTTGTATACCGTATCCCGCTGTCGTGGTGGATATTTGCGTCGGCGGCAGTGATAACAGTCCTTTTGACGCTGATTACGGTCAGCCTCAAGGCGTTCAGGGCTGCGTCGGCCAATCCGGTGGATGCGATCAAGACGGAATAGTGGTTTATAGTGAATGATTACGGGCTGTTGGCCCGTAATCATTTGCACATATCGTAGTGTCTCGCTACCACTCAACCCATACCCCCAACTTCTTGACCGTATTGATGGAGATGGATTTATCCGATGACAGGTAATGGCGCAATTTGGTTAAATGGACATCGAGGCTGCGTGAATTGGAAAGGCGGTCATACGACATGTTCCAAAATCTCTTCAAGATATCATCCCTGCAAATCAATTTACCCTTGTTTTCGCAGAGCATGGTCAGGATACCGGATTCAAGCGAAGTCAGCCGATGCAGTACCGAATCGCAGGACAACATGAATTGTTGGGGTGCGAACGTGTATTTACCTATTTCGTAGACCACCTCGCCCGACTTTTTCGGTTGGCTCCTGACGTGTTTGACCATTGCCCGGATATGAACGTCCAATTCATCGGGCAGGAGCGGTTTCTTGAAATACAGGTTGGCCCCCGAATCATATCCGCGGGCCACGTCGCTCACCTTTTCTTTTGCCGACAGGAAGATAATCGGGATTTGCGTATCCTTCAGGCGGATTTGCCTGGCCATCTCGTTTCCGTCCATAAAAGCCATCTCCACATCTGAAACGATCACGTCCGGCTCAAACGTCTCCATCGTCTTCAAACATTCCTTGCCATTTGTTATCCATCTCACTTCGTAGCCTCCGATGAGTTCTTCTAGGCCGCTTTTGATCAGGTAGCCCAGCGACGTGTCGTCTTCCACATATAGCAGTTTAATCATGATTTCACGTTTGGTATTTGAATAATAAATTCACTCCATTCGCCCGGAACGCTTTTGACGCTGACAGACCCGCCATGCGCCGTGACCGCCAGGTTGACAAAATACAGTCCCAGCCCAAAGCCGCCTATCTTCCGCTTGTCGTGCGATGCGGCGCGTTCATATTTGTCAAATATCCGTTTCAGGTCTTTCCGTGCTATTCCGATGCCGTTGTCCCGGATGCTGATGACGGTATCGTGTTGGCGGTTTTCCGCGGAGATCCGGATTTCGATATTGTCTTTCGAGTATTTGATCGCATTGTCTATCAGGTTTCTAAATACTTCAATCATCATATCGTTGTCTGCATGAATGATGGTATGATCGGCCATGTCGGTGACAAAACCGATTCCATTGCCGGGCGACAGGATGTATTCCGCTATTAACCTGTCGAACAGTTCATTCAAATCCACATCTCTCTTATTCAATTTGATGTTATTCGATGTATCATGCGAGACAGTCAAAATCTGATTCGTAAATGCCAGCAGCCGGTTCGCGTTTGTCAGGAGTGAGTCAATAAACGTTTCCTTCATTTCCGTATTATTGTCCAGTTTCCCGCTTTTCAAAAAGTTTGCGCTGATTTGGATACCGGCCACCGGATTTTTCATATTGTGCACCATGCCGTCTATAAAATCATGCCGGACTTGGGTGATCATCATCTGTCTGCGTATCATCCTGACCTGTAAAAAGAGACAGTAACCCAGAATCATTGCCACCACAATCGAGGTGATCAGCAATACCATCATATTGCTTATGACGATCTTATAGGGCGAATCGATCATCACCCGCAGGGATTCCGAACGGTCGTTTCTGATGGGTCGTTCGATTATTAGCTTATCGGTTGAATTTTCATTGGCACCTCTGTTAATTTCTTCAATGACCATTCCGTCGGCATCCGTGTGTATCAGCCTGTATTTCACCGTTCCAGGTACTTCATCCCGTATACGTTGAGACCAGATGCTATCCATAGTTTTCAATGACATCGGTATATCAAAAGTTAATAAAAATTCATGAAAAGCCAGTGCATTGCTGTAAAAGTCCTGATCAGGTCTTGCCCCGGCTACAATCTTTAGCGCTTTATCATCATTATATCTTTCACTATTATTATTATCAAGTCGCAGATAGACTTCCTTCTCGATAGAACGGGCAAATCCCTCATCGAAGGTTGCGATTAGATTGTGATAAAGCAAGTTGTAGGTATTGTAAAGCCAGATGCCCTGTATTGACAGCAGGGCAACTAACGCAATGGTCGTAATCGCTTCTACAAAATGAATCTTCATCCGATGCAAAAATTAAAACGCTGCAAATATAGTTACTAATAATAAAAAAAACAAAAAAATGAAAAAATATTACAAAAAATCACTTAACAATTATTTA
>JAITMM010000211.1 GCA_031277335.1 Tannerella sp. | reverse complement strand
AACTGGTTCCTACACCTGAAAGATAATCGTATTTTGCAGTAAATCTGATTGTCTGGTAGGCAGGAATGGAACTTGGCCGTTCAATGGAGGATATGACGGGACCGCCTATCCGGATATTTAATCTCACCAATTCCTGTCCTCCGCTATTGATACTTACCCATGCGGCTTCGTTTACATTGGAAATCGCAGAAATTATAACTGAAGTTCCGGAACCTGAAAGATTCAAATTGCTACTTTTGTTCCAGGTAAAGCCACTTGGTGCACTGGAAGCTGTAACTGAGGCAGTGGAACCGTAACAAATTGTATGTGGCCCGCATATACCAATAAGATTACTTATATAAGAAGAAATTTCATTGAATGACTGCGTACAAAACCAAAGATTGGGACTTTTATCTTTTTGACACATAAGAGAAGCTGTAGGATTGTCACATAAGCAAGTGGAATAAGACGGATGGACAGCTGTTAAATTATGCCCTATTTCATGAGCAGTAGATTGATACATATCGGGTCTATCCCTACTCAATGAATAACCGCTTGAATTGCCAATCCCGAAAGGATCCTCATATGCTTGTCCATTTGCAGTATATTCGGGGTCGTTTGATGTTAATATTTTTCCTGTAAACAGATGTACTATATCTCTCACTTTATTGCTATTATTTTTCATCCAATGCGTTCGTAATTCATTCAATAATTGAATGGAATTATTTGAAGTATACGGGTCGGAAGCTGTAGTAAAAACATGTTGATAAGTAACGGAGAATTTGATTCCAAATGTTGATTCATATACTCCCTCTATGAGATTGATAATCGAAAGCATACTGGAGATGGTCGGACCTTCCGGACTGTTGACACTGCCTCCTTTATTTTGATGAAACTCATAATCGGCCTCAATTGCTAATCTTATTACATAACTGCATATTCCGTAAGAACTGTATAAATAGGAATCATTCCATTCTGCAAATTCTTCATTCGCAATCTCCATTGCATCGTGTACATCATCTGTCGAACTGTCATCATCAATAAGATCCCAACTTTTATAGACAATGAAACTTTTATCGTCCCTGTTGTTCGTAAAATCATTGGCCGGTCTGATTACATAGTGATAGTTTCCACCTAAAATTACACCAAAGAATGTCTTTTCATCTATGGTGAATCTAACAGGCTGACCCTCCGATGTTCGCCCTTTAAATGTGTTGACCGTAAACGGTTCTTTTACTTCGAATTCACCGTCGTCAGTCGTATACGTAGCCTGATAGTTCGGGGCGCGCAAATCATTTAATTCAAGATCAATGGTCCAATCCAGTTCATCATTGATCCGGAGTCGAAACTTTCCCTTTCCCCGATTGCTGTTAAGAAGGTCAGTCAATCCTTTTGTATCTATCGTAAAAGTTGTGTATTTACTGATTCGATGATCAAGGATTGTCTTTTCATTTTCCGCCAACAGCGCCCTCTGCGTCGCGAGCGTAATTTGTGCATTGGCTGTTCCAATATATAGAACGGCTGCAATAACTGTTAAAAATAATTTTGATTTCATGATTTATCTATTTTGTTTATTAATAATTTGATTATTTGAGTATTTTGTTTATAATGTTATTAAAATCTTTCAGTGATATTGTCCTCTCGCGACGAACGCCGTCGTTATCGCGAGGCAACAAATATCCTGTCACTTGATCGCCTTGTAAAACAACAACAGAGAACTGACATGTCATAGTAGCATAATCTCCCGACTGCTCCAGCCAGATATAATCAGGATCCCAATCCTCTGATCTGCCTACAGCCGGCATTACAAGCATAATCAACATTTCCTGTTCATCATACCCTATATCCAGCCTGTCCACCCTATCCGTTCTACCATTTGATCCCCAGACCGTAAAAGTATTATTGTTGTTTTCAGGAAAGTTGCCCTTTAAGTCTTCAATTAATTTGATCGTGAGTCCATATTCATAAGCGCCTGTCACTCTCCCTTTAATAAGAAAACGGTTGCTTTTACATTTAGTTTTTGCAACACCTTCAAGGAATGAATATAGCTCGCAATCCCCGCCGCCAAGCGACGGCCTTGAAGGCGCATCGGAAGTGTTCGCTATACATTCTAAGGATGCTATTTCATCTATGATTGAAGATGGTATATCATAGTTATCGTCACAACTGAAAGCGATGATAACGAGCAAACATAAAAAACAATTCGTTGTTGCTTTAATTATTTTTATATTCATATTTTTTAATTTTATATTGATTTATATTCTAAAATTTTCAAAACTGTTAAAATTGTGATTTTATTGCTCCCGCCTAAAAGATTGGGGAGCAATTGTGATATACGGTCTCGAGCCCTCCTGAAACGACGATCCTTCACGATGAGATTTTTCGCTCCAAACAGACTCAAAAGATTTTCCTGAATAAATACATTGACGGGAAAAATCTCCAAAACGTTGCGTGGGGGCTGACGTAAAAGTCTGCCATAGGCAAAAGTCATTACTTGATTGCGGTCTTGACCGGGACTTATGCAATCCTTTATACGAATAGGTGATTGCTGATCAAGTGCGCAATGAAAGACCGGCAAGGCAGCCTCCTTTTCGGAACTTCCTGCTATCGTTAATGTCGCGAAAAGCAAGCAAACCGCGGTCAGCCAACACGCTGCAAATATTATACCAATTCCCATCTCTCTTGTCTTTGAAATTCTCTGCAAAGGTAATTGATTAAAAAATAAGCGTAAAACGGA
>JAITMM010000200.1 GCA_031277335.1 Tannerella sp. | reverse complement strand
TCGCTCGTCGACTGGCCCATCACGTATGAAGAATTGGAGCCTTATTATTGTCAAGCCGAATGGGAAATAGGTGTTTCGGGCGACGAGACCAATCCTTTTGCCGCTCCCCGCAGCAAGCCTTATCCGATGCCGGCTTTCGAGCTGAACAGGGAAGCCGCCATCCTGGCCGATGCCGGCAAACGGTTGGGGCTGCATCCGTTTCCGATTCCAATGCTTAGAAATTCAGTTCCTTACAACGGACGAGCCGGTTGTACCCGCAACCATACGTGCTGCGGCTACGCCTGCCCCTGCAATGCCAAAAACGGCAGTTGGAACACGGTGATACCCATAGCAATGCGGACTGGCAACTGTCAGGTGATCACGAACAGTATCGTAGCCGAAATCATCATGGACGACAAAGGTCAAGCCAAAGGCGTCCGCTATTTCGATGAAAAAGGCAAGGGGCGCACCCAAACGGCCGATATTGTTGTCGTGGCCGGAGCTGCAACGGAAACGGCGCGCCTGCTCCTCAACTCCAAATCGAAACTGCATCCCGACGGCGCAGGCAACAACAGCGATTGCGTCGGTCGTAACCTTCAGGACCATACGTATGTAGGCGCCTGCGGCATCTTCGATTTCGACATCCTCGACCATGTCGGGCCGGGAGCCACGATGGCAATGTGCGATTACAACCACCACAACCCCGGCATCGTCGGCGGCGGCCTGCTGGCCAACGAATTTTTCCAGTTGCCTTACGACTTTTCACGGCTCAGACCGCCAGGAGCGCCGCGCTGGGGAAAGGAACACAAAGCGTTTCAACGCAATAACTATTACAGAATCGGGCGGCTGCAAGGGCCGATACAGCAAATGCCCATGTACGAATCGCGTGTGACGGTCGACCCGACAGTCAAGGACTATTGGGGCATACCCGTCGCGGTGCTTTCGGGAGGCAGTCATCCGGCAGACGTCGAGCACGGCAAGTTCCTCGCCGCCAAAGCCGAAGAAATCCTCAAGGAAGCCGGCGCCATCCAAACGTGGCTCAACACGTCGAGAGTCAATGTCATTCCCGGCGTCGGACAACATCAAGCCGGTACGTGCCGGATGGGAAACGACCCGAAAACATCGGTCACAAACAAGTATTGCCAAGTGCATGAGATTGATAATCTGTTTATTGCCGACGGTAGCGTGTTAGTCACCAACGGCGGCTTCAATCCGGCGCTCACCATCATGGCAACTGCTTTCAGGACAGGAGATTACATCGTTAAAAACTTCAAGGCATGAAAAAGAAACAAATATTACTCTTATCGGTCTGCGTACTGATTATTTTACTGTCCTGTTCCTATATCACATGGAATCAGCTCGATCCGCAATTCACTTGTGCGCAATGCCACGAAATATCCCCTTCTCACGCGCAATGGACGACTTCGGCTCATGCCGATATCAAATGCTCTGAATGTCATGGCACTGCAACATCCGATGGAATCACTTCCTTCGTAGACAAAGCCAATATGGTATGGGTGCATTTCACCAATGACCGGATACAAAATGCTGATATTCACCTTAATGAAAGGCAAGTAATGGATGTCCACAACCGCTGCATTGCCTGCCACCAATCGGAACATGCCGGATGGCTGGCAAGCGGACATGGCGCCAACTACGGCGAAATTTTTATGGACAGCGTTCACAACGCGGTGGAAAAGCCTTATTGGGATTGCCTGCGCTGCCACGGCATGTTTTATGACGGCAATATCAACGACTTGATGGATCTGGAGAGCATCTCTCCTGCCGATTGGCAACTGCGTGATAAACAGCAGGAAGAGCTTCCGACGATGCCCTGTCTGGCGTGCCATCAGATGCACACGGACAATCCCGTTTCCGAGCGGTATGTAAGACTCAATGGCACATCACGTTCCGACCCTGCACGCAATCCCCGTACAGCGCTGTATATCAGGGGAGAAAAGCGTTATTTGCGGACAGATATGCTCTCTCAACCGGCGATGTACGAAGGAGATTCACTTATCCAAATTGCCTCCGACCCGAACACGCTATTATGCATGCAATGCCATGCCCCTAATGCTCACCATATTGTGGGTAGCGAAGACGACTGCACGGTCACCGGCGCCCATCAAGGCATCAGTTGCATCGCCTGCCACCGCCCCCATTCCGGCGAAACGCAGCAATCCTGCATGCAATGCCATCCCTCTCTGACGGATGAGCAAATCAAAATGGTATACGAGCAGCCGCATACGTTTGTGAAGGTTTTGGTAGATAACAGATAGTATTTAGCATCTCGCGCCGCTACGCTGAATCAATCTTTCAATGGTAGCAATAAATCGTTCGACCGGGTCGATAAAAGGTTTAACGTCCTCTGTCTTTTTCGTCCAAACTCATATTTCATTATTTAATTGATTTCGAATCACCCCGTATACGCCGGTATCGCTTCAAACTTATGCGTCAGTTGATAGAGATTCGCCATCCTGACGAGCGGACGAAGATTGGCATGACTGAGAGCCACCGCCCCATATCGGCAGCATGAAATTCCACATTATCTGTTGTGATCAAAAAAGATTTCTTCTGCATTGCTTTATCTTTCATGAGGATTCAATATTTTTATTCCTTTAATATCTTTAAAATCAGCGCTATTACAGGTTATAAGTGTAAGATTATGGACAATTGCAGTTGCTGCTATGATGGCGTCCGGCAATTTTATTTTATTTGATTTTCTTATGAGAATAGTCTGCCTTTCAACCTCTTCAGTTAAGAAAAGACGTTTAAATTTATTACAACACATTACCACCTTTGCTTCTTCATCCACATTTTGGAAAGGGAAGCCCATCGCCTCTATATATGTTATTGAAGATATGTGTAATGCGTCTTCATTACGTACAAAATCTTCTAATAACAAGATGTCTTTGGAAACGTAGATGATAATATTCGTATCAATCAAAAAACTATTCCCATTCATCTCTTAACATTCTTTGATAGGCTACCGGATCTGTAATATTCGGGAACATTTGTTTCGATTTGATGGCATTGAATGCATCCATAATTTCTTTCGCATTTCCGGCTGAAGGTTTATCAACCTGAATATGAACTTCTTTAACAAATCGAATATTCTTTAGCCATTCCGCCAACATTCGCGCTTGTTTAGGTTGGTCAACGGTTACTGAAATCGTATTCATATTTTAAAAATCGTTTTAAGCAGTTTATAATCATTGATGACTGCAAATATACTACTTTTTATATAAATGAAAGACGATTCTTTCAAATTCAATCATATTTTACCACTTCGCTTACTCCGGTCGACAGGACAATGGATTGAGACACCTCCAAATCCATCTTGAAATTCAGTTTATTGGACTTCGATTACTTCAACCCGTATACGCCGGAATCGGTTCAAACTTATGCGCCGACCGGGCTATCATGCGGCGAATCTTTTCATCGACAGTCGAGTTGCCGGACGTCCCGTCGAGGATAAAGGCATCTATTTCCCGATAGGTGATCCCCATTTCGGCTTCGTCCGTCTGGCCCGCCCATAGCCCGGCCGACGGCTGCTTGCGAATGATGCTGTCCGGGAGATCCAGATAATGTGCCAGCACATAGACTTCCTGTTTGGTCAGCATCGCCAGCGGATTGATATCGCAGCCGCCGTCGCCCCATTTCGTGAAATAGCCCACCGTCCTTTCCGACAGGTTGCCCGTGCCGCACACAAACCGGCCGCTCATCTGCGCCAGTTGATAAAGATACGCCATCCTGACGCGCGGACGAAGATTGGCATGACTGAGAGCCACCGTAGCCTCATCGGCAGCAAACCGGTTGGATGTCAACGCATCAACAGCAGATTTGATATCAAATACATGATACGCCATCGCAAACCTGTCTATCAACTCCATGGCATGTCCGAGGCTTTGCGTCCGCTCCATATCATCGCCGTAAGGCATCAATACCAGCTGCAAATCCACTTCGCCCAACTGGCAAAGCCGCGCCACCACCGAGCAATCGACGCCACCGCTCATCCCGAAAATCACCCCCTTCATTCCGGCATTCCGCACCTTCTCCCCTATCCATCGCCCCATATCGGCAGCGTAAAATGCCACATTATCAGTTGTGATCAAAAAAGTTTTCTTATCCATGTCCATCGTTGTTTTATATCGACAAATTTACTAACAATAATTACATAGCTTTCATTCATTGCTATATATGTTGTATTTTGAACCGCAAAATTACCTGAAATTTCAATATTTTCCAAATGAACGTCATACAAAAACTGTCGAAAAAAAACGTTCGTTTAATTTCGACAATTAAACCGGTTTCAGCGAGGCAGGCAAAAACAAGACTAAAATCTGTTAAAGCAATAAAATAAAAAACAAAAACTTGATGGATGTCAGGAGAAATAAGTAAATTTGCCGTCGATTTTAAACGAACGTTTATTCTCAGCAGCGAACAATTAACATAACAAATAAGATTAAGATTTTCAAACCAATAAAGTAAAGTGCCTATGTAAATATCCAAAATGTCAGCATCTGTGCAGTTCGATTGCACAATTAATTAAAAATCAGCTATAAGCGTTTTTTAATCGACGTCTTGTCAGACGTTATCTAAACAAACAAAAAGTTATTAAATTAACAAACAGTTATTAAATTAACAAACAAACATTTAAAAGTATGAAGTATATTTTTACAAAACTTAATCTTGACCTTTTATATAAAAAGAAAACAAGGTCACAATTGAAAAATGTCGTAATGATGACATTTATTATGCTAATGTTCACTGTATTGCATATCAATGCAACGATCGAATCCGGCTCATCGCTGTCGGCCGGAATGCCTGACAACAATCCAATGTCTGAAAATCCAATGCAAAGTATCACCGTAACCGGCGCAGTTACTGACAATCAGGGCGAACCGTTGCCCGGCGTATCCATTTCGATCAGAGGGACGACGCAGGGAACAGTCACCGATGCCAATGGAGCGTATTCATTAAATGTACCTAATAGCGACGCTGTACTGGAGTTCACGTATGTAGGGTTCAACAAACAGGATATCACTGTTGGTAGCCAGCGCGTTATCAACGTCACGATGATTGAAGAGACGAGCCAGCTGGATGAAGTAGTCGTCATCGGCTACGGGACGGTGAAGAAAAAAGACCTCACAGGCTCTGTCGGTTCCATCCGTCGCAGAGATATCGGAGAACTTGCGGTGGTCAACGTGGAGCAGATGATTCAGGGACGTATTGCCGGCGTGGATGTCGTCAACAACGGCGGTCTGCCGGGCGTGGGTACCACCATCAAGATCCGCGGCGTCGGGACGATCTACAACTCCGACCCCCTCTATATCATCGACGGCATGTCGGGAGACATCAATTCAGTCAGCCAGTATGATATCGAGAGCATCGAAATTCTGAAAGACGCCTCATCCACAGCTATTTACGGAGCAAGAGCCGCCAATGGAGTTGTCCTGATCACTACGAAAAGAGGCGTCAGAGGCACTCCAAAAGTAACGCTGAACGCATATTACGGCATAGCCCAGCCTGCCAAAAAGCTGGAGTTGCTCAATGCCAGTCAATACGTGGATCTCGCTACCGAGCTTAATCCTTTCTTTTTCAGGGATGCCACCCGTTTCAAACCCGTTTCCGAAGGCGGAATGGGGATGAACGAACAGTGGGCGCGAACCGACCGGGCAAAAATTCAGGACGAGATATTCCAAAACGCAGCGCAGCAGGAATATAACCTGAATATCAACGGTGGAGGAGATAATTCCATTTATAACGTTTCAGGTACGTATACGAATATGGACGGTATAACCAGAAATTATAACTACGAACGCCTGAACCTGATGACGAATCTGGAATTTACAATCAAGAAAATCATTAAAATCGGACAGAGCCTATCCCTCAGGCGCACAAACAGAAGAAACGTTACGGTAGACTATGTCGGAGCGCTTCGCTGGGCGCCTTACATGGCCACCGTGGATCCTGAAAACAGCTGGGGTTTTTCCAAGCTGACGACACCATGGGATATGAACGACACGTTTAATCCGATGACCGATCTAAATTTGAATCAGGACAATCAAAAATCTACCAGCATCCGGGAGCAGGCTTTTATTGAAGTTGCTTTGTTCGACATGTTTAAATGGAGGACGCAGATACAGTACACGAACGACGCAAGCAACGGATTGAGCTGGGCTCCGTACAGGGAAAACGGCAACCTGATACAGCCGGCTTCCATCAACGAGAATTATTCGTACAGCCAGTCTGCCATGATCGAAAACTATCTGACTTTTGACAAGTCAATCGGTATCCATACCGTCAACGCGATGGTGGGAAACACGTATTCGACGAAAGCGCTCAACAATGGTCGTAGCGCAAGTATTGCAGGTTCAGGTTCGGACTCGCAAGCTTGGGAAAACTATGAAGTACTGTTAATCAACAGAACACCTTCTTACACCGTGTCTGGTAATAACACGTGGCACAGTGCCTATCTGTCCTACTACGGACGTCTGAATTATTCATTGATGGATCGCTACCTGCTCACGTTCAACTATCGCCAGGACGCCTCCCCCAACTTCTCTCCCAAAAACCGTTGGGGACGTTTCCCGTCGCTGGCGCTTGCATGGAAGATGGACGAAGAGGATTTCACGAAAAGCATTGATAATCTGTCGCAAGCCAAACTGCGTCTCAGCTGGGGCAAGTCGGGCAACGACAGGATAGAAAGCTATGCCTACCTGGCCAATCTGTATTCGGGAAATGGCTTTATCGTTTCAGCGATGGGAGTAAACCAGGGTACATTTATGGGTATGACCATCAACGGATTGCCGGCTACGGACATCCGCTGGGAAACGACGACCTCGTATAACGCCGGACTCGATGTCGGCTTCCATAACAATGCACTTACCGCATCTTTAGACGTTTATACACGCAAGACGGACGGTATCCTGGTGAACGTACCGATACCCGGCTCATCCGGAATCGACGGCGCTCCGATCCAAAATGCCGCCGAGGTGAGCAATACGGGTTTTGAGTTCCAGGCCGGATATAACAGATCCATCGGTGAACTCAATCTTTCCGTTTCCGGTGTTATCAGCTACAACAAGAACGAAGTCCTCTCCTTGGGTCAGGGCGAACCGATCGTGATGGATATGGTACGTACGGAAAAAGGACATTCCGTAGGCGAATACTATGGATATGTGGTAGACAAGGTCTTGTCGACCACAGCCGAAGCCGATGCCTATAACCAGAAATACGGACTCGCTGTCGTTGCCGGAGATATTGCTTTCAAGGATATTGCCGGCCCGAACGATGCCGATGGCAACCCGACAGGCCCCGACGGCAAGATCGATGACAATGACCGTACGTTTATCGGACAGTCCATTCCGCCATGGAGCTACGGTCTGAATCTGTCGGCCAACTGGCGCCAGTTTGATTTTCAGCTGGGTATGACCGGCGTAAGCGGCAATAAACTGTTTGATTACACCCGTATATTCGAGTTTGAGGCGATGAAACGTATCTTCAACCAGACAGCAACCGTATTGGATCGCTGGCAGAAGGAAGGCGACGTGACCGATATGCCGCGCGCCGTAGAAGCCGACCCGAGCAACAACCTCAGGATGTCAGACCGCTATGTGAAGGATGGCAGCTACTTGAGGCTCAAGAATATAACGTTGGGCTATACCGTTCCTTCCCTTTCGGACAAGTATATCGACAAATTACGGTTGTATGTCAGCTGTCAAAATCTGTATACATTTACGAAATATGACGGTTACGATCCCGAAGTCGGAGCTGAAAATTCCGGCGATGCCCGTAATTATAACATGCGTAGAGGGGTAGTCAGGTCAGGAAACATGACACCGCTCCCGCGTACATTTGTCATTGGACTGCAAGCTACATTTTAATTAATCATATAAAACAAATAGACAATGAAAAAAATATTTATTGCGCTTGTCGGATTGATATTATGGACCGGATGTAATGAAGACGTCCTGAACCTGAATAACCCGGCAGCATTTGACGAAGCAAGTTATTATAAAACGCAGAAAGAATGTCAGGAAGCCGTTGGCGCCTGTTATTCAGTGTTCACCATGCAGCCTCTATATGCCCGCGACTGGTACTTCATTTTCGACCTGCTGACGGGACAGGCTGTCAAGACAGCCCAGTTGGAGGTGGATCTGGTGCAGTTTGACGAGTTCACGTATCAGCCTGAAAACAAGTATATCGGTTGGGCATGGCAGGCATTTTACAGGATGAGTCTCCGTTCATTGGTCGCCATTGAAAAGATTTCGGCCTGGGAGACAAAGACCGAAGCGGAAGCTGCCTATAAGGAACAAATGCTGGGCGAAGCCTACTTTTTCTACGGGTATGCCTACTATTTCCTGACGGAATTATGGGGTGATGTGCCATTGCATGAATCGTGGGCATCCATCAAGGAAGAGCCGATCAAGGCCAGAATGCCGTATGCCGAAGTCCAGACAAAAATCGAAGCAGCTTATCAGTCAGCCATTTCGAGGCTGCCCGAAGCCTGGGACGATAATAACCTGGGCAGGATTACAAAAGATGCGGCTTATGCCATGCTGGGAAAATTATACCTGACGCGCGGTGAAAACGACAAGGCTGTCCAGGCATTCGAATCCGTCAAGGCATCGGAGTATCATGACGATTACTACAAGCTGTTCGTACGCGGCAACCATACCAGCCACGAAATCATCCTGCAAGTATTACACAAGTTCTGGGGCTGGGGCTCCGGTAACGCCTATTATATGTGGGGCGGCAAGGAAAATGACGGAGGCAAACTGGCTACCAACTGCGGACGCCACATGGAATACGGATGGAACGATTGGGGTAACGTATCTGTTACCGACGAGGCAGCTGCCAAATTCAGGTACACCGTCGATGGCGCAGCCTACCTTGATCCCAGAAACCAGTCCGTCATGTACGGAGACGGGACGATGGGCGATGCCGACTTTTTCGCAGGCGACTTCCCCTACAGACCGCAGGACGGCACGTCGCAATCGGGCTACAAATGGAAAAAGTATTGCAACTACGAAGATGTGGAGCACATGAACATGGACGACGGCGACTATTCGTCCATCCTGATTCGTGTAGCCGACGTGAAGCTCCTGCTGGCAGAAGCCTACATCGGCTTGGGTAATTACGACAAGGCCAAAGCGCTCATCAACGAAGTGCGCACCCGCCCTGCCGCCAACGCCATTCCCTACAACGACGTGAATGCGAACAATGCTTTCGAGATTCTGAAACGCGAACGCTATATCGAACTGATTGGCGAACAGCAATACTGGTTCGACCTGGTACGTTGGGACAGACTTGGTAAAATCAATATGCTCGATGAGTTGCAAAGCAATGCGACGGCAAAGCATAAGAAATTCCCCATCCCGACACAGGAAAAGGATACCAATCCTTTATTGGTCATCCAGTCTGAAGCTTGGAATTGAGCTATAAAAAAAGAGTGAGCCGGTCGGTTCACTCTTTTTTTTGATATACACCTCGCAGGCACTCCCGCTTCCCCGGAGGCCCCTGCAGACGTTCCACGCGGAAGTCGGCTTGCTGCAAGGCGCGCCGCACGCTCCCCTTGGCGCAATATGTCATCAGCACGGCATCAGGCAGGCAATGTGCTGCTATCTTTTCAAAACACGGAGCCGCCCACATTTCGGGTTGCTTTTCGGGAGAAAAGGCATCGAAATAAACTACATCATACAAGCCGGGTAATGAGCATGTTATAAAGTCAGCCTTCATTTTATGCAGCGTGAAATAGGGGTTGATGACTGCATCAGTCCCCCATGCCGAAGCATGTATTTTTTCAAAGAGAACGGCGGCATCGAGGTCGGTTTTTATTCCGGTTCCGGTTTGAGAATCGTAATCGGTTTCGGTTCCGATTTCGATTTCATCTTCGGGTTTGGCTTTGACATCGGTAAGTATCTCCGGATAATTGAGTTGCCTGATGTAAATCTCTTCAAGAGGATATAATTCCAATGTCGTAAAATGGATAGTTTTATGTGTTCGGACAGCCTCCAACGCAGTCAGCAAAACATTCAATCCCGTCCCGAATCCTATCTCCAGCACCCTTACCGCGTTCTTGGAACACGCCCGCAAACCATGCTCTATAAAGATAAACTCCGATTCCCGGATGGCGCCAAATACAGAGTGAAACGATTCATCGATGGCGGGCACATACAAGGTGTGCGAGCCGTCAGCTGTCTTGGAAATGTGGTAATGAGGTTGGCTTTGCATGCGCACATATTTGCTACTGAGGTTGTTTTAAACGATGACCAGCAATCTCCTCTCCTTTATACGAACAGGGGATTGCGGAACAATGAACAGTGAACAATTAACAATGAACAATAAACTTTAAACCACGATCATTGAA
>JAITMM010000079.1 GCA_031277335.1 Tannerella sp. | reverse complement strand
TGTCTCTCAGCCCCCGTCCGGGCGGCGCGCGCCCCCCCCCAAAAGGCCTTCAGCGGCAGCGCGGAATGTTTTCGCGTTGCTACAACGGGTGTTTGCGTTGAATTGCTGCACTTTATCTGCCGAATTATATATCATTTTATCTAGTTTGATGATGCAAATATACAAAATTTTTATAATACAATTGATTTTCTTTGACTTTTTTATGATTTTTTCACTGAATTTTATAAGCATGAAAAAAAACAGTTTTTATATTGCACATGAAACAAAAACAGAAATTAGTTGATAGTCAATCAGATATTTTTATCCTGGTAATACTTGCAAAACTGCTGGCCTCATTCGGTGCATTCGGGGGCACGGGTGAGGGCAACATCCAGCGTGTGGATTTGGAAAGGTATCTCACTGAAATCCATTACGACAACCTCCAATGTGACCGTTACCTAATTGGCTGGCTGACGATGTTCAGGAAAATGCCATCATCGTCCCGATGATTTTTATGATTCCCGAAGGGGGGAACGATACAGTAGACAAGATAACGGGGAAAAAATGCTGCTTTTGTTATAATTTTGTACTTTTGTCATATTTTTGAATTGAGAGAAATGAAGACAGCGATTGTGACGGGAGGTGGACATGGGATTGGGAAAGGCATTGTAGGTAAACTTGTGAAAGAGCAATGCAAAGTGATAGCTTTGGACGTGAATGTCAGCTATTTGGAAGCGCTGAAGGAGGAATATGCGGCGGTGGAAACCATGCGTTGCGATGTCGGGAAGCCGGAGGAGGTGCAGAGCGTCATGCAAGAAATCGAATCGCGATTCGGCGGTATCGATTATCTGGTGAACAATGCAGGGATAAGCGCGTTTAAACCGATTGACAATCTGTCTGTTGAAGATTGGAACAGGATATTGTCCGTCAATCTGAGCAGTATTTTTTATGCCGTAAAATTCGGGAAGCAATTATTTTCGGAGCGGTCGGCAATTGTTAATATCGCCTCTACCAGGGCGTTAATGTCCGAACCCGATGGCGAGGCTTACGGGGCAAGCAAAGGGGGAATCGTGGCGCTTACCCATGCGCTGGCGATCAGTCTGGGGCCGAAGACGAGGGTCAATTGCGTCAGTCCGGGCTGGATCGAAGTCAATCATTACGAAAGCCTCTCGGAGGCAGACCATGCGCAACATCCTGTGGGAAAGGTCGGAAGAGCTGAAGATATTGCCGAAACTGTCTGGTTTTTATTGAGCGATAAAGCCGCATTCGTCACCGGACAAAATTTCGTCGTCGATGGCGGGATGACGAAGAAAATGATTTATTGAGAAATGTTTTCTTAAATCTTTCTGAAAAACTTTCGTACCTTTGTCGCCTTATATTAAAAAAAGACAACAATGACGAGACAATTTTGGGGATTGCCCATACTATTAATACTTCTTATAACAGCCTGTAAACAAGCAAGTAATAAGCAAGAAACAACCGATACGAAAAGCGCATTGGAACTGAATGTAGGTGTCATGTCGTCCATGGATTTTGTACCGCTGGCGGTGGCAAAGGAAAAGGGCATTTTTGACAGACATCATATAAATGTAGCCATTCAAAAATTTTATTCGGCCAATGAACGCGATGCTGCCTTTCAAAGCGGCATCATCGACGGAACCGTGATCGATTACACCGGCGCCGTACTGCAAAAGGCCGGAGGCGTGGACTTGAAAATCACATCAGCCTGTAATGCAACCTTTTGCATCATGGTCGGCCCCGACAGTAATATCAGCCAACTGTCTGATTTGAAAGGGAAAAAAGTGGCTGTTTCGCGCAATACCGTGATTGATTTTTGTATCGAGGCGGCATTAAATTCCGCGCAAACAAGTCCGGAATCGATTGAGAAACAGGAAATAAACAAGATACCGATCCGCTTCGAGATGATGATGAAAGGAGAGTCGGACGCCACTGCCCTACCCGATCCCTTCATCACGATGGCGCAAAGCAAGGGCGCGCGTTCCATCGTCTGCATGCAAGACCTGGATTACGTGCTCACCGGATTCATGTTCAAGACGGAAGCCGTCAATCAGAAATCAGAGGCATTGAAAGCATTTTATCTGGCTTATAATGAGGCAGTTGAATATATTCATACCCATCCGCTGGATGATATCCGTAGCATCCTTGTCAATGAAATAGGCTTCCCGGAAGCGCTGGTTGACTCCGTGAAACTCCCTGACTATACGCCTGCCCGGATGCCAAGGGAAAAAGACCTTAACGCCACCGTTGAGTGGCTGAAACAAAAGGACTTGATCCCGTCCGACTTTTCGGCGGAAGGATTGGCGGACAATCGTTTTATTCAACCGTAATCACCGCCAAATTCCGTTCCGATGTCTTTCCTTACCATCAGAAACTTATGTGTCTCTTATGGGAATACTGTAGCTATCAATAAATTGACTTTATTGGTAGAACGGGGAAGTATCTATTCGTTTATCGGCCCGTCCGGCTGCGGCAAGTCAACGCTGCTGAAGGCGATCTGCGGCATAGTCAGGCCTGCATCGGGCGAAATCAGCTTGAGAGACGAACCGATCGATCCCCGCAAGCAATCATTCGGCTATATTCCACAGCATTACGGGCTGCTGGACTGGCTGACCGTAAAAAACAATCTTGCGCTGGGGAAAAAGATACGCAAGACATCGTCAGATCAGGAATCCAGAATCCTGGAACAACTGGAAATCACGGACTTGCTGAATCGCTATCCGGCATCATTGAGCGGCGGACAGCAGCAACGCGTCGCCCTGGCGCGCGCCTGGATGTTGCAGCC
>JAITMM010000064.1 GCA_031277335.1 Tannerella sp. | reverse complement strand
ATACATATCATGCGCTGCATCCCTTGCAAATCATCTTGAACCCAAAGGCGGAAGAGGAGAAGCTGGCTTCCTATATCCGTATGTATGAGGCAAGTGAGGAGAAATGGATGCCCACATTTCCGGTGGTCTACGGCGATGCACACAGCATGAATGGCAATCATGCAGCCGTCATGTTTGCGGATGCGCTCTGCAAGGGCTTGAATTTCAATGTGGAGAAAGCGTTTGAGGGGATGAAAAATACGGTATTGACCGAGACCATTTTGCCCTGGCGACGGGCGCCCAAGACTGTGCTGGACGATTTTTATCAGCAAAACGGCTGGTTTCCGGCGCTTCATCCCGGAGAAAAGGAGACCGAACCGCTTGTGCACAGCTTTGAAAAACGCAATGCCGTGGCCGTGACACAGGCGGCTTCTTATGACGACTGGTCTATTGCGCAGTTAGCCAAATCGTTGGGGAAAGAAGAAGATACTGAGTTCTTCCTGAATCGTGCGCTTAACTACAGGAATTTGTTCAATAAGGAGACAGGTTTTTTCCATCCGAAAGACAAATACGGCAAATTTATAGAGCCGTTCGATTATACTTTTTCCGGCGGGATTGGGTCAAGGGATTATTATGACGAAAACAATGCCTGGACATACAACTGGGATGTGCATCACAACATTGCAGACCTGATTGATTTATTTGGCGGCAAGGAGCCTTTCATTGCAAAGTTGGACAGGCTTTTTGTGGAGCCGTTGAAACTGTCAAAATGGCAGTATTATGCTGTTCAGCCCGATGCAACGGGCAATGTCGGGCAGTTTGTGATGGGCAACGAGCCGAGTTTCCATATTCCCTACCTTTATAATTATGCAGGCCAGCCTTGGAAGACGCAAAAGCGGATCCGTATGTTGCTCGAGAGCTGGTTTCGCGACGATTTGATGGGCATTCCCGGTGACGAAGACGGTGGCGGGATGTCGGCATTTGTCGTGTTCTCTTCCCTCGGATTCTATCCGGTCACACCGGGCATTCCAGTCTATACGATTGGTAGCCCGATATTTACAAAATCGAGCATCAAGTTGGACAATGGCAAGACTTTTACGGTTGAAGCCAGAAACTCATCGTGGGAGAATAAGTATATCCAGTCGGCTACGCTGAATGGCAGGCGGTTAGACCGTACTTGGTTTACGCATGACGACCTTGTCAATGGAGGCACACTGGTATTTGTGATGGGCAACCGTCCGAATGAGCAGTGGGGGGTGGGGGAGGCGCCGCCTTCGGGATTTTGAGTGGCCACGAATTTCACGAATTTACACGAATTTTCACGAAAAAAGAGAGGTTCAAAGTTCAAGGTTAAAGTTCAAGGTTCAAAACTGCTGACGACTGCAGACTAACGACTACAGACTATAAAGGTTCGATGTTCAAAGTTCAATGTTTCTGCCTACCGTAATTACGGACTTGATTCGCAATCTATCCTCGTATAAGAGATTGGAATATTGCGAATTAAATCTCCAAAGAGGATGAACATTATTCGAACTTAACGGTAAGTTATATCAAACAAAGGATTTTTTTAAGTTTCAAAATTCGTGTTCATTCGTGTTATTCGTGGCAAAAAAATTAGTGGCCAATTCATAAACAAACTTCATGATTCGTGGAAATCGTCAATCGGCATTAGTCTTATTCTCAGGCGGACAGGATTCAACAGTCTGTCTCTATTGGGCATTGCAGCATTTTGTACATGTCGAGGCCGTTTGCTTTAAATACGGCCAACGGCATGAGATTGAGGTAGAAATCGCTCAACGCATCGCCCAAAAAGCAAATGTCCCGCTGAGAATAATCCATGCAGAGATGATTAGTCGCCTGAGTGACAATGCGTTGACCAACCCGCTTACAATCATGGACAGAGAACAGACGACAGACGAACCGCCAAATACATTTGTACCAGGACGTAATCTCCTGTTTCTCAGCATTGCTGCCATTGTGGCACGCGAAAAACATATCTTTGACCTTGTGACGGGCGTATCGCAAACAGACTTCAGCGGCTATCCGGACTGTCGCGAATCATTTATTAAATCGCTGAATACGACGCTAAACCTTGCCATGGACGAAGAATTTGTCATCCACACCCCGCTGATGTGGAAAAACAAAAAAGACGTTTGGCAACTCGCCAACGAATTGGGAATCTTTGATTTAGTAAAAAATGAAACCATCACTTGCTATAATGGCATCCCCGCAGCCGGTTGCGGCGAATGTCCGGCCTGCCTGTTGCGCAACAATGGACTTATACAATTTGAAGAAGAGAGAAAAATTTTAAATAAAAAAGATATAATTCAATGAAACAAAGAAGATTAATAACAATATTTACTGTGCTGGCTGTCATCATGCTCTGTGCTTGCAATCAGAACGAACTTAGGCTTGCCGATAGTGGATTTAATTATCCGGCGGCGCCACCCAATGAAATGCAATCCGAACCGAATACGCAGGCAGAAAGCCCTCAAACTGAGCCTATTACTCAGCTTGAAAGAAAAATTGTCAAAAAGGGGGATGTCAGATTTCAAACAACGGATGTCAAGCGAACCAAATCTCTTATCTACGGGAAAGTCAATGAGCTGCAAGGTTATATAGCTGAAGACAATGTCTATGATTATGAAGAACGAATAGAGCACAGGTTGGTCATTAGAGTCCCCGCTAATCAGTTTGACGCGTTGCTCCATACCATCTCGGAAAATGCCGAACGATTTGACAGTCAACATATTGATGTGCAGGATGTGACGGAAGAATTTATTGACGTTGAGGCGCGAATCAAAACTAAAAAGGAACTGCAAAGCAGGTATACGGAACTGCTGAAGCGTGCGACAAAAATTGATGAGATGCTGCAAATCGAGAAGGAAATCGGCGATTTGCAGACAGAAATCGAATCCGTTGAAGGGAGGATGCGTTATCTGAAAGATAGAATTGCGTTTAGCTCTCTGACTGTCAGCTATTATCAGCAGACTACCCTCGGTTTTGGTTTCGCTTCAAAATTTGTTGACGGGCTGAAAAGCGGCTGGAATTTTTTCTTATGGTTTATCATCGGGTTGTCCCATCTTTGGGTGTTCCTGCTTATCGTTTTCGTGTCGGTTTTCCTGTTCAGGCGATGGAGAAAGCGTAGAAAGCAGCGTTCGGCAAACAATCAGCAGTGACGGTATATTTTCGCGATGAACGTTTCGGCAGCGCTCTATACATTTATTAATATACATGCGGAGGACGATTTGGCGCAACTGTTGCTTGCGGCAGGTCGTTATCCGGAGGTCGATGTGCCATTTGCGGTCGAACAAATAAGGGCGCGACGGTATATTCGTGACAAACTGCCGACATGGTATCGGAACGAAGCCTTACTGTTCCCCTCCAAAATGGCTGTCGAACAGTGCTCCTCCGAGCAGACTGCCCTCTACAAACAGCGGTTGTTGCAAAATGCCCGGCACGTGTGCGACCTGACGGGCGGATTGGGTGTGGATGCAAGTATTTTTGCCCTGAAAGCCAACCATGTAACGTATATCGAACGTTTGAAACCTTGTTTCGATATAGCTATGTTCAATTTTAAACAGCTTAAAATACAGAATATTACAGGACATAATGATGATGCTGCAACTGTCTTTGGGAAGATAAAGGAAGTAGATATGTTTTATATTGACCCTTCGCGACGCGACGCAGCCAACAGTCGATTTATTGCCCTGTCCGACTGTGAGCCTGATATAGCGCAACTTATGCCCGGTCTTTTAGCGGTCGCACCGAAAGTGATGGCTAAACTGTCGCCCATGTTAGATATTAGCCATACATTGGCTTTGCTGCCTGAAACGACTGAGATTCATGTTGTTTCAGTCAAGAATGAATGTAAGGAATTATTGTTTGTTTGCGAGCGGGACGGTGATGATTTTGCAAGTCGGCAGGGGAGAGATGATTTTAGAAGTCGTCATGGAAGCGAAGACTTTTTAGGTCTTAATAGAAGCGACCTTTTTTGGAAACAGCGTGATAATGAGGTTTGTGACCCGGTCATCCATTGTATTAATTTTACCTCTGCCGGCATCGAGCAGAATTTTAGTTTTACGCTGTCGGACGAACAATCCGAGGCTTGCAAGATCGGTAGCACTGTCCAAACGTATCTGTATGAGCCGAATGCATCTATTTTAAAGGCAGGCGGCTTTAAACAAACGGCGATTCGCACCAATGTGGAGAAGCTGCACAAAAACAGCCATTTATACACATCATCTTCATTGATTGAGGATTTTCCGGGACGAATTTTTAAGGTAGAAGAGGTGTTGCCGTTTAGCACCAAGACGTTCAAACAATTACATCGCATTGTTCCTCAGGCTAACATTGCCGTCCGTAATTTCCCTTTGACGGTCAGCGAATTGCGCCGTCGTACCCGGATTGCCGACGGTGGCGAGACGTATCTATTTGCCACCACGCTGGCCGACGAAAGCAAGGTGTTGATTGTGTGTAAAAAAAGCGTAGCGGGAAGCTACGCTTAAATAATGAATAACTAAAGTTGTTCTACAAGGGCTCGAACCTTGAATTTCAGGACCAGAATCTGACGTGTTACCATTACACCATAGAACAGTGATGACAAACCTGTTTGAGATTTTCGGGCGCAAAGGTATTTGTTTTTTTTCAATTTGTCAAAATGTTTTCAAGATATATTTTTTCCACAAAAGAATATAGCTCATTTCGGAAATAAAAAACAAGATTTTTGTATTTCGCTCAATTTACGCTAATTTTTTCCTCAAAAGAATATAGCTCATTTCGGAAATAAAAAACAAGATTTTTGTATTTCGCTCAATTTACGCTATATTTGTACCCCGAAGTGAAGCAAAAAACGAATGGATGAGACAAAAAAGCTGATGGAGGCAATTGTGAAAGGCCTCCGTGAGAAAAAAGGGAAAGAGATCGTGGCAGTTGACATGACTTTGCTGTCAGGCGCAATATGTCAGTATATGATTATTTGTGAGGGCAACAGCTTCACACAATTATCGTCGCTTTCCGACTCGGTTTGGGATATTGTACGCAAAGATACAGGCGACAAACCTCTGTCCATCCACGGTAATCGTAACTCTCCATGGATAGGAATGGATTATGGCACGATTCTTGTGCATATCTTTTTGCCTGAATATCGTTCGTTCTACAATCTCGAACATCTTTGGGCAGATACAAATATTACAACAATTCCGGATTTAGATTGATACAACTGATTTTATGACCGTTTTATGGAAGAAATAAACAACCAGCCAAAGAATGACAAGCCAAAAATACGTCCAACCGTGTATTGGATTTACGGGATTATTCTCATTGTCCTGATGGCGCTCTTTTGGACAAATAATAATAAAGAAGTTAAAGAATTGGGTTGGACTGAGTTTCAACAGTTAGCAAAAGAAGACGTCTTTCAGCAGATGGAGGTCTACAACAAGAAAAACGTGCTCGAAGCAACTGTCAAAAGCGATAAGAAACAACTCGTATTCAAAGAAAATACAGATAATTTGGACGTAACCCCCAAGGTATATGTCAAAATTCCTTCATCGGATAAATTTTCAGAATTTTACGACAAGATAAAAGAAGAAAATGCCATCAGTGCGCATGTGAACTATAAGGAAGGCGATGATGCGTTATGGAATGTCTTGATAGGCGCTTTACCTATTGTTTTGATTATCTTCTTATGGATATTTTTTATGCGTCGGATGGCAGGCGGAGGATTTGGCGGCGGAGGTGTATTCAGTGTGGGCAAAGCCAAAGCACAACTATTTGATAAAAATACAAATAATAAGGTGACATTCAAGGATGTAGCCGGATTGTCGGAGGCAAAGCAGGAAGTCGAAGAAATAGTATCGTTCCTCAAAAATCCCGGTAAATATACGGAACTGGGTGGCAAGATTCCGAAAGGCGCCCTGCTGGTGGGACCTCCCGGTACGGGTAAAACGCTGCTTGCCAAAGCTGTAGCAGGAGAGGCTAATGTGCCTTTTTTGTCATTGTCAGGCTCTGATTTTGTGGAGATGTTTGTTGGCGTTGGCGCTTCCCGCGTACGTGATCTGTTCCGCCAGGCCAAAGAGAAAGCACCATGTATAGTGTTTATCGACGAGATAGATGCCGTAGGGCGTGCGCGTGGGAAAAATGTCAATATGAATAGCAACGATGAGCGTGAAAGCACATTGAATCAATTACTTACAGAAATGGACGGATTCGGTTCTAATAGCGGCGTAATTATTTTGGCAGCTACAAACCGTGCAGACGTACTTGATAAAGCTCTTCTTCGCGCCGGGCGATTTGATCGGCAGATTCATGTGGAGCTACCCGACCTGAACGAACGAAAAGAGATTTTCGGCGTCCACCTGCGCCCCGTCAAGATAGACCAATCGGTCGATACTGATTTTCTGGCACGTCAGACGCCCGGATTTTCAGGCGCCGACATAGCCAATGTCTGCAACGAAGCAGCCTTGATAGCTGCGCGAAAAGGGAAGAGTTTTGTGCAGAAAGACGATTTTATGAGCGCAGTCGACCGGATTGTCGGCGGACTGGAAAAACGTTCGCGGATCACGACAGCCGGCGAGCGCAAAAGCATCGCCATCCACGAAGCCGGACATGCCTCCATCAGTTGGTTGCTCGAACATGCCAATCCGTTAGTGAAAGTGACTATCGTGCCACGCGGGAAGGCTCTCGGCGCAGCATGGTACCTGCCCGAAGAACGACAAATCACGACCCGCGAGCAGTTGCTCGACGAGATGTGCGCCACGCTGGGAGGTCGGGCGGCAGAAGATTTGTTCCTTGGAGAAATTTCGACAGGCGCCTCCAACGACCTTGAACGCGTTACCAAACAGGCTTATGCCATGGTTGTCTATTTCGGGATGAGTGAAAAACTGCCCAACCTCAATTATTACGATTCGTCGGGACAAGACTGGGGATTCACCAAGCCATATAGCGAAGAAACAGCAAAACTTATTGATTCAGAAGTATATGCAATCGTAAACTCACAATACGCACGGGCCAAAACAATCTTGGCGGACAATGCAGATAAACATAAACAGTTGGCCGCTCGTCTGTTAGAGGCAGAAGTGATCTATTCGGAAGACCTGGAAAGCATATTCGGAAAACGTCCGTGGGTATCGCGTTCGCAGGAAATAATGGATCAGCAAGAACAGCAAGTTCAAAAACAGCAGCTGACGCCCGAGGCCGAAGTTGTTGCTGAAACTAATTGATAATGAAGTGAAAGATTTTTTTGCCAGAACAATCACGGGACTCATCTATGCGGCAGCTATCATCGCTGCAATTTGCATTCATCCTTTCGGTTTTCTTGCGTTGTTTGTGTTTGTCGTAGGCTTCTCATTATGGGAGTTTTATGATATGGACAAAGACAATACGGGCTGGCGTAAATACATAGGAATCTTAGGAGGCATGTATCTTTTTACGGCATCATTTTTGTATGCCGGAGGATTTACACCAAGCTATATCTTTTATCCGTATATCTTTTTCCTGATAGGCATTTTAGTGTCATCACTCTATCACATCACCTCCAATCCCTTCAAAAACTGCGCCATGTCTTTTTTCGGCCAGTTCTATTGCGCAGGTTTGATTTCGACGCTGAATTTTATCGTCTTCAATCCCTATACCAATCAATATATTCCGCAGTATGCTTTGCTGATTTTTATCTTTGTCTGGCTGAACGATACAGGCGCCTATCTGACAGGCATTTCCTTTGGCCGTCACCGCCTGTTCGAACGCGTGTCGCCCAAAAAATCGTGGGAAGGATTCTGGGGAGGACTTTTTATTGCGATGATTGCATCTTTAGTCATCGCATATTATTTTCCGACATTAATCAGTTGGCAGCAAAGTCTTGGTCTGGCAATTGTTACGTCAATATTTGCCACATTCGGCGACCTGGTGGAATCATTATTCAAACGAAGCAGCGGCATCAAGGACTCCGGGATGTTGCTGCCGGGACACGGGGGAATATTGGACAGGATTGACAGCATCATGTTGGCTGCGCCGGCAACTTTGCTTTATATTGAGCTGTTTATCAGGAAATGATAATTCAAAGATTCGAAGATTCAAGGATTCAAAGATTATTGGAAGGGCGGGTCGTATCCGCTTTTTTTATTCGAAGTTAAATGTCAGGACAACCATGCGGGAAGTGGCTTTTGACAATGCTTGTGTCATTATGCGGTCGGCATCATCAATTAAATCAGGACGATCCTTTTCAAGCACGTCTGCCAAGCCGAAACAGAATTTAAGTTCGGGACATAATTTGAAGAAAGGCAGGTAGATATCGCATCCTATTCCAACCTCAACTCCATAATCAAGACCTTTCAACAGCAGCGGTTCGCCCTTTTTCCGTCCCATGTCAAATGCTGCATAAACGCCTGTGAGCACATACGGGCGATAGTTATTTAGGCGCATGGACGAGAATTTCACGTCAAGCGGCAGCATCATATAGTTGGAACGCACGTTAGTGAAAATTCGCTGATCAAGGTTCAAATCAGTTTTATAATCTTTAGTTACGGCCACAACGGTTTTATCTCCAAAATGCACTGTGGGTGAGAATCTTAGATTCATATATGGATTCAGGAAAAGGTCTCCTATGACGCCCACGCTAAAGCCGGGCGAATAGGAGGGAATCTCGGCATACCAGACCTCGCCGTCAGATGTCACAGCGCCGGAATTTGTCAGAATCATATCCTGCGCATGAAACCCGATATGAAAACCAAGATGATATAATTTCATATCGGCATAAGGCTGATTTTTTGGCTTTTCCGATTGAGCCTCCAAACCTGCAATGGCAAGACAGCATATACAAGCTATAAATAATAATCGTTTCAACATTGTTACTGTTTCGTTTTGAGGTTGTTTCGATATTTTTTAACAACCGCTTTAATAACGCAGGAAGAAAAAAGTTATTGTAAGAGCAGGATGAAATCTCCTTCTTTTCGAGGTGTAAGAAATACGAAATTGAAGCGATAGTATAAAATTATTGCCGATATTTTTTTTATTCTGCAAAGAAAGCAGTAATTTTGCAGGACTTTTAATAAAAAAAATTTGCAACTATGGCTTATGTAATTAACGAAGATTGTATTGCTTGTGGCGCTTGTATTGACTGCTCTGATAATGCGATAAGCGAAGGTGATATTTATGTGATTGACCCGGAATTGTGTACCGATTGCGGCGAATGTGCAGAAAAGTGTCCGGTTGAGTGTATTTTTCCGGCGTAACCTAAGCGCCCTTGCAGACATAATGTTGATGTCTGCTACATTTGATAAAGGTTTAAAGAATACGGTTGTATATTCAACTGTAGACTTTAAACCTTTACTTTTTCACAGCTACGCTCGGCGATTTCCTGATGTAATGCAGGGATGAGACGTGGCACGCCACGTCTCTACATTTTAGCTGTTCCAGTTCCCGTCGCGGTAATCATGCTGCATCCAGGGTAGATTCTCGTGACGATAAAATGGAGCGAGTTTGGCTGTCAGTTCCTGCATTTTTTCAGGTGGCATCGTTTGGAAGTTGCGGAGTATCTCAATGTTAGACTTGACAACGTCTATACTGTCCATCCCCACGGCAATAGCATGAGGCCCTTCAAGCGACAATGCATATTTGATTAAATCAGTCGTTTGCAACCCTTCGACCGTCTCGCGAGGACGTACAGACTTCATCATTAGCAGTCCCATTTTTTTATCTAAAGCTGTCTTGGCAGCTATTTCATGACGTGTTGCAACGGGAGGATAATGATTCATGGCAATCAACATGCTGTCGAACGGCCCGCGTTGCGCCATTTCTCTTGCTACCTTCGGGTCTGAGTGACATGAAAAACCGATGAAACGCGTCACCTTTTCAGCCTTCATCTGCATCAGCACATCCAGCAGATTCCCTTTTTTGCTGATTTTATTGATATCTTCTATTGTATTGACACTATGTATTTTAAGCATATCTACACGGTCGGTTTGAAGACGTTTCAGGCTCAATTCGATTTGTTTCATCGCTTCGTCCGTTTCGCGGGCTTCAATTTTGGTAGAGAGGAATATCTCTTTGCGGCGCGTTTTGACCACTTCGCCCAATCGTTCTTCGCTGATAACGAGCTTGGTCGGCTTCTCGCGCCCCGGAGGCAGGGCGATGGTGTTGTCGTAAGTATGGGCTGTGTCCCAATAATAGAACCCGTTGTCCAATGCAAAATGAAGCATTTCGATTGCTTCGGAGTCGCTGACAATATGGCAAAAACGACTGCCAAGTCCAAGTACGATGCGCGGGATACGGACGCCGGTGTTGCCGAACAATACCGTGGGCAATCCCTTTGCATCAAACCTTTTGTTAATGTCGATGCATCCCGTCTCCAATAAACTTGTTCCAACAAGCGCAAGACCTGCCCCTGCTGCCGTTGTTTTCAAAAAATCTCTTCTTTTCATAAGTATCTTGTTATTAATTAAATATTCTATAAATTTTATCAAATGAAAAATTATATCCATTCATGCTCTATCACTACGGAGGCGCTTTTAACTTCGCCTCCCAAAGGTGGATTTGCTTTTGACACTCTGATTTTCAGGTATGTCAACTGTGGAAAGCCGGCTTTCAAAGACGTTGATATACGTGCAGCCAAGTGCTCCAATAGTCGCGAGGGACACTCCATCTCTTTCTTGACTACACAGTAGACATCGGCATAGCTGACAGTGTCTTCAATATTGTCACTCGAACATGCTTCCGACGAGGGGCAACGATACGAAATATCCACCGTAAAGATGTTACCAACTGCTTTTTCCTGTGCTGAAACACCGTGAAAAGCATAGAATTTCATCTCAGACAATTCGATCAATACATTCATCTTTTAAAATTTCTTGTAAAAATACGAAAAATAAATTTGTTGTAAACAAAAAAAAATACATATCTTTGCAAAAACATCTAAAAAAGTATATGATGCGAACAAGACAAGAAGAAATTGAAGTAGTTAGTAATAGTGGCGGAGTACATAATGTACTTGCCGGCGGCACGATTGTGTCCGGTACAATAAATACCGAAGCTGATTTTCGTTTAGACGGACGTATTGAAGGCGACATCAACTGCAAAGGTAAAATTGTAGTTGGTCCGAAAGGGAGTATCAAAGGAAATATCATCTCAGACCACGCAGAGATATTGGGGTATGTAGAAGGTAGCATTCGTATTAAAGAAAAGCTGATATTCAAGTCGTCAGCTAATATAAAAGGCGATATTTATACTCAAACGCTTGAGATAGAACCTGGTGCGCTCTTTAACGGGACGTGCACGATGTCAGGCAAAAATCCTTTGGAAGGAATGGATAAAAATCCGAAAATAAATCTTGCGGGAGCACAGCAGCATGCGCCGACAACGGCTTAATTATTGTTTCGATAGAGATTAAGCCGGCGAGCAACATGAGATGACGCCTTAATAACGTTCTGACAATGTGTTATCTGCCGCTTTTGTCTATCAACTCCCTGATTTTTTGATTCAATTCATGCGCTTGCATTAACTGTTCTATTGTCAGATGCATGCGATAGTTCCAGTAATGATGCGGATTGTCGGGAATATTGATACGTTCGGACATCCCGTCAGTACGGCTTAATGCGTCGCTCAAAGTGATCCAGTCTTGCAATGGAATAATCGTCAGCATGGAAGTTGCATTCAAGTGATTGATAATGATTTGCTCTGCAACTTCCGTGTCAAGGCGAGTCATTGCAATCCCATCTTGTTTCAGTACTGACTGATAATAGCGTTGCGTGCGGTGGGATTCTTCTTCCCACCAGCTTCGTAACGGCTCCATATCGTGCGTCGAAGTGGTGCTTACAGATAAATACGGTACTGATTGCAACGACGTAAACTCCTCATAATCAACTTTTGGAGTTCGCTCCAATTCCAAGCTCAGGATATGCAGCCTGTCCATCACTTCATGCACTGACTTTGGAATCATTCCTAAATCTTCACCGCAGATGAGCATGTCTGTGGAGTTTACCAACGGAGTTAAATGCTTTAAAGCCACAGTTTTCCAAAATTCGTTATGATGTTCGTAGAAAAAGTGATCCGACAGTTGTTGGAATGCCGTCTTGTCTTGTTCTGACAGTTTTTGGTAAGCATAAGTATTGTAGGCATTTATACGAGGATGATATTTGTTTTTCTCATAGGGGTCTTTAATGAAAAGCACCTCATTTGAGATTTTGAATAGCCCATCCTTAATAACCTGTAACTTGCGAAACGCAGCCCTTGAGTACATATCTTTCAAAGATGATTTATCGGAGAAAAAGTCTTCAATTTTTCTTTGGGAATCACACAATGAATTTAACCCCAGATAATTATATCTCACCTTTTTAAGATTCTTCTCAGCTATCTCTGCCGCCAGTTCGCCGAATATTTCGTCCAAAAAACCGACATTAATTTGAGGTTTTGTATACTGCTTATCAAATTTGAATCCAAATGCCTCAATTTCAGCCTCTGTCAAAGGTAGAGCAGGCCTGAAATGACCGCACAAACCTTGTGTGTAATCTAAAGGTATCTCCCATATACGGAAAAATCCTAAGATATGGTCAATACGCAGACAATCAAAGTAAAGGCTCAAATTACGAAAACGATTTTTAAACCAGGCATAGTCATCTTTTTCCATCATCTCCCAATTGTATGTTGGAAATCCCCAGTTTTGACCTGTCGATGAAAACATATCGGGGGGAGCGCCGGCTTGCATGTCGGTGTTGAAAAGCGATGAATCCTTCCAAGCCTCCACGCTTGTCCGACTTATTCCTATCGGTAAGTCTCCTTTCAGGATAATACCTTGACTGCGTGCATAATCAGCTGCGGCTTTAAATTGGTTATGCAAAACAAATTGCAAGAAAAAGATGAAATATAGCTCATGGGTACTATTTGCATCCTTTTCTAATAACTTAAAGGTTTGTAGTTGATTGTATATAGCCTCTCCATTTTCCCATTTAGAGAATGAAGATGTTTTGTACTTGTCTCGGAAATAGCAAAATTTGGCATAAGGCATTAACCATTCCATATTATATACTTGAAATGATTGAAAATCAATATTTCTTACTATTTGCGTCTCATTCCGGTTAAAAAAATCGCGACAATAGCTGAGTTTATATTTCAACACCTCCTCATATTTGACGTCTTTTGACTTATTCAACGCGATTTGTTTTTGTTTATACATAAGGTCTAACTTCTTGTCTTTCAGCTTGCCCAACTCGGATAAGGAAATATAAATAGGATGCAAGGCGTAAGTAGAAATGGCGTTGTACGGGTAAGAGTCTGTCCACGTGTAAGTTGAGGTAGTGTCATTCATCGGCAAAAGCTGAATCACTTTCTGGCCGGTCAATTTCGCCCAATCGATAAGTAGTTTTAAATCATGGAAATCACCGATACCGAAGCTCTTTTTTGAGCGTAGCGCGAATACAGGCACCACCGTGCCGGCTCCTTTCCACGCGGGGCAGATATCGTTGCGAAATGGGAAGTCGGCAATCACAAAACCGGTGTCTTCCGCGTCGGGCAAATCAGTTATAATTCTGTTTTCGCCTGTTTCCCACCTGATATTTTCACGTGTATTTTTGTCGGCGATGAAAAATTTGTATTCCAAAGGAAACGAAACAACCTCCTTATTCAACCTGACCTCCCATTCGGGAAAGTTTGTATCACTCATTTCCAAGGCCTTAACGGGACTCCAGTGACCTAACTCTTCGCAATTGCCTGTAATATAGAGACTTTGAGTGCGTTCTATATAAGGGCATAATACCTTGATTTTCAGTCGTAAAGATTTGAAAATTGTCGGTATCACATTACTACTTACTTTTTTATCAGTGCCAATACGGGCAAAAATATTTTTTGTAAACGCAGAAGTATAGAATAATTCATCTTTTGGAGTAATAGTCCAAAAGTCATACAGATAACATACTTTTACGCCTACTACATCGGATCTGATGAACTGTTTACGTGACCATGGTTCGTGTTTCATGCCTGAATCACTTTTAATCGCATAATTATAAGTGATTTCCTCAGCAAATGTATCAATTGCCAGCTTCCAATTGCCGTATCCGGCATACTCCATTGGAACAGCCTGTTCCGGCCGGGAATCTCCTAATTCGGGTATTGAACCTGTAATGCAGAGCTTCGCCTTGCCGGAGGTAATATAGTTGATATTAAAGATGATAGTCATATTTTATCCACATTTTGAAGCGCCGCAGTTGGTGCAGATCAGGCAACCTTCCTGATAAATCAATGTTTCGAGGGAGCAAGTCGGGCATTTCTGTCCTTTTGCTTCGGTGCCGTTTGGCAGATAGTTTTTCAACGCCCGTTCAACGCCGTTTTTCCAGGTGTTGATGGATTTGCTGTCCAGCTCCATTCCCTGTACAAGCTTGATTACTTGCTCAATAGGCATTCCGAATCGAAGCACGCCTGAAATGAGTTTGGCGTAATTCCAAAATTCGGGGTCGAACTTGTTGTCCAGTCCTTCCATGGTCATCTTGAATCCGCGTTTGTTTTTAAACTGAAAATCATAGCGTTTCTTTCCTTCTGTGTCGCGGTTTTTGATGATTGTTCCTTTCGTCACATTCTTGGGCAACATCAGCCCTTCGTCGTCGTCGGCTAATCCTGTGAATATCTCGTAAGGACGTCCGTTGAGAAGTCCCACAAAGGCAATCCATTTTTCCCTATTATTTTGAAACTTAACTACTTCTGCTTCCAATTCGCGCGGGCGAGTGGCCACAATGATTGGCATTTCCGGACAATTCGTTGCATTCTGATTCTTATTTTCAGCAGATACAAGTACTCCCGATCGCGAACCGTCTCTATATACCGTGCAGCCTTTACATCCTGATTTCCAGGCTTCTATATATAACTTTTCGACTAATTCCTCTGTTACGTCTGAAGGCAGATTAATCGTCACGCTGATGGAATGGTCTACCCATTTCTGGATTCGTCCCTGCATCTTGACTTTCTGCACCCAGTCGACGTCGTTTGACGTAGCCTTGTAATATGGTGACTGCTTGACCAATTCGTCTATCTCATCTGCCGTATATGTCTTAGTTACAGAATGATCATTGGCCAGCATCCAGGTCACAAACTTATGATGGAAGACTATGTATTCCTCGAAAGCATCGCCCGAATCATCTACATAGTCTACGCGCGTAGATATGTCATTCGGATTTACTTTACGGCGACGTTTGTAGACAGGCAGGAAGACAGGTTCGATGCCTGAGGTGGTCTGAGTCATCAAACTTGTTGTGCCTGTGGGTGCTATGGTCAGGCATGCAATGTTTCGACGACCGTTTTTGACCATATCCTTATATAATTGTTCGTCTTCGGCTTTCAGTCGGAGGATGAAAGGATTGTTTTTTTCGCGATTGGCATCATAAATCTCGAAAGCGCCGCGTTCTTTAGCTAAGTCCACTGACGAGCGGTAGGCTCCCAATGCAAGTGTCTTTTGAATTTTTTCTGCAAAATCAGTTGCTTCAGCCGAGCCGTAACGCAGGTTCAGTGCAGCCAGCATATCGCCTTCGGCAGTGATTCCTACGCCTGTACGACGTCCCTGTAAAGTCTTTTTCTGAATCTTCTCCCATAGATGTCTTTCGGCTTCTTTGACTTCTAACAGCTCGGGGTCGGCATCAATCTTCTCAAGAATTTTTTCAATCTTTTCCGATTCGAGGTCAATGATATCGTCCATAATACGTTGCGCCAGACCGACATGCTTGATGAACAAATCGAAATCGAAACGTGCTTCTTTTGTAAACGGGTTGATGACATACGAATAGAGATTGATGGCCAAAAGCCTGCAACTGTCGTAGGGGCAGAGTGGAATCTCGCCGCAAGGATTGGTTGACACAGTTTGGAATCCCAAGTCAGCATACGAGTCGGGCACGGATTCACGGATAATCGTATCCCAAAACAGTACGCCCGGTTCGGCCGATTTCCATGCGTTACGAATTATCTTCTTCCATAGCGTCATAGCTTCTATACGCTTGACCATCAAAGGATTTGATGAGTCTACCGGATATTGCTGCTGATACGGAGCGTTGTTGACGACCGAGTTCATAAAATCATCGTCAATCTTGACTGACACGTTGGCTCCGGTCACCTTGCCTTCTGTCATTTTAGCATCAATAAATGATTCTGCATCAGGATGTTTGATTGAAACGCTCAACATCAGGGCGCCTCGTCTTCCATCTTGAGCTACTTCGCGCGTCGAGTTTGAATATCGTTCCATAAACGGGACTAATCCTGTGGAAGTCAACGCGGAATTTTTGACGGGCGAGCCTTTTGGCCTGATATGCGACAAGTCGTGCCCGACGCCGCCGCGACGTTTCATCAGTTGCACCTGTTCCTCGTCAATCCGTATGACGGCGCCATAGGAATCGGCAGGCCCGTCGATGCCGATAACAAAACAGTTTGACAGCGAAGCTATCTGAAAATCATTGCCGATCCCCGTCATCGGACTTCCCTGCGGGACGATGTATCGGAAATGATCGAACAGTTCAAATAGCTCTGCCTCAGTCAATGGGTTAGGATACTTTTGCTCAATACGGGCGATTTCACTTGACAGCCGATGGTGCATGTCGTCGGGTGACTTCTCGTAGATGTTGCCAAAGGCATCTTTGAGCGCATACTTGTTAATCCATACCTTCGCAGCCAATTC
>JAITMM010000006.1 GCA_031277335.1 Tannerella sp. | reverse complement strand
CGATGCCAGCGTGTCGAGTAGGATCCAACTCTTGCCCTCGATGACGTGCGCCGTCCAGACGCCGTCCGCCGAGTCGTTGAGAATCCTCGGCATGCGGATCAGCCGCTCGCCGACCTGGTCGTGTTTCCAGAAGGCGCCGATATAGGGGACGAAGCCTTTCGGCGGCTCGTCGTCCGTCAAGGCGGGCGAATCGCCGATCTGCATCCGCATCGTATAGGAATAGCCGCTCTGCAGCGACTTGGCAAACGTGGCCGGGACATTGGTGAGCGACGGCCGGCCGTCGACGGTCAGCGTGCCGATGGTGATGATGGTCGGGATATTTCCCGCCGTATAGACCGTCCGCGTATCGGACGTGATGGAGTCCGAGCCTACGGTCGGGAAGTTGAATGTCAGGGGAACGGGCGTGTCCGACGTTTTCGAAATCGTCCCACTGAAAGTGGCCATGTTCACTGCATATCCCGGCATCGACACGCCGCTGAAAGCAGTGATGTTCGGGCCTGACGGGCCTGTCTTGGCCACTAATTTGACCTGCGACATCTTGTGAAACATCGAGATGGGGACGGGGATGGGGGCCGTGGCGTTCTGCACAATACTCACCGTCGGCGACATGCCCCAGATCAGGTCATTCGAGGAGTCGATGTTGGTGAGCGTATCGGCCCAGGTCGGAGGAGGTGTCGTGGTATTGTAGGAATAGGCGATAAACTTGTAGTCTCCGGCATCGAGGTTGATCTTGTAGCCGACAAGGTCTTCGCGGACAAGTGTGCCCATGCTGTCCCTGTAAAGCGTTTCAAGTTTTTTGGTGAAAATGTCAGTAGCCGTCGAATCGTAAACGATGATCCTGATGCGCGCATCTGTATTGAACAACCTCGTCCTGACGGGCGGCGCCTGGTCTACGGGGTCGACGGAGAGGGTGGCATATATATAAAGGTCATCGTCAACGCGGATGATGTCAGTCTCGGGCTTCATATCTATTTTTGAAGCTTCCATCGAACGCGGATCGGGCGTCATGTCTCCCTCTCCAAAACCGGCGAAACGGAGGTCAAGATTGAAATTGCCTTCCTTGGCGATAAGCGTTGTATGTCCGTTTTCGGTTGTATCGGGAATATATTCCGTCTCGCACGAAGAAATCAGCCGGACAAACGCTCCCGTCAGCAGAAACAGGGCGCACAGGCTCACTGCGCGACGCCACAGACATGAATTGAACGGGCGATTGCGGATCAAGTCCGCAATGACTGCAAGGCCTGCGCGACACCTTCTAACGGACTCAAATCCCGTTCCAATTGCCTGATTCTTTTGGTACTTTTGTTCCAAAGCCTGTATTTGAATTTGCCAATTTACTGCCAAGTCCTTCGCTTCCAATCAATTAGTAAAATGACGCTTTCGAACTCACTATCTTCCCCCCTTCCGGAATCACCGGGTGCGAGCCATCATCACCACTCATTAAAGCGCTGCAAAAGTAGTTAATAATCACATACAAACAAAGAAAACCGACAAAAATAAATTTAATTTTTCAAAAAATTGCAAAATATTCGTTAAGCCCCGCTACGCGTAGGCCGAAACCTCCGCCAACCGCCGGAATATCAAACGTAGAGACGTTGCGTGCAACGTCTCCGCCACACGCGCCGACTTACGCCGGTCGGGTGAAATGTGGATAAGAATATAATTTTGTTGCACGCTTTGATTGTATGTCCCAAATTTATCGTATATTTGGGACGGAATTTATAAGAAAAAAATATGCAAAGTACTGTAAACAAGATAGAAGATGCCATAAAACGGCATAGAAGAGGTAAAATTTATTTTGCAGACGATTTTACTTCTTTAGGAACTTCGGAAGCCATCAAAAAAGCATTGCTTAGATTTGAGAAAAGCGGCATGCTTGTCCGTCTGGCACACGGAATCTATTTATATCCTGCCATTGACAGGAAGTTGGGATTAGGCATTTTGTACCCGAGCGTTGAAAAAATTGCGGGGGAAATAGCCAGACGGGATAAGGCGAGAATCGTTCCTACGGGCGCTTATGCATTGAATGCATTGGGCTTGTCAACGCAAGTGCCTGTGAATATTGTTTTTCATACGGACGGCGCTCCACGTAAAATCAATATTTATAATCAGCAGATTGTGTTCAAGCATGTTGTGCCCAAAAATCTGGCATATAAAAGCGATGTTTTAATGTTGATTGTCTCGGCCCTCAAAGAAATCGGAGAGCAAGCTGTTACTGATAATGATATGAAACTTATCCAAAAAGCTTTATTGCATGAGGCAAAAGAAAAAATAGCAGAAGATTTAAGGCTTGCGCCTGCTTGGATCCGAAATAAAATACGGCAAATAATATGATTGAATGGTTAAAACTTCCGAAAAAAGAAAGAGTAAATGTACTTACCCAGGCAAGTAAACAAACAAAACTGCCACCTCAAGCCATCGAAAAGGACTGGTGGGTTACGATGGTATTGAAGTCTCTTTTCTCCATGCCTTTTGCAGGGCATCTTTTGTTCAAGGGCGGTACTTCTCTCGGTAAATGCTGGGAATTGATTGAACGGTTTTCAGAAGATGTGGATATTGCCATAGACAGGGAATATCTTGGTTTTGGCGGGGATTTATCCAGGACACAGATCAGCGACAAGCTTCGTAGAGCCTCATGTTCATTCACACGGGAGACATTGCAATCTGAACTTAAAAATCAATTGATTGGATTAGGAATACCGGATTCTTCTTTTTCAATTCATGTGGAAATAACGAGTGTAACAACAACAGACCCGGAAATGATTGAAGTACATTATATTTCCGATTTCTCAAACGTAGACTACATACAGAATAAGGTATTGATTGAAGTTAGCGGACGCTCAATGAATGAACCCAAAGAGAAAGTCCATATTAACTCTATTGTTTCCCGTACCTATCCCGACGCTGTCTTTTCCGGTAAAAGCTTTGAGATAGAGGCGGTTTCCCCAAAACGGACGTTTCTTGAAAAAGCCTGTTTACTCCACGAGGAATTTGCAAAAGCAACAAAAGACATCCGAATCGAACGGATGTCCCGTCATCTTTATGATTTGGAAAAGATGGCGGATACGTCAATTACACAGGAGGCATTGAATGATACGGACTTATACAAATCCGTAATAGAACACCGTCGAAAGTTCATCGGTTTAAAAGACTTTGACTACGGAACACTTATGCCTCAAACGATTTCCTTTGTTCCACCCAAAGAAGTGATTGCTTACTGGGAAGAAGACTATAAAAGAATGCAATCTACAATGATATACGGTGAATCCCTGCCATTTGACAAACTCATCAAACGGATTGGGGAGTTGAACACACGGTTTAGAAATGTCAAATTATAATTTCATCCCTTGCCAAGCGTAGTGCCCTCGCTTTATTGAAAGAGTTGAGGGCAAAGTCGGCCAGAAACCGAATTTGCACCAAGCAAAGTGCAAAATATAATAAAAATTGCACTTTTGAGAGTGCAATTTCAAAACACAGTCCCTTTATGGGCATTCGGGTTGAATTATTAAAAGCAATGAGAGATTGGTTTTAATTGATATTTTTCTTTTAAACGCTCAAACCTGATACTATCCAGATCTTCAACCGTCAAATGATTTGAAGACACCGTATGCTGTCGTTTCAATAGGCGCTCCATCGCCTGTTTACGCTGCTCAATTTCCGATGAATCTTCATCCGGGAGGATAATGACCAGTTTCACCTTTTTAT
>JAITMM010000282.1 GCA_031277335.1 Tannerella sp. | reverse complement strand
TTATAATTTAAAATTTTACAAAACATGCCAAAGATGAAGACTAATTCCGGTGCCAAAAAGAGGTTCGCCCTTACCGGGACAGGGAAGATCAAAAGAAAACATGCTTATCACAGTCATATTCTGACGAAAAAGACTAAGAAGCAAAAACGCAATCTGACACATGTCGGGTTGGTTTCCAAAGCGGATGAAAATAACGTAAAGCATTTATTGTGCTTGAAATGATTCATTTACAAACAAGAGATTTATAACAGATTTTATTAACCGAATGTTTCAGCTCCCAAGATCATCAACAAGATGGCGCTAACATTCAAAAATTCAAGATTATGCCAAGATCAGTCAATCATGTTGCTTCAAGAGCAAAAAGAAAACGGATTTTGAAACTTACGAGAGGCTACTACGGAGCGCGTAAGAATGTGTGGACAGTCGCAAAGAACACGTGGGAAAAAGGTTTAACGTATGCATTTCGCGATCGTCGCAATAAAAAACGTACGTTCCGCGGGTTGTGGATTCAGCGGATCAATGCGGCTGCCCGCCTGGAAGGATTATCCTATTCGCGCCTGATGGGCGCTTTGCGCGAAGCCGGTGTTGAAATCAACCGCAAGGTCTTAGCCGATTTGGCTATGAACCATCCGGATGCTTTCAAAGCAGTGGTAAGTAAGGTGAACAAAGCAAATTAGCCTCATTTTTCACTCATTTGTAAAAAGGTGATATTCAGCGATGGATGTCGCCTTTTTTGATTGGGATGAAAAAAAAATCATTTTTTTTGGGAAAAAATTTGTTTGATTCGTTTATAGTATCTATATTTGCAGAAAGAATGAGTTAAGCCGCGTCAGTTTGATTGGGAAACTCATCAGAAAAATAACAATTCCGAGACACGCGCTTACTGCTAATGGCGGGCCGCATCCTTAGGGAATGATTCAGTCACGGCGGATTACAAAGGCAGCAAAGGCACTCAAATCCTGTCATACGGAGTTTGTTCATATCTTCTGAGCGGCTTTTATAAAGAAGGTGCCGAAAGGTCGCCTTCTTTTTTTTGCGGCTGATTTTCAGGGAGATATCATGGGATGACGGCATTGAGACCGTAAAATAAGCGCCCGATATTTTGGTCAGTCGTGGAATGATGCTTATTTTTGCAAATATTTAATCGAAAGCAATACGAAATGCCGGGTAGGAAAAATTATCATATAAAGCTCATTCTGTGGATGATAGTAGTGGTGTTGCAGGCAACGGTGCTGACAGGTACGGAAGCGAATAACTGTTTACGGGGAACGATGCCGGCGGATGCGGGAGAGAGTAACAGTTTCCGGGCAACGGCTCCGGCCGATGCGGGAACAAGTTACTGTTTTCGTGTATACTTGAAGGATAAAGGGTTGGCAGCCAATGCAGTTGAGATACCCGAAGTCTTTTTGTCAGCCGAATCCATCGCACGCCGGAATAAAAGATATATAGAAGTGACGGAATCGGATGTCCCTATCGGTCAGCAGTATATTGACGCAATAGTAAGTGCAGGATTTCAGCTGGTTACGCAAAGTAAATGGATGTCCACCCTTGTTGTCGAATGTGCCGACAGTCTGCTCGTTGAGCACCTCAACGGGTTGCCAATGGTAGATTCGGTGGCTTGCGTCTGGACGGGGACAAACAGAATCAATGCCGATGTCTGCACAGATGATAAAACGCCGTTAGCACCTGTATTGGAGAAACTTACGGATGAGTATGGTTATTCCCGGCAGCAGATTGAGATGCTCAATGGTATCAAGTTGCATGACTTGGGACGTCGCGGACAGGGGATGCGTGTGGCGGTGATTGATGCCGGTTTCAGGCATGTGGACAGGATCAAGGCGTTTGCATCGTTGCAACTGTTGGGGACGCAAAATATCGTGTTTCCGGGCGCTGATGTGTTTTGCGGCAGTGACCATGGGACTGAGGTGCTTTCCTGTCTGGCGTCCAACCTGCCGGGTTGGATGATCGGCACGGCGCCGGAAGCTTCTTACCTGTTAATCAAGAGTGAAGATATGCGCACCGAATTTCCGATTGAAGAGGATTTTTGGGCGGCGGCAATAGAATATGCTGATAGTGTGGGAGTAGACGTAGTGACCACATCCGTAGGTTATTACTCGTTCGATAATCCGCAGGCAGATTATTCCCTGACCGATTTGGACGGTAAAACGGCATTTATCAGCCGCGTAGCCTCCATTGCGGCAGAAAAAGGGATATTGATTTTTTGCTGCGCCGGGAATGAAGGCAACTTGCCGTGGGGAAAGATTGCTTTTCCGGCCGATGTGGCTGATGTAGTGACGGTTGGAGCCGTCACGCAGGACTTGGAACGCTGCGCTTTCAGTTCGACGGGCTTCACGGCCGATTTGCGGGTCAAACCCGATGTAGTGGCTTTAGGACAGAGCGTTGCAGTGATCAGCGCACAGGGATACGTGCGACGCGTCAACGGGACTTCGTATTCCACACCGATTGTGGCCGGACTTGGCATCTGTCTGTGGCAGTCATTACACTGGTTATCAAATGTAGAGGTCATTGAATTGATTCGGCAGACATCTTCGCAAGCCGACCGGCCGGATGTGGAAAAAGGGTTTGGTGTACCTGATTTTTTTAAGGCATACAGAAAGGGACTGGAATGAACCTATTTGATTCAATTGATAATGAAGAAGCGCTGACACTGTCGGAGTTAAACGAACAGGTGAGTGATGCCATCCGTCAACTTGTGCCGGGCGATTACTGGATTCAGGCGGAAACGAGTGATGTTCGCGAAAATGCCTCATCCGGACATTGTTACCTGGAATTTGTGGAAAAAGATCAACTTTCGGGACAAATTGTAGCCCGGGCGAGAGGAACGATTTGGGCACAAACATTTTACCGGCTGAAAGCCTTATTTGAGGAAACAACGGGTCAGTTA
>JAITMM010000274.1 GCA_031277335.1 Tannerella sp. | reverse complement strand
CGGCACGGGAATCAGCAGGTTATCAACGCCTTTCGGGACGATTACACCGTAAGGCACCGTGTATACGGCTGAGGGATAGCTGAGAAATCCATCAAGGTGTATTTTGCCCGGCTCACGTTTGCGAACGGCATGAGAGTCAAGTGCATAATGACTTGCCGTGATGCTGTTTGCGTGCAGTGGCGGACGTTGACCCGGCGCTACCGGAATGGCATCATTGGCCGTAAAATAATACTCGCCCACGAAACGTCGTCCCTCGCGCACGTAGACCTGGCGCGGAAAGTTATTGTTATCCGTGTATTCATCTTTGGCGAAGCCCCATTCCAGGCATGCTTTCCGGAAATGCTCCGGCAAGGCCTTGTCGTTCTGCGCAAACCATACGAGGCCGGTGATATAGTCCTGCAGACGTTGGGCAAAACGGTCGCGCCAGTCCCAGTTGGACGTAGGCCACGGCCAGTTTTCCTCGGGCAGATCGGTGGAAATGAATGCCCAGTGCTGATTGTTGGCATCCGTCTTGCCGTTGGGCAAGGCTACCAGATTGGTGATTTTGGCGATGCCCCAGACGTCGCCGGGCAATTGCGTAGGGTTGCCCTGCGCGATATGTTTGCGGTTGGCTTCCATCATTTCGGGCGTAACGCCTTGCATCAAAACGCTTGTGTTATTCCCCGTCCACACATCTTCCACCATCGAAGCATATTCTTCGCGGTTATAAGAGTCAGGTTTCGGGACTGCCACACGGTTGGCCGGATTTTTAGTCAGACACAGCCGGTAATTATAAGACTGCACGGAGTTATCAGCCTGAAACGTACTGCGATCCTGCTCCGGCCCGCCCCAGTATTTATACACGACACCGGCGCCAGGCTCGTTAAATTCATCCTTGCTTTCGCGCCCTATGCGGAAGGGAGCTTTAGCCGCCGCTCCCAAATCGCCCTCATACGTGGCATCCACAAAGACCTTACCTGTATAAGTCTCAATCTGTTGTGTCGTACGATTAAGAATACGTATCGCACTGATGACATCATTGTTCATGTCAATATTGCGCGGTTCGGCATCGAACTGGCGCATGGTCAGCACGTTAATTTTGTCTTTTTGTTCCGCCAGCATGTCGTTAAATATCTGTGCTGCCACCGACGGCTCGAAATGATAGCCGTCACTGCAGTCGGTCACCTGCCGCGAATCTTTTCCGTAGCGGTCGACATAATAGGCCAGCACGCGATCGACAAATTCCTTGAACAGTCCGGTGGTCGCGTTGCGCGTAGCTATATCGGTAGCACCCAGTCCATTGGCCGGTAGGCCGCCCACATGCTCCGTCCGTTCAAGCAAGACGGATGTTTTTCCTTCGCGGGCTGCCGAGATGGCCGTCATAATCCCGCCGGGTGTCCCACCTACAATCACAATATCGTAGTGCTCCTGCGCATAAGCATCTGTCACTATGAAACATACAAGTAAAATAAATAAAAATCTCATATAAGGTTGTTTTTTATTTGACAAATATAGATTAAAATTTTCGAATACTATTCAATTTTTTCGTTATCACTTACTTTTTTTTCGCTTTGATGCGTGATAATACTTGACGATTACGGATTTTAATTTACTTTTGCATTGATTAGCAAATTTATGGCTCTGTATAGCTTCTTGATACGCAGAAAAAACGTCATTGATATTATAATCACAATGGAGAAAAATTAGCAAACAATTGATACACAATAAATAAATTTATAAAATATGAATCGTAATTCAATCATTATCTCAATCATTGCCTTGTTGGCTTTATCTTGCATGGATACTTCGGCGCAGGACTGGCCGCAATGGTTAGGCGCTCAGCGCGATAACATCTCGAAAGAGACAGGACTCAATTTAGACTGGTCGGCAAAAAAACCGCCGCTTTTATGGACATTCCGTCAGGCAGGCGCAGGTTATTCGGCGCCAACCATTGTCGGAACAACGCTTTACTGCCAGGGCGCGGCTGACGGCAGCGACTTTGCATTCGCTTTAGATTTAAGGACTGGCGCTCAGTTATGGAAACAAATTCTTGGTACTGAGTTTATTATGGATCGAGGCAACGGCTCTCGCGGCTCAGTCACGGTAGACGGAAACAGGCTATATCTCGTTCGCGGAGGCGGACAACTGCATTGCCTCTCTGCTGCTGATGGCAGTCTTATCTGGCAAAAAGATTTCAGAACCGATCTTGGCGGCAATATTATGTCTCAGATGGACTGGGGGTTTAGCGAGTCTCCTCTAATAGACGGTAACTTAGTGATTTGCACACCGGGCGGCGATCAGGGAACTGTGGCAGCTCTTGATAAAAATACAGGTAATGTTGTCTGGAGATCAAAAGATTTGAAAGTGCTTAGCGGGTATACCTCGGCAGTTATTACAGAAGTAGGTGGCATACGTCAGTATGTAGTGCACGCCACAGGGTGTGTTGCCGGTGTTGCTGCAAAGGATGGACGTTTGTTGTGGAAAGTAGATTATCCGACGTGGTCGGAGAAGATTTCTTCAGTTCTGAATACGCCTGTTGTGCATGACAATTTTGTGTATGTTTCAACAGGGCAAAATTTGGGATGCATGGGTGTGAAGCTCGCTAAAGATGGTGAAAACATCAAAGCCGAAATGGTATATGCCAATAGAAACTTAGTAAATCAACATGGTGGTTATCTGTTGAATGATAATCATATATATGGTTTTTCAGATGTATCCGGCTGGTCGTGCCAAGACCTTCAAACGAGTGAATTAGTTTGGAGCCAACGTAAAATAGGCGAAGGCGGCAAAGGCTCTATACTCGGAGTGAATAACAGGCTGATCCTGCTTGACGAACGTACCGGATTGACTTCTGTTATTGCTGCTTCTACCGACGGCGTCAAAGAGTTTGGCAGCCTCGAAATCCCTGAGCGTACCAAGATTGAAACAATTGACAACATGGTATGGACGCATCCGGTGGTAGCTGCAGGTAAACTTTTCATTAGAAATCAAGATTTGCTGTTTTGCTTTGATTTGAAGGCGAATTAAAAACGAAGATGCAACTGTTTGAAAAAAATCGTTCGGTTAAATTATTGCTGATTAGCGTAATCGGAGCATTTTTTATTATTTATCCGAATATTGCCGGCCTGTCGTGGGACCTTGATATACTGGAGCCTGAGCATCATCGCTGGTTCTTCGCGTTTTTTATGTTCAGGTACATTTTTTTCATAGTCCTGATATGGTTTGTATTGAGAAATGATTTACAGCGATTTAAAACAACATCTATAGTTCGGCATTTTATCCGTAATTTCATTATCATCGCATTAGCCTATTTGATTTATATTGCATTTTCACTACTTATAATTCATTTTTTACCTGTCAAAAAATCGGATTGTTTCACCGGCGTATTGATTTTTCAGTTCTTTGTCGTGGGGATAGTATGTACGTTTCTTGGACATATTGTGCTGTTATACAATATTCAAACCAAGAAAGAACAGGAAATTGAGCAGCTCAAAATCGAAAATCTGCAAAGTCGATGCGATGCCTTGACAAACCAGATCAATCCGCATTTTTTCTTTAATTCGCTGAATAGTTTGTCAGCCTTGATTCGGAAGAAAGACGATGATAATACATTGGCTTACATCAATATGCTGTCTGACGTCTTTCGTTATATTCTGCAAAGCGAAAAGAAGGGGCTGGTGAAATTGGAAAAAGAATTGGAATTTGTACAGGCTTTTAGATATCTGCTCGAAGTACGATATGCCAACAAGTTGATTTTCAATATAGACGTTCCAAATGAACAGATGAATCTGCAAATTCCAGTACTGTCATTGCTCCCATTGATAGACAATATCATAGTACACAACACAATCGACAGCGAGCATAAGATGCTCGTTACCATCAGATTGAATGAGCAGGCAGAACTTGTCGTCTCTAATCCCGTATTCCCAAAAATCACTATCCCCGATACTAACGGTACCGGCATCAAGAATCTTGAAAATAGATTTATATTGCTGATGAATAAGCAGATACGAATAGAGAGCGATAAGGAAATGTTCTATGTATACATGCCTTTAAAATAATAGTCTGACTATGCGAATACTGATTGTTGAAGACGAAACCGTAGCGTGTGAAAATATCATCGCCATGTTGTCCGAAATTGACCCCGAACTTGAAATCACAGGTAATACGGAGAGCATAAAACAGACTGTCAAGTGGCTGCAAAACAACAATTTGCCTGACCTGATACTGATGGATATTCATTTGTCGGACGGTTCAGCATTTTCCATCTTCAACCGTATAATGATCGAGACACCGGTAATTTTCACAACGGCTTATGACGAGTATGCCATAGAAGCATTCAAGGTCAACAGCGTCGACTATCTCCTCAAACCGATAAAGAAAGAAGATTTGATACGGGCGATAGATAAGTATAAGCGATGGTCGCAATCGGATATGCTTCAATATATTACACGACTTTCAAATATAAGTGCAATTCCGAGTTATCGCGATAAGCTGCTTGTGCCCGATCGCGATAAACTGCTGCCGGTCAGCATCAGTGAGGTATCATGTTTTTATACGACAGACAAGAATACGCGTATCTTCCTGAAAAACGGGCAAGTGATTCCTTATCCCAAAACGCTGGAACAGATTGCTACATCCTTGAATCCCACTGAGTTTATACGCGCCAACAAACAATATCTGATAGCGCGAAGCAGCGTGATGAATATCACAATCTGGTTTGATAGCCGCCTACTTGTCACGCTCGACGTGGAAACGCCTGAAAAGATTTATATCAGCAAAAACAAGGCGGCCGAGTTTAAGGCGTGGATGACGAAGGAAGGGTGAAATTCTCACATTCCCAGCATTTTGACTGCTATCGAGAAATAAATAATTATCCCTAGGATATCACATAGCGACGTGATAAGCGGAGCGCTGGCCAAAGCCGGGTCTAATTTGAATGTGGTAAAGATAAACGGCAACAACAACCCGATGATACTGCCCATAATCACCACCAGCACCATGGTCAGCGCCACAACCATCATCACATCGGGCGCCCGGAAATTGGCCACAAAGGCAACGCCTATGGCCATGGTAGCTCCAAGTAACAATGAGACAATCAGCTCTTTAGATAATAGTCGAAACCAGTGTTTTAACTGTACGTCGCCCACGGCCAGCGCACGAATCATCAGCGTAGCCGATTGCGAACCGGCATTGCCGCCGCTGTTAATCAGCAGAGGCATAAAGAACACCAACGCGACCGCCGCCTGTATCATATTCTCGAAATGGGCAATGGCCGCCCCGGAAAGCACACTCATAAAGACCAGCGAAACGAGCCAGACGACGCGTTGTTTATATAAGTCAAATAATCTCGCTTTCAGTGGATTGACAATACCGTCCTGCAAGGCGCCGAATTTGTGGAAGTCCTCCGTCGTTTCTTCTTCGGCGATATCCATCACGTCGTCAATGGTCAGAATACCAAGCAGTACGCCATCCGTATCGACGACCGGCAACGCCACCCTGTCTTCATCCTGAAACACCTTGATGGCCACCTCCTGGTCGTCGTAGGCATTGAG
>JAITMM010000268.1 GCA_031277335.1 Tannerella sp. | reverse complement strand
GAAAACCTGGAAATGTACAAGATAGAGCGCACATTCGATACCACCGAAAAAGCTGCCGAAAACATAGGCGGCGGCGATGGCGGCACCGGCAGCATTCTGGGTACGATGGTTGGCATTGGCATGGCGCAACCGCTCGCAAACACGATGGCAAACATGATGGGCAATGTGATGCCAACCGCCTCACAATCATCACAAATTAGCAGAGATGAAGTCATTAAACTTCTCAAAGATTTGGGTGAATTAAAAACGGCCGGCATTCTGACTGAAGAAGAATTTTCGGAGAAGAAAAAGGAACTGTTAAGTAAAATTTGAATACTATGCTTTGTCCGAAATGTAAAAATCCGATTGATGAAGGTGCCGTTGTATGCGAATGGTGCGGACATATTAAAAAAACACCGCCTCCGCCTCCACCGCCTGTCAATACGAATGCCGGAACAGTCAATAATCCGGTAATGACAGGCAACATAAACTATCCTTACGTAATACCCTCAAGACCAAAAAATTATATGGGAAGAGCCGTAGTAGCTACCATTATTAGTATTTTCAGTGGCTTTATTTTGATGCCTATTGGCATTGTCGCTATCGTTTATGCTAACAAAGTTGAAACGGCATATAAATCAGGCGATTATTCGAAGGCAAGACATAATTCCCTGAATGCTAAAAAGCTATCAAATCTGACCATTGTCTTATCGATCATCTTTTACGGACTTGTACTTTTATCAAAACTTGCAAAAATTACTTAAACTTATGAAAAGTCTTATCCTTATCATCGGAGCATTGTTCATAGTTTTCAACACTCTCATCGGCATCATGTTATCCGATTATTCCACATTGAATTTTCTTTTGGCCGACCTTAGCATCGTTCTTACTGCCGTCATGATTTATTGGGTTGTAAACAGCAAGATGGCAGCCGGTTTTACGATTGCCGCCTCTACACTGCTCATTTTCACCGGAATAATACGCTTATTATGTGTAGCTCTCGCCCCATCAGGCTGGGAAAACAATCTGTATTTCATCGCAGCTATTAGCATCTTACTGTTTGAATTAGCTTTCGTTGCAGTTTTATGGTTTATCGACAGCAAGCAATCAAACTGAAAAGCATTTCGCAGTTTTTTGTCGCTTCAAAAACAATGTGTACTTTTGCGAGAGAATTAACAAACATAAAAAGTCCATAACGAGATTAAAAATGGCAACAACATCCAAAAACAGGGATTTGCACAATGCAAAGGACGCAAAGAAAGATGAGTTCTATACGCAATTGACCGATATTGAAAAAGAGCTCAAACATAACCGAAGTCACTTTCGTGGCAAGGTGGTTTATTACAATTGCGACGATTCGCGTATCAGCAACTTCTTTCATTACTTTTCATTTAATTTTGAAAAACTTGGACTGAAAAAACTGATTGCCACCTTCTACAAAAATCAGGATGCCGACCCGTTCAGTCAACACAATTCCGAACGTGCCATTTACTTGGAATATAATGACGACAAAAATGGCAACAACATACCCGCCCCTGACGAGTACGGTAAAAAGTTTTTAATCATCGGCAATGTGAACGCCATCACGTATAAAGAGGTTTTCAAGTTGATCAGTAATAAAGCAAATACTAGGGCGACATTACTTTTATCTTCAAAACCGAAAGACATCTATTATACGTTTGAAAATACAAATGGCTATTTTTCAATACCATACTCGATAATTTTACTCAAAAACAAAAAACCATGAACAAAAAAGAAACGATAATAGTCAAAGGAACAGAGATAACCGTTATTTCAGAAAAAAACAACGATTATATTTCTTTGACTGATATGGCAGGATATAAAGATAATTTGGAAGCGCGTATTGTTGTTTCAAATTGGATGAGTACTTATTACACGGTGGATTTTCTGGCAGTTTGGGAACAGGTGAATAATCCGGATTTTAACCGTATGGGATTCCATACGGTTAGAAATGGTGAAGGTAGACTGTTGCTTACGCCAAAGCGTTGGGTAGAGATGACAAACGCTATCGGGATATTCTCAAAATCAGGTCGTTACGGAGGAGGCATTTTCGCTCACAAGGATATAGCGTTTGAATTTGGCTCTTGGCTGTCTGCCGAATTTAAATATTTTCTCATACATGAATTTCAACGATTAAAAGAAGATGAAAATCAACGACTTTCTATCGAATGGGACTTACATCGCACACTCTCGAAAATCAATTACCGGATTCATACGGATGCAATTAAAGAAGCAATAATTCCGCAAGCAGTTACCCAAGAACAGGCGTTGTTTGTTTATGCCAACGAAGCCGATTTGTTGAATGTGGCTCTATTCGGAAAAACTGCCAAACAATGGCGTAATCAAAATTCCGATAAGGCGGGCAATATCAGAGATTACGCCTCATTGGAACAATTAGTTGTACTTTCGAATATGGAGAGCATTAACGCCCTACTTATTCGACAGGGACTTCCACAGAGCGAACGTCTTGTACAACTTAATAGCGTAGCCATTACACAGATGCGTTCACTGATAAATAATAGAGAAATAAAGAAATTACAGTAACTATGACAATCAAACTCAAAGAAATAACCGTCCGTAAGCTTTTCAACGGATACGAAGACAGGGACGAAAACGGCGTTTTCGGCTATGGTGGTTTATTAGATATCCGCCCGTCTTTCCGGAGGGAATTTATCTATAAGGAAAAACAGCGGGAGGCAGTTATCAATACCATTATCAAAGGATTCCCCTTGAATGTCATGTACTGGGCGGATAGTGAAGACGACACTTTTGAAATCATTGATGGCCAGCAGCGAACCATATCCATCTGCCAATACTTTCAGGGCGATTTTTCCTTTAATCAGCGGTATTTTTGCACGCTGATTTGGCATGAAATCAAAAAAAACTTGTATTTTTGTCCACCGTACAGCTAATGAATTAATCGTTGGGACAGAAGACGTCAACATATCAACGGGTTGGGATTGCTTATCGCATCTTCAAATCTTATATCCGGTTTTTTCACGACCGGATATATTATAGTCGTACGTATAACCTTAATACAGAGAATATTCCGGAGGCGGGTGTCCCTTTGATGATTGTGTCTAATCATCAAAACACGCTCAATGATGCGTTAGGCATACTTTTGGCGCTGAACGACCGCAAGCCTTATTTTATTTCGCGCGCCGACATATTTGATTACAATCCTTTTTTCAGCAAGTTCCTGCATGCCATAGGTTTATTGCCTTCTTTCAGGATTGCCTTTGAGGGAGTCGAATCGCTGGCAAAAAACAAAGATACCTTTCTATGGTCTGAAAAAGAGCTGCTTGGCGGCGGCACGCTTGTGATGTATCCCGAAGCCGGCCACCAGGACAAACGCTGGCTGGGCGACTTTACGTTCGGATATACCAAGATGGCTTTCGAGGCGGCGGAGCTGGGCAATTTTGAGACGGAAATCTTTATTCTGCCGTCCTGCAATCATTATTCCGACTATTTTAAGCTCAGGGAGCAAATCTTGGTCAAGTTTGGTACGCCTATTTCGCTGCAACCGTTTTACGAATTATACAAAACAAAACCGAGGACGGCTCAACGACAAGTAAATTCACTGGTACGCAAACAGATAGAATCGCTGATGCTCGATATTCGCGATTTGGATAACTATGAGGCAATTGATTTTATCCGCAATACTTACGGGCGAAAGTTTGCCGTGAAACATCAATTCAATGCAAACAAACTGCCTGATAAATTATTATCGGACAGATTATTGGTTGAAAATTTAGAAAAAATAAGGGCAGACGGACAAACAGTCGAACTTGAAAAGATCTACGCAGACGCCTTGACACTTAAAAAAGGCATCAACGAATTGAATATCAATGATTCGATTTTCGATCAATGTCCCTCGTGGCCGGCCTTAGCCGGAAATATTCTATTGCTAATCATATCATTACCGTTAGGAATATTTGCTCTGTGGCCGAACGTGTTGCATTTTATAGCACCCAACATACTTAGAAGCCGAATGACAGACCCTATGTTTTGGGGGACATTTGTGCTGGCTATCAGCGTATTGATAACTATTCCACTCTTATACACGCTGACTTTTGTGCTGACCTGGATTTTCGCAAATCTTTGGTGGGCATTGATTTATTTGGCTATGTTGCCATTTATTGGTTTATTTGCATGGTATTATTGGCGTTTTTTCAAGCAAACAATACAAGCAGTGCAATTCAGACTTAAACGCAATACAAAGGTAATGAGTGATTTAGTTGTAGTCAGAAAGCGGATGGAAAACGGTTTGGATAATTTTCTTGCCGAATATCACCATATTACGAAAGAAACAAAACAATAGAAAAAAATGAATAGAAAGGTCGTGATCACCGGTTTAGGGATTTATTCGTGTCTTGGAAAGAACCTCGACGAAGTCAGGGATTCGCTCTATCATGCGAAGTCAGGGATCATTTTCGACCCTGAACGCAAGGCCATGGGATTTCGTTCGGCCTTGACCGGATACGTTGAAACACCTGATTTAAAGCACGTTCTTAGCCGTAGCCAACGCGTTTATATGCCGGAACAGGCAAAATATGCTTATGTGGCTACGTGTGAGGCGCTTGCCAATGCCCGATTGGACTTGGATTATATAGAAAATCACGAGACAGGTATCCTGTACGGCAATGACAGCAGTGCCGAGCCTGTAGTCAGGAGCGTTGACACCATGCGTGAGAAAAAAGATACGATGCTGATTGGCTCGGGCGGGATTTTCCAGTCGATGAACTCTACCGTCACCATGAACCTTGCATGTATATTTAAGTTGAAAGGCATAAATATCACAATATCAGGCGCTTGTGCCAGCGGATCGCATGCCATCGGACTTGGCGCCTTGCTGATACGCAACGGCTTGCAGGATTGTATCATCTGCGGCGGCGCACAAGAGGTAAATCCCTTTTCCATAGGAAGTTTCGACGGAATCAGTGCATTTTCCATCCGTGAAGACGAGCCTGAAAAGGCATCGCGACCTTTCGACCGCGACCGCGACGGATTAGTACCCGGCGGCGGCGCTGCTACGGTTATTATAGAGAGCTATGAATCAGCCGTTAAGCGTGGAGCACCAATCCTTGCCGAAGTGTGCGGCTACGGCTTTTCGTCCAACGGCGACCATATTTCCGTCCCAAACGTAGACGGACCGAGGCGCTCCCTGCTAATGGCTATTCGCGAAGCAGGAATGCAACTCAACGAAATCGGATATATCAATGCTCATGCCACCTCTACACCGTTGGGCGACAGCAACGAAGCCAAAGCAATTGCTTCAGTACTTGATGGTTATCGCATCGAGGTGACATCCACCAAGTCGCAGACAGGGCACGAAATGTGGATGGCAGGCGCCAGCGAAGTTGTATATTCCATGCTGATGATGAAGCACGACTTCATCGCACCCAACCTGAATTTCGAGCATCCCGACGAAGATTCGGCCTTGCTGAATATTCCGGACAAGCGCGTGGACAAACATTTTGATACGTTTCTCTCAAATTCATTTGGTTTTGGAGGAACTAATTCAACCCTGGTAATCAGGAATATGTAAAATATAAACATTTTAAAAAATGGAAAGACAAGAATTGATAGCAACCATCAATGAGGCTTTGGCCAAAGAATTTGAAGTGGAAGAATCGGATATTACCCCTGTGGCTAATATCAAGAACACCTTACATTTAGACAGTTTGGCGCTTGTCGATATGGTGGCTTTGATTGAATCGATTTGTAAAATAAAAATGACGGGGACAGATATAAGTCGGATAACGACTTTTGATGATCTATATAACCTCATATACAAACAGTTAAATGCCTGATGGACGCAGAGGCCCTTTTCACGGACGATGAAATTGCCCGGCTGATTCCGCAACGTGCGCCAATCGTGATGCTGGATACTTTTTTTGACGGCAACGACATGGAAGCCCATACAGGGCTGACTGTCAGGTATGAAAATCTGTTTTGTGAAAATGGACGCCTTACTGAACCGGGGCTTATCGAGCATATCGCCCAGTCCGGGTCGGCACAGGCCGGCTACAAGGCTTACCGCAGGCAACAAGCTGCCCCCATGGGTTTTATCGGCGAAATCAAGAAGTTTCGCGTAAAGAGGCTTCCCGTTGTAGGAGAAGAGTTAAAGACTTATGTACGTGTGATTTCGGAGATTTTCAACTTTTCTTTGATAGAGGCCGAAGTCGCATCAGGTGACGAAACGATTGCTTCGTGTCAGATGAAAATATTTGTACAGAAATAAATCTTATCCAATCAACATGAAATTGCTCGACTACTACTATTCCATTCGTAATCATACGACTACAGGCGGAAATACTCAATTTGATGTGACACTTTTGTCGGAATGCAGCGTGTATGATGGGCATTTTCCCGGGATGCCGGTGGCGCCGGGCGTTTGTAATATCCAAATGATCAAGGAATGTGTGGAGCAAATGACGGGGCAATCTCTACTGCTCGAATCCATTGCCCAATGTAAGTTTCTTGCCATGATTACCCCGCAGCAACATGATGATTTACAGATAAATATCGACCTGTTGAATGATGACGACAAAAAATACAATATCAAAGCATCGATCTGTCGGGACGGAAAGGAATTTATAACGTTGAAATGCGTAATGGTCTATACACCATAAAATCACCCGAATATGCCTCATTGTTCATTGTTAATTATTCATTGTTCATTATTCATTATTAAAGTCTTATGATATCCCTTTTCAAATTTTTCTCCAAAAACAAGTTCCTCTTCTACGGATTGCTGATAATGAGCAGCCTGTGTTTCATCTATTTAGGCAGTAAAGTCGTCTATGAAGAAGACATTTCGAAATTACTCCCGTCCATCGAGACAGGCAGTTCTGAAGAGCTTGTGTTCGCCAACCTGAAGGTCAAGGACAAAATCTTCTTATTGTTTGTCCCTCAATCGGATACGATAGATGTTGAAATGCTGTCCGATCAATGCGACTTGTTTGTAGAGCATTTGCTTCAAAAGGATTCACTTACAAATTATATTCAAAACATACTGTATCAAGTAGATAACTCCATGCTTATTTCGGCTATGGGATTCCTCTATGACCATGCGCCCGTTTTTATAGACTCCACCATGTATGCTCCAATAGTGCAAATGCTTACAAAAGAAGCTATTACCGATCAAATGGCGGCGAACTACGACATGATTATCTCACCTTCGAGCATGGTATTCGGCAATATGATACGTCGCGATCCGATCGGTATACGAAACTTGTTTATGAACAACGGCTCGATGTCAGAGAGCTTTGGCGGAAATTATAAAGTTGTATATCAGCACTTTTTCACACCTGACACGACTGTTGCGCTGGCATTTTTGTCTCCTAACTTCAAAGGATTCGATTCATTGTCAGGGACAAGCCTCGTCAAAATGCTTGAAAAGGAAATCGCACAGTTCAAAAAAGACAATCCCGGCATAGACATACTATTTCATGGCGCTCCTGTCCGAAGCGTATTCAATTCACGCAGGATAAAGCAAGACATCGCACTGACATTGGGGGTGTCGCTGTTAATAGTTTGTGTTATAATTGGTTATAGTTTTAAAAATAAATCTGCTTTACTTCTTCTGATTGCCCCGATTGTGTATGGCGCTTTCTTTGCGTTGACAGCTATATATCTGATTCAGGGGAAGATGTCGTTGATGGCGCTCGGAATAGGGGCAATCATTTTAGGCGTAGCACTTAGTTATTGCCTCCACATGATTACGCATTACAAATATGTCAACGATCCTATTCAAGTGCTTAAAGACCAGACTATTCCTATTGTATTAGCTTGTATTACTACAGTAGGCGCCTTTGTGGGACTGCTCTTTACCCAATCTGCGTTATTGCGTGATTTTGGGCTGTTTACAGCTTTTGCCCTTACAGGTGCCGTAGCGTTTTGTCTGATTTTTTTACCGCATTTTTTCAATACAAAGAAAAATCCGCGTTCGGAAAAAGTGTTTGCATGGCTTAACCGTGTGAATACCTATCCTTTAGACAGGAAAAAATGGTTACTTATAACGATTGCCATTGTAAGCATAATTTGCTTGTATACATCACGTTGGGTCACTTTCGATCCTGACCTGAAGAATATCGGATACAATAACCCCAAAGAAGTCCGTTCAATCAATTTATTGGAATCGAAAACGACAAAAGGCTATGAAACAGTGTATTATGCGGCATCATCGCAGGACTTGGATTCAGCTTTAATCTTCAGTAAACAGATGGCAAATGTATTGGATTCTTTGAAAAACGCCGGAAAGATAAATGACTTTTCACAGACAGCCACCCTCTTAATCCCTGAATACGAGCAACTTGAGCGCATAAGGCAATGGCAGGAATTTTGGACTGCGTCGCGCATAACCGATACGAGGCAAAAGTTGATTGAAGCCGGCAGGACGTATGGATTTAAACCGGAGATGTTCGACCCCTTCTTTTCGATGATTGCCCAAGCTGCTACGCCTGTATCTGTCTATGAAGCAGGCATTTTACCTGATGAATTGATGTCCAACATTATTGAGTATACAGATGGTAAATATATGGTTTTCACATCCGTACAGGTCAGTCCCGAATGGAAAGGCCTTGTGAGTGATATTGTTACCGTACGTCCTCATTGTGTGGTGATTGACCCGTTTTATTACACGAAAGACATGGTCACGCTGATGAATGATGATTTTAATATGATCCTCGGCTTTTCGTCGTTATTTGTGTTTCTGGTGCTTTTAGTGTGGTACAGGAACATTCTGACCGCCTTAATTACGTTTCTTCCGATGGGTCTGAGCTGGTATATAACGCTGGGGATTATGGGTATTTTCGGGATGCAGTTCAACCTGATTAACATCGTGATATCGTCTTTTATTTTCGGAATCGGCGTCGATTACAGCATCTATGTCATGGATGGTTTACAGGGAAATGTGCGCCGCAACTATGCCAGTCTAATCATGTATCATAAAACAGCTATCTTCCTGTCGGCCTTTGTGTTGACTGTAAGCGTATCATCACTGATGTTTGCTTCGCATCCCGCCATCAAATCAATCGGGTTAGTCACGTTAGTCGGCCTGACTGCCACCGGACTTATAGCGTACACGGCGATGCCGTTTCTATATAAAATGGTGACAAAAAGAGGTTTACGAAAGGCAGGAAAAGACAAGTCCGGCCAAAGCGAGAAAGAGAATAATGACTCCTACGGTGCGGTTTAATACCCGAATCCCTTTCGTATTAAACCAGCGACGCATTTTTGACACGACATAAGTGACTGAGAACCACCAGGCAACAGCGCCCAAGGCAATGCCGCCCAAGCCGTTGACAATGATCCAGAAAGATTTTGCAGGAAGTGAAAATGCAAAACGGGCGAACAGTCCAAGGAACAGCAACACTATCATTACATTGCTGAAAGTCAATAGAAAAGACGTAAGAAAGGCACGGATATATGATTGTTTGGCTTCGCCGGGTTGTTCAAGTCGTTTGACAGGTTTACTGCGGAAGATAAAATAGCCGAAAATCCCCAACACCATGCAGCCGAATATCTCAATCGGCTTTTGATAGGCTTCCAGAAAGTCAACAATCAAACCGATGCTCAGACCGGTGATGGTGGCATAAAAAATATCGGACAGCGTAGCTCCCAAGCCGGACACGAAACCGTACCAGCGCCCTTTATTCAAAGTACGCTGTACACACAATAATCCTGTCGGTCCCATCGGGGCAGAGACTAAAATGCCTATCAAAAATCCTTTGGTTACTAATCCTAACATCGTGAATGAGATACAAATCGGCCACAAAGATACGCAAAAAAAACAGGGTCTGCAACCGGGCCTTACCTAAAAAAACTTAAAAAACAATGCTTTGACCGATTGTAAAATAGCGGTAAGCAGTCTTTTTGCAAAACCATTTAGTTAAATACCTTGTTAGTCTATCCTTCAAACCGAGTTAAAGTCAGATCGTTACCATCCCACCGAATATAGGAAAAATACTTCATCCAATCGCCGGTGACAAGCAGGCGGGTGGTGGGACTGAGCTGCATGTCTACCATTTTATGTTGATGTCCGAAAATAAGGAAACGAATCTCCGGATTCGACGAGAGACATTGTTTGGCATAGTCAATCAGGTATCCGACAGACCATTCCAAGTTTTCCGACATTTCGGGCATTCCTTTTTTCCGGCTATTATAAGACCATCGTCTGGCAAGTCCGAACGTCCAGCGAGGATGGATGCCGGCATATAAAAACTGGCAGATCTTATTGCGAAACAAGGATTGAAGGAAACGGAAGCCGAAAGTATGTTTGCCCACTTCGTCACCGTGCGCCAGCAGAAATTGTGCACCCAACAAATTGATTGTCAGCGGTCCCTGATGGATGGTAGCCCCTATTTCGGCAGGCAAATAATCAAACATCCAGATATCGTGATTCCCGATCATCAGATGGATTTCAATCCCGCGATCGGCCAACTCGGCCAGTTTGCCCAGAAAACGTACATGTCCTTTGGGCACAACATATTTATATTCATACCAATAGTCAAACATATCGCCGAGGAAATAGATGGCTTGCGCATCGTCCTTGATGCTATCAAGCCATCGCACCAGCTTTTTTTCCGTCTCCATGGGATCCGTAATATAGCGGTTTCCCAGATGTGCGTCGGCAGCAAAGTAAATATTCCCGGACGTTTGAGTCATTGCGTATTTTTACATGTAGATATTAGATTATCAAAGAAAACCCAATTCCAATTTTGCTTCCTCACTCATCATATCCTTGTTCCACGGCGGATCGAAAGTGAGATTCAACTGCAAACTTTTGACGTCTTTCACGCCTTCCGTTTTCATCCTTACGTCTTCGACGATATAATCGGCCATCGGACAGCCGGGCGATGTCAAAGTCATGTCAATGAGCACATTCTTGTCGTCATCGACTTCAATATTGTAAATCAGTCCGAGGTCATAGATGTTGACCGGTATTTCCGGATCGAATACTGTTTTTAACACAGCAACGATTGCCTCTTCTGTTTGTAAAAATTCATTCATTGTCTTAATTTTTAAATAGTTATAATATTTTACGACGATAGTCTTCCCTCGTCGGCATAACTGTAATACGTTTCATCATACATGACCAGATGGTCAAGTAATTTGATATTCAATAGTTTAGCTATATTTTCCAAGTTCGATGTCAAAAAATCATCCTCGCGGCTCGGTTGAATATTCCCGGAAGGATGGTTATGGCAAAGGACTATCCCTGAGCACAATGCAGAAATGGCCGGTTTGAGGATATGACGCAGATCGGCGCTCGTATTTCCTGACCCTCCCTGACTGATTTTCTGCTTGTCGATGACTTTGCCTGAACGGTTGGTGAGCGCAATCCATAATTCCTCATGCCTGAGATCGCATAGCAGCGGATAAAAGATGCGGAATGCATCCCTGCTGCTGCGAATCTCGTCTCTGTCAACGGGTTTGGCAGCAATTTTACGTCGTGCAAGCTCCATCGCAGCTACCACCGTCACAGCCTTTGCTTCTCCTATTCCTTGAAATTCAGTCAGTTCCTTTATCGTCATTTTACCTAATTCCGTCAGGTTGTTGGATACATCGCTCAGGATGCGTTGAGCCAACTGGACTGCAGTCTCTTTGACGTTCCCCGAACCGATCAGAATGGCCAAAAGTTCCGCATCACTAAGTGAAGCTACGCCCTTGCGTATCAGCTTTTCACGCGGACGGTCATCCGGCGACCAGTCCTTGATGCGAAGCCTTTCAGTCTCATTCATAATTATTTATTTAGAACGTCCGATATACGAACCGTCACGGGTGTCAATCTCGACTTTTTCTCCTACATTAATAAATAAAGGTACGCGAATTTCGGCGCCGGTCTCCACCGTAGCAGCCTTCAGCGTGTTGGTAGCCGTATCGCCTCTGATGCCCGGTTCGGTATACGTGATTTCCAGTACCACGTGTGCCGGCAATTCGCACGTAAGGATGGTTTCGCTCTCTGCATGAACCATAGCTTCCACCATGTCTCCATCTTTCAGAAAACGCACACCATCAATGCTTTCGCCCTGTAACGTGATTTGATCGAAAGTTTCGGGGTGCATGAAGTGATAACCCGTATCATCCTTATACAGATACTGATAGGGGCGACGCTCGATGCGTACTTCCTCCACTCGCACCCCTGAATTCCATGTCTTGTCAATGACGCGTCCGGTAGAGACATTTTTCAACTTTGTACGAACGAAAGCCGGACCCTTACCGGGCTTAACATGAAGAAATTCAACAATAAAGAAGTACGAACCATCAAGGTCAATACACATTCCGTTCCTAAAATCTGCTGTTGTAGCCATAAAATAAAAAAATTGTTAAGTATAATTTCAGATGACAAAATTAAGGAATTTATTATGATGAAGCAAACTGTTTCGCCTGATTTTTCCAACTTTCAAAGATTTTTCAATTATTTTTTTTAAAAAATATTCGTCAATTACAAAAAAACAGTATATTTGTACGTTAATCAACATTTATAATAAAGATTATGTCATTAAACAAAGTAATTCTGATTGGAAATGTAGGCAAAGACCCTACTGTAAAGTATTTTGATAGCGGAAATGCCGTTGCCAACTTCACAGTTGCAACAACAGAACGCGGCTACACGTTATCGAATGGGACTGAAGTTCCTGAACGCACTGAATGGCACAACGTTGTCGTCAATCGTGAACGCACCCAGTTTGTTGAGAAATGGGTGAAAAAAGGCTCATTAGTGTATGTTGAAGGAAAACTCCGTACTCGCACGTACGACGATCAAAGCGGCGCAAAACACTACATCACAGAAGTTTATGCCGACCGCATCGAGTTCTATTACACCGGTAAAAGACCCGAAGCTGCTGAATCAGGCAGCGGAGGGAGCAACGTAGCGGCTCAAACGCAAACGACAGCAACTCCAATTCAGGACTACCCGTTCGCTGCTCCGCCTGACGTGACGGACGACCTACCTTTCTGAAAAGTAGTCATAAATTGTAATTTGCTTGGATTCAGAAGATTATATTTCAGATTTATTGTTGCAAGTCAATCCTGACGGACTTGCAGCGAGCGGTATTATTGCGATCGTTTCCATTATTCTTCTGGTTATCATTGTTGTATATCTAATTTTATTGCTGATGAGATATTCAAGATTGTTGCCGGAAAATGTTGGAAAGTTTGGTCTATTGCGCAAACCTCAAAACGTGACACCCGATATCGCTGATCACGATGAGCAGGAGATGATAGATGATATCCTTCATTTTTATCACAAAACGGCCGATGAAATCATGATTCCGCGCTTGGACATGACGGCCATCGACATGAAATGCGATATGAAAGAAGTGTTGGATATCGTCATCAAATCAGGCTATTCGCGAATCCCGATTTATGAAGATACGGAAGACAATATCAAAGGCATTTTATATGTAAAAGATTTGCTTCCGGCAATCGTAAAGCCGGAATCTATTCAGTGGAGAAATCTGATTAGACCTACCTTCTTTGTGCCTGAAACAAAGAAGATAGACGATTTGTTGGAGAATTTTAAGGCCAACAAAATACATATCGCAATCGTTGTAGACGAGTTTGGTTGCACCTCAGGACTTGTCACGATGGAAGATATCCTGGAAGAAATTGTGGGAGATATTTCTGACGAATATGACAACGACGAGAAACATTTTCTTCGCTTGCCGGACGGAAGTTATATTTTTGAAGGAAAAATACAGATAAATGATTTTTTTCGAGAAACAAACATCAATGAGAATGATTTCGAGAAAATCCCTGAAGAAGTCGATACTTTGGCCGGACTGCTGCTCAAAATAAAAGGAACACTTCCAAGGCGCAGAGAAGTTATTGATTATAAGAAATATCGTTTCAGGATATTAGAGGCAGACGAGCGTAGAATCTTAAAAGTGAAGGTCAGCCTCAATCAATCGCCTCCAACCGGAAATACTATTTTGAGTATCATCCTATGCCTGATATATCTTGGTGCAGGTTTTATGTCCTGCATCGATGCCGGATCAATGCCCAAACCGCGTGGATTTTACAGGATAGATTTGCCTCAAGCCCAATACTCGAAATTAATGCTTGCCGACCTCCCCTATTCGTTCAATGTATCTCAGTTGGTGACAGTTGAGCTGCCCGAATCCGAACAATCTACCGATTGGATCAATATTGACTATCCATCGTTAAATGCCACAGTTTATTGCAGTTATCATCGGATAACGCCCTCAGACCTGCCTGTGCTGGAAGCCGAGTCAAAAGAGTTGGTTTCGCGCAGTGTCAGAAATACAGATGCAATAACAGTACAAGAATATGAAAATAATCATATACATGTTTATGGAACACTATTTAGAATCGAAGGCGAGACGGCTTCTCCTCTACAGTTTATGCTGACCGACAGTTCGACCCGTTTCTTTCGTGGCGCTTTGTATTTTAATTGCAAACCGAATGTAGATTCACTGGCGCCCGTCACGCATTATTTAGATGACAATGTAGTCGAGTTGATTCAGTCTTTCCGCTGGAAACCTGAATAACCATTATTCATTGTTAATTATTCATTGTTAATTATATATGCCACTATTACAACAACATCACTTGCCAAATTCCATTTGGGGAATATGGAAAATTGAAGAAAACCCGGGAGAATTGTTTCTTCAATTAGAGCATTGGGAGGAGTATATTCCTACTCTAAACAAGTTTCAATCGGAAAGAAGAAAAGCTGAATGGTTGGCCGTACGCGTTTTGTTGAAAGCGCTGACAGGAAGGGAATTGATCATCTCGTACAGGGAAAACGGAGCACCCTTTTTAGTTGATGACCCCTTGAATATCAGCATCTCACATACCAAAGGATATGCTGCCGTCATGTTGAGTTCGCAGCAACCGGTCGGTATAGATATAGAATACCATTCAGAGCGCATCCACCGGATTAAATCACGTTTTCTAAGCGAAGCGGATTATGAAGAGACGGGAACATTTCTTGATACGGATGACTTATTGGTTTTCTGGAGTGCCAAAGAAACGGCTTATAAAATGATTGGACTGCAAGCGGTGGATTTTCAATCCGATCTGCAGATCATAGACTGCGATCTCATCAGAAGCCAAGGCATCGTGGGAATCATGGAAAATGCAACGCCTGAAAATGCAATCTTTAACATAAATTTCTGGATTACACCTGATTTTGTACTTACATACTGTGATAAGACGTTTTGACTTTTTCAAATATTACTCGAATCGGTCACCCCAAAGTTGACGCATATATTCTGCCATTTTTTTCTCTGCAGGATTTGGTTGGCTTTTCCAAAAGGAACGATTCAGTAGTTCTTTAGGCAAGTAATCCATTTTGACGAAATTACCCACGTAGTCATGCGCATATTTATAGTCTTTATGATATCCCAATTCTTTCATCAGCTTAGTTGGAGCGTTGCGCAGGTGAAGCGGCACGGGCAGATCGCCCATCTCATTCACTGATGCAATAGCCTCTTCAATAGCCATATATGACGAATTGCTCTTAGGACTGCAGGCCAAATACACGGTTGTTTCGGCCAGGATGATCCGTCCTTCGGGCCAACCTATTTTTTTGAGCGCCTCGAAGCAGGCATTAGCCAATAAAAGTGCGTTGGGATTGGCCAGACCGATATCTTCGGCAGCCGAGATAAGGAGGCGGCGGGCAATAAATTCGGGGTCTTCGCCGCCGGCCACCATACGCGCCAGCCAGTAAACAGCCGCATCCGGATCGCTGCCGCGGATAGATTTGATAAATGCAGAAATGATATCGTAGTGCATTTCACCGCCTTTGTCGTAGGCTGCCGGATTTTCTTGCAATCGCTCCACTACTTTTGCATCGGTAATTTCTATAACAGGAGAGTTGGATTCCGCATTTACAATCAACTCAATGATATTAAGCAACTTTCTTGCATCGCCTCCCGAAAAACGAATAAGGGCGTCTGTTTCCGTCACGTTTATATTTTTTTCTTTTAGTACGACATCTTCTGTCAGAGCCTTATGTAACAACGCAAGTAAATCATTTTTATCCAACGATTTAAGCACATACACCTGACAACGTGATAGCAAAGGACGTATTACTTCGAACGAAGGGTTTTCCGTCGTTGCGCCAATAAGCGTGATTGTGCCTGTTTCTACGGCGTGGAGCAACGAATCCTGCTGCGATTTGCTAAAGCGGTGAATTTCATCGATAAAGAGAATAGGTGGGTTGACCGTCTGAAACAGTGGATTGCTTTTGGCCTTATCAATCACCTCCCTGACGTCTTTGACTCCGGAGTTGATGGCGCTCAATATATAGAAAGGACAATCCAATTTTTCGGCTACAATGCGCGCAAGTGTCGTCTTGCCTACGCCCGGCGGGCCCCACATAATAAATGATGGCGCCCTGCCGCTTTCTATCATCCGGCGCAAAGAAGCATTCTCACCAACTAAATGCTTTTGACCGATATAATCAGCTAATGTCTTAGGTCTTAACCTTTCAGCTAAAGGTTGATTCATCTTTGACTGTTCGTATATTTGTAATTACAGCTACAAATATAATATGTTTATGTGAAAAAAAACAGTGTCTCGTAATAAAAAAATTTTAGATTATTTTATTCTTCGCTCGGCTTGCACTACCTTTGCTCTGTAAAATTAGAATACAATGGATTTTGCTATTATTGCTGCAGGGGAAGGTTCGAGGCTTGTAAAAGAAGGTATTTCAACGCCTAAACCGCTGATAAACATACATGGACTGCCATTGATAGAGAGATTAATCCGCATCTTTCTGCGTTGCGGCGCTTCGTCTATCAGTGTAATTGTAAATGAAGAGATGAAGGATGTGCAGGATTTTCTCAAATCTTTTCAACTGCCTGTTCCTTTTCATTTGCATATAAAGTCGACACCAAGTTCGATGCATAGCTTCTATGAATTAAGCCGTTACCTTCAAAGCGATCGATTCTGTCTGACAACTGTCGATCCTATTTTCAGGGAAGAAGAATTTTTCGGCTATATTAATGAATTTCAACAATCTGACGAAATTGACGGATTGATGGCCGTAACGGATTATGTGGATGATGAATCACCTCTTTATGTACTTACTGACAGCGCGTTAAGGATTATTGATTTCCCCGCTCAGGCTCCTATATTGCCTCAAGGCCGGCCTATTTATGTATCAGGAGGGATTTATTGTTTGAAACGCACTGTGATTCAACTGCTTGAAAATGCCATTGCAGAAGGGATATCGCGTATGAGGAATTATCAACGTCGTCTTGTAACAGAAGGTTTAAGCCTGAAAGCATATCAGTTCTCAACCATTATTGACGTTGACCATGCTTCAGATATTGCCAAAGCAGAATCGTTGTTGTCATAATTAAAGGTTTGAGGCGCTGAGCGAATAAAAAAAATGCAAGCATTTTTTGTTCTTCGCTCAGCTTGCACTACCTTTGCAAGATTTTATTGTATTTAACAGATGATTGAGAAGACAATTGCAGGGATACGTCGAGGGAATAAATTTTCTCCGAATCACATTGGAAATGATGCAGCTATATTCTCGCTGACCGTAGAACAGTTGCGAGAAAGAGGCTATAAAGTGAATGAATATACCGAATCCGATCTATTGACTAAAGACATTCGGGAAGAAGTGATATTTAATATGGTACGCGACAGATACTCAGTACGTAAGCTCCAACACTTGGAAGAAGAAGGACGGTTGGTTATCAACTCCGGTTTCGGAATTGAGAACTGTACGCGTGAAAAGATGACACGCCTCTTTATGTCTGCCAACATACCATCACCTCGCAGCATCATTTTGCATACGGACGACGATCCTGTGGCCGCACTCGAAGCAGCCGATTTCTCGGATTGCTGGATCAAACGACATGATTTTCACGCTATTCATCGCGAAGATGTCACCTACGTTAGGCATATTGAAGAAGCCAAAAGCATAATGAAAGAATATGCCATGCGCGGTATAACTACTGCCGTCATCAATGAACATTTGGCCGGCGATCTTGTCAAATTCTACGGCGTCATTGGAACGGATTTTTTTTACTGGTTTTATCCGGACATGAATCATAGCAAGTTCGGATGTGAGATAATCAACGGGAAAGCGCATGAGATTCCATTCGATAAATATGCTCTGCGACAGCTTTGCAACGAAGCTGCCCGCATATTGAATGTTGTAATTTATGGAGGTGATTGTATTATAGATAAATACGGCATGATACGTTTGATAGATTTCAACGACTGGCCAAGTTTTGCACCATGTCGAAACCAGGCTGCCCCCTATATTGCCTCATGCATTCATCATTTGATCACAACATGATGAAAAAGGGACAGGAAAAAATATCCTTGGACTCCACCCTGAAGTCGATGGACACTGAAGAATTTATTGACTTACACTTCTATCGCCCAATAGGTTATCGCTGGGCTTTGCTGTTCGACAGATTGAATATTTCACCTAATGCAGTGACAATTGCCTCCATAATCATTGGTATTGCAGCAGGCATCTGCTTTTATTATACAAGCCTGACAATTAATCTTATAGGAATGTTGCTACTTATTTGGGCAAATTCGTATGACAGCGCCGACGGACAACTGGCGCGAATGACAGGAAAGACTTCCCAACTTGGACGAACTTTGGATGGTTTAAGCGGAATATCCTGGTTCATTGCTATTTATGCCGCCATCTGCTTTCGCCTATTTCCGTCATGGGGGTTTTGGATTTGGGCGCTGGCAGCCTTCACCGGCTTTTTCCACGGCAAACAAACAGAATTAGCCGATTATTATAGAAATATACATTTACATTTCCTCAAAGGCAAGAAATTCAGCGAATTGACAGACTCAGCCACGTTGAAAGAAACAGGAGCAACATTGAGTTGGAAACGTAATTTCATACAAAAATTTTCTGTCTACTATTACACAATGTACACGAAAGACCAGGAAACATGGACACCGCGATTTCAGCAAATGATGAGTTTGCTGCGTGAAAAATTCCCTCTTGAAACGCCCTCCCGTTTTCGCGAAGAATTCAGAGCTAAAAGCCTGCCTCTGATGAAGTTCACTAATATATGCTCGTTCAATACACGAGTGATCGCCTTGTTCGTAGCATTGCTTATTAATCAACCCTGGCTTTATTTTATTTTCGAGTTGATCGTATTGAATTTCATACTTATATATATGATAATAAGGCATGAACGAATTTGTAAATATTTTGTAAATCGATTGTCGACAGAGCAATATGATTGATAAAAGTAAAATTCACGGGGTTATTTTCGACTATGGCGGGACTATTGACAGCAATGGAGTACATTGGGCTGAAGTGATTTGGCAAGGTTATCAAGCTGTAAGTATGCCTGTTACGCGCGAGATGTTTCGAGAAGCTTATGTACATGGCGAACGAACGCTGGGTAAAAATCCAATTATCAAGCCATATCATACTTTCCGCGATATGCTGCGGTTGAAGATTGATATTCAATGGGATTGGCTTAAATCTGCTAACGAAACTGTCGTAGACTCAGCCAAAGGACAAATTCATACAGTTGATAATACAACTCATGGCAATCAGTTTAATGATATTGAATCAAAACATTGTATTGTAGACTATTGTTATAATTATGCCCTTAATGCAATTGCGAAGGCGCGCCCGGTAATCGAATGGCTTGCAGATAAATATCCATTAGTATTGGTTTCAAATTTTTACGGAAATATTGAAGCCGTTTTAAAAGATTTCGGATTAGACCGTTTTTTCCCTGTCGTGATTGAATCGGCTGTCGTAGGTGTTCGAAAGCCCGATCCTCAAATTTTCCGTTTTGGCGTGGATGCCTTGCAGTTACATACAGACGAAGTGGTTGTAATCGGAGATTCCTACGATAAGGATATCGTTCCGGCTTCAACGATAGGTTGCCTTACGATCTGGCTGAAAAATACAGGCTGGAACAAATATACAGGCTCGGAAACAGCCGATTTGACAATTTCAGACTTCGCAGAACTAAGAAATTGGCTCTGAAAAGGAAATAACACAATACATACAGTTTAACTCAAATATATATCTAACATAAAATGAATAAAAAGACATCAAGACGTGATTTCATACGAAAATCAGCAATGGCTACGGCCGGCATAAGCATTGGTATGGACGGTTTTAGCAGTAACTTCAAACAATGCGCATCACACGCTGAAAGCCGAGATGAACGGCGCTCTCAACTTTATAATCTGCTCTGCGACCTTCCGCCGCGTGACAGAAAGATAAGCGCTGAGGTTGTGAGCATTGAACGTAAAAACGATTATATTCTCGAAAAGTTATCGTTGGATTTAAACGGTCAGCAACTTGTTCCGGCATGGTTCGCAAAACCTGTAAACGCCATAGCACCCATGCCTGTAATTTTGTTTTCACATTCGCACGGCGGATATTACAAACTTGGAAAAGACGAACTAATAAAAGGTAACACTTACATGCCCGGGACGCCTTATGCAGACGAACTTACGCAAATGGGATACTGCGTATTGAGTATCGACCACTGGATATTCGGAGAGCGCAGCGGACGCGGTGAATCGGAGTTTTTCAAGGAGACTTTGTGGCGCGGACAATGCCTTTGGGGTATGATGGTTTACGACAGTTTACGTGCCTTGGACTACCTCTGTCAAAGGTCTGAGGTAGATACTGCGAAAATCGGCGCAATAGGCATGTCTATGGGCAGCACGATGTCATGCTGGCTGTCGGCATTAGATACGCGCGTCAAAGCATGCGCCGATATTTGCTGCTTAACCGATTTCGACGCATTAATAGCCGACGGAGGACTTGACCGTCACGGTATTTACTATTATGTCCCGTCACTTATCAAATATTTTTCAGCCTCCGACATCAATGCGCTCATTGCCCCGCGCGCCCATTTCTCTGTTGCGGGAAGCCGTGATAATTTGACCCCGATAGCCGGATTGCTCAGGATTGACAACGATCTTAAAAACACATATCATTCTCTCGGCGCCGAAAACAAGTGGAAATTAAACATATACGACACCGATCATTTTGAAACCCCCGAAATGCGTAAAGATTTATTGGATTTCCTAAAAAGGGAATTATAAATAGGATGTCAATATTTCATACAAAAGATAACGGTGATGATGCAGTATCTCCACCGTTAACCTCTCATTTATACTCCTTCCAGCTCTTTATCTGAATGTCTTTTTCGGAGATGGTGCAGAATGAGCGGATAAAGGCGCTGGCCAAACGTGCGTTGGTGAGCAGGGGAATATTGCGGTCGATGGCTGCGCGGCGGATTTTGTAGCCATTGGTTAACTCCCTGCGGCTGTAGTCTTTAGGGATGTTGATCACTAGCTCGAAGATATGCCGGTTGAACATATCCATGATATTCAATTCGCCTTCCTCATCGGGCCAGCAGACGGGGATCGCCTGAATACCATTGCTATTCAGGAATTTAGCCGTTCCAAAGGTAGCATAGATGGTAAATCCTTTTGCCTGTAGCATCCGGCAAGGTTCAAGCAGGTCTACCTTGCTTTTGGCTTCACCCGAAGATACCATCGCATTTTTCTTCGGAATATAATAGCCAACTGCCAGCATGGCAGACAGTAAGGCCTCGTCGAAATCGTCGCCGATGCAACCCACTTCGCCCGTCGAACTCATATCGACGCCTAAGACTGGGTCAGCATTGTGAAGCCGGCTGAATGAAAACTGCGAAGCCTTCACCCCGATCCAGTCGATGTCGAATGCAGTCTTGTCCGGTTGCACGAACGGCACATCGAGCATAATCCGTGTAGCCGTCTCTATAAAATTGTGTTTTAGTACTTTAGAAACAAACGGGAAGCTGCGCGAAGCCCTTAAATTACATTCAATCACTTTGACGTCATTATTTTTGGCTAAGTACTGGATATTGAACGGGCCACTGATATTCAACTCTTTGGCAATCATCCGGCTGATTTTTTTGATGCGCCGGGCTGTCTCGAAATAAATTTTTTGCGCGGGAAATACGAGGGTAGCATCGCCGGAATGCACGCCTGCAAATTCAATATGTTCGGAGATGGCGTATTCAATGATCTCGCCGTTTTTGGCAACTGCGTCAAACTCAATCTCTTTAGCATCCTGCAGGAATTCGGAAACGACGACCGGATATTCCTTCGATATTTTGGCAGCCACTTCGAGAAATTTGATAAGATGCTCTTTTTCATAGCATACATTCATGGCGGCGCCGCTCAACACATACGACGGACGGATCAGGATCGGGAAGCCTATGTTCTTGATAAAGAGGTCTATCTCGTCCATACTTGTCAGTTCAGCCCATCGCGGCTGGTCAATCCCCAACGCGTCGAGCATCGCAGAGAATTTGTGGCGGTTCTCGGCGCGGTCGATGGACAACGGCGAAGTCCCCAGTATCGGCACGTTCATGCGATGCAGCCTCATTGCCAGGTTATTGGGTATCTGCCCGCCGACCGATACAATCACTCCCTTGGGCATTTCCAGGTCAACGACATCGAGCACGCGTTCCAGCGACAGCTCGTCGAAATAGAGCCGGTCGCACATGTCGTAATCAGTCGATACGGTTTCGGGGTTGTAGTTGATCATGATCGACTTATAACCCAGATTGCGAGCCGTCTGCGCCGCATTGACCGAGCACCAGTCAAACTCGACGGACGACCCGATGCGGTAAGCACCCGATCCCAGGATAATCACGCTCTTATCGTTCTTGTAGTAGGGGATATCAAGCTCAGTCTCATTCTGATACGTCAGATACAGGTAGTTAGTCAACTCGGGATGTTCGGAGGCAATCGTATTGATGCGTTTGACGCTCGGCAGGATACCGTATTTTTTGCGCAACGTGCGGACGCGGATATTTTCTTTTTCCATGTTGCCCTGCGGATCTTCCACAAAACGAGCGATTTGGAAATCGGAAAATCCAAGCTGTTTCGCCTTCCTGACTACCGGCGAAGGCAGGTCTTCTATCTTGTCATAGCCTTTCAGCACGATGCTGAAATCGACTATATTTTTCAGTTTATTCAAAAACCATTCGTTGATTTTAGTAAGTTCGTGGATGCGCTCGACAGTGTATCCTTCTTCTAACGCCTTGGCAACGGCGAAGATACGAAGGTCGGTCGGATTGGCCAGTTCTTCGTCCAGATCGTCAAATTCGAGGTCGTTATTGCCTACAAATCCATGCATGCTTTGGCCGATCATGCGCAAACCTTTCTGCATGACCTCCTCGAAACTTTTGCCTACGGACATGATCTCGCCCACCGATTTCATGCTCGAACCGATCCGGCGGCTCACCCCTTCGAACTTGGTCAGATCCCAACGCGGAATCTTGGCGATAATATAATCAACCTCAGGCGCTTGTGCAGCCGAATTGACCGTCCCCACCTCTCCGATCTCGTGCAGGCTATATCCCAAGGCAAGCTTGGCAGCCACGAATGCCAGCGGATAGCCGCTTGCTTTCGAGGCGAGCGCCGACGAACGGCTTAGCCGGGCATTAACTTCGATAATACGATAATCCATTGTGTCAGAGTTATATGCAAATTGTATATTACATTCGCCCACAATCCCCAAATGGCGTATCGTCTTGACGGAAATCTCTTTAAGCATCTTCAACTCGTCTTCATTCAGCGAACAGGTCGGGGCGACGACAATGCTTTCTCCCGTATGAACACCCAGAGGATCAACATTTTCCATACTTACGACGGTAAAACAGTGGTCGTTTTTATCGCGTATCACTTCAAATTCTATTTCCTTCCAGCCTTTGAGCGATTCTTCCACAAGTATTTGATTTGCAAACGTGAAAGCACTTTCGGCCAGCTCTCTCAACTCGGATTCATCCGTGCAGATGCCGCTTCCCAAGCCGCCCAACGCAAACGCCGAACGGATCATGACCGGGAAACCGATATGGTATGCCGCCGCGATGGCATCGTCCATCGTCAGGACAGCCCGGCTGACGGGACTTTTCAGGTTGACCTCATTCAACTTCTTGACAAACAGGTCTCTATCTTCCGTATACATGATGGCTTCGACCGACGTCCCCAGTACGGTGACGCCATATTTTGCCAGCGTCCCTTCCATATACAGCTGTGAGCCGCAATTCAACGCCGTCTGTCCGCCAAACGCCAGCAGGATACCGTCAGGACGTTCCTTCTTGATCACCTCTTCCACGAAATAAGGCGTTATCGGCAGAAAATAGACAGTATCTGCCACGCCTTCAGACGTTTGAATCGTGGCAATATTCGGATTGATCAATACGGAAGAAATCCCTTCTTCGCGCAAAGCCTTCAGCGCCTGCGACCCGGAATAGTCAAACTCGCCCGCCTGGCCTATTTTTAAGGCGCCGGAGCCTAATACAATCACTTTCTTAATTTTATTTGTCGACATAACAATATGTTAATCTTTTGTTTAGCTTGATAGAAACTAAAATACTCCTGTTTGCGACCGTAAAAGTAGTTATCGTAGCGCTATCCGTCAAGCGATTGGAATGATTTTTTATAACGTTGTGAATTATTAAGGAATTTTCATGCTTATTTGCCGAAAAAGCATTATATTTGCAAAATTAAAGTTGCATTTGTGTTAAAAACAGACAGAAACAATTATAATTGGATGGTTATGAAGCGATTTATTCTTCTATTGGTGCTGTTGACTTTTGCAAAGGCAGCCATTTCCCAACAAGTTGATTTGCAGGAATTGTTGAAAAGGGAACAATATCGGCAGGTGATCAGTACGGCGAATGAACTTCAGCCGGCAGATTTGGCTGACAGTCAGACGATGTACCTGATAGGTCAGGCATACGAGGGATTGATGAAATACCGCGATGCTTACCGGGTCTATCAGCGCTGCCTGTCAATTGATTCGACGCAGACGGTGTTCCTGAATGCGGCGGCGCGAATGGCTGCCCAGCTCGGCAAACTCGACGATGCAGAGGCGTATTTTCTGAAAATACGTACAGCAGATACGACTGATTTTAACGCCAATATACACTTGGCACAATTTTATACGCAGATCGGAAAAGACGCGCAAGCCCTCGAATATTATTGGGATTTATTGGAAAACGACCGCGATAATCCGGCCATCCTGCGTGCCATCGGGGATTGCTGCACAAGGATGAATGACAAGGTTACGGCATGTGACGCCTATTGGTTTGCCTTTCAGAATAATAAGGAGAACGCAGCATTGGCATCTACTTTGATAAATGCCTTACTTGCGTTTGATGGTAGGATTGATGCAGCGCTTGAAGTGTGCGACACGGCCTTGTTCTATAATCCGGGAAATAACAGATTATGGCAGAATAAAGGCACAACATTCTATTTTGCAAAGAAATACGTAGAAGCAGACAGTATATTTACAAAGCTTCTTGCAGAAGGTGATACTTCGTTTTACACATACAAATACGGAGGATATTCCAGGCTGGGAATGGGCAAGATAATGGCTGCCATCGAACTGTTGGAAAAAGCATACAGTCAGGACAGTACCGCGGTAGATCTCTGTTTGTTTCTTGGCTCCGCGCTGGGAAAAACGTACGACCGTAAAGAGGCTTTCAAACTCTTTGACCGGGCAGATTCGCTTATGCAACCTAATGAGAATTATGTCAGACTGTTACGCCAGTTTCGCGGCGATACGTATGTCAGGGACGGCCGTATCCCCGATGCCTACCGGATCTGGCTGGAAAGCAAGGACATCACTCTGCTGGATAATATTTGGCAACGGATCGGGCATTTGGACTGGAGCAAGGTAACCGACAATGAAGCTCGTGCTCGATGTCTGTTTATCAATGTGTTAGTAGCTGAAGAACGGGCCGGATTCCAACCTGATGACCAGACATTGAAATATGCCAGAAATCAACTCGAACAGGCCAACTACGAAATGTATCAGAAAAAAATGAAGTCGCATTCGATGATAGCTCCTGACAATCAGAAAAGTACAATCACTTCTGAACGATTGGAGGCCCTGATACAATTACTTCCGAAGATGGAATAGGTTCGTAAATCAGTGGCACATATCATGTTTTTTTATTATTTTTGCGGAAATTTTGTAGAATTATCATAATGAAAATAGCATTTATTACAGGCGCCACATCGGGCATAGGCAAAGCTATTGCCGTGAGGTTGGCCAAAGAAAACTACTCTTTGATCCTGACGGGGAGAAGAGCTGAACGCCTCGTCGAGTTGAAAGAAGAACTTGAGAGTCAATACAATGTCAAGGTTCTTATACTTTGTTTCGACGTGCGTATATTCGAACATGTAGAAAAAGCAGCAGCATCTCTACCGGACGAATGGAAATCAATTGATATCCTGGTGAATAATGCAGGATTGGCAGCCGGACTTGATCCTATTCACTCTGCATTGGTCAGCGACTGGGATCAGATGATAGACACGAATATCAAAGGATTATTGTATGTCACGCGCGTCATTGCACCCGGTATGCTTGACCGCAAGTCAGGGCATATCATCAATTTAGGTTCTATTGCCGGCAGAGCGAACTATCCGAGCGGGTCGGTGTATTGTGCCACAAAACATGCAGTTAAGGTGCTAAGCGAAGGTATGAGAATGGACTTTTTGCCTTACGGTGTTCGCGTGACGGAAATAGCGCCCGGAGCTGTGGATACGGAATTTTCGCTTGTCCGCTTCAAGGGCGACAAACAACGCGCTGATTTGGTATACAAGGGCTTCACACCATTAGTGGCCGAGGATATAGCTGAAGCGGTTTTCTGTGCCATCTCGCAACCTGCACACATAAATCTTCAGGAAATCCTGATCATGCCTACGGCACAAGCCAGCCCGACGCTGATACATAGGGAGAATAATTGAGACTTAATTGTCATCCATCAAAATCCCCAAAATCTGCACGGCTGTTTTTGCGACGGAAGCGCCGGGTCCGAAGATGGCTGCTACGCCTGCTTTGTACAGAAAATCATAGTCCTGTGCAGGGATGACGCCGCCGGCTATCACCAGGATATCGGGGCGTCCCATCTTCTGCAACTCCTCTATGACTTGGGGGATCAATGTCTTATGTCCTGCGGCTAATGAAGATATGCCGAGGATATGCACATCGTTTTCGACGGCTTGACGCGCCGCTTCGGCCGGGGTCTGAAAGAGTGTCCCCATATCCACATCAAATCCGCAATCCGCATAGCCCGTAGCCACTACTTTTGCGCCACGGTCATGGCCGTCCTGCCCCATCTTGGCTATCATGATACGGGGCTGGCGACCTTCCTTCTCTGCAAACTCCCTCACAAGTTCGCAGGCTTTGATAAAGTCTGCATCTTTCTTTGTTCCTGATGAATACACGCCTGATATTGTTCTAATTGTTGCTTTATAACGTCCGACGACCGTTTCGCAGGCGTCGGATATTTCTCCGAGTGTGGCCTTCAGACCGGCTGCCTTGACGGCTAATTCGAGGAGGTTGCCCTTTTTCGTGCGGACAGACTCGGTGATGTCCGCCAGCGCCTGCCGCACGGCTTCGTTGTCGCG
>JAITMM010000218.1 GCA_031277335.1 Tannerella sp. | reverse complement strand
ATATTCAGTTTCGTTCAATCTGCGCGCACTCTCTACTTTTTCATAATCAAGTCCACCTGTAATGAATCCGCTAAATGCCTGATTTACTTTGCCTATATCACGCGCATCGCTATAATTACCAAGCGTTTGATACAGTGTGTTGGCGTCATTGAACGGTATTTTCATTGTGCCGATAAATGAAAACTGAGGATTGGAGATATGGTCATGTTCACCTAAATCGGTAAAGGCCACAACATTGCGAGCCTGATCATACGTTCCCTGTTTATTTGTGACCCATACCTCAAGACGATTTATAGTTATTGATGAAGCAATATAAGGTAAACGTGAGAGTGCCTGATCATAAGTATCACGGAAATAGAAACCAAGGAAGAAATGCCTATTATCGTCATATTGATCTATATTTATCTCATAATCTTTAGTTTGCGCTCCTCCTTTAGTTGATACTGTTCTGCTTTGTCCTTCCTGCTGTGCCAACAGCGCGTTCACCCGCAACTTGCCGAATTGCAATTCCGTCTTGATGCCAAATAGCGATACTCCGCCACGTATCAATGTGTTACCCGTATTTAGCTCCACGTTCCCTGCCTGAATATTTTTGATAATTTCATCTTCATCACCTGCATATCTCAATCCAATCTTTTGTGCATCAAAGTCAAACGAAGTCTGAGTGTTATAATTCAAATTGAAATTCACTTTATTACCTACGTAGGCCTGCATGGATAATTGCACGTTTGTGTCAAAGTTGAAAAACGTTCGGCTACGTGAACGTTCCGGTAATGAGGGATTTTTCGTACTTGATGATTTCAGCCCCATCGAGATTTCTCCTGTACCCTGCGATGTTACACGTACGCCTCCGGGTCCGAATATCTTGTCGGCAGGGCCGAGATTAAACTGTAAATCAGCAAGATTCAGCTTTCCATCAGCTTGATTCCTCATGTTTTCCTCATTTTTTTCTCTATAATAGGCTCTCATGGATTCTTGCATACTATAGTCTTGATACTCTTCGGGTGTCAACGAAATCGGTGTATCCAATTCCATATCACCAACCTTGGAATGGATGATATACATTCCTGTATGTAGGTCATATTCAATCGTTCTTGTCAGATTTTCGGGATCGCGAAGGTCGGCAGGCGATTTTTCTTTATATTCATTCAAATCCTGCGGAATAGTTTTAGAAATTGGATAGCGAGGGATGGAATCATTAGATTCGGTCGTTTGTCCAAAGCTGCTGTAATGAGTGAAAGTCAATAATATACATAGTCCGAAAATATATTTGCCTTGCCTCGAGTGTTTTCGGACAAAGCTTCTGTATGTTAGGTTTATATATTTGACTGACTTGTTCATCAAAGCATTTTAAGAGCAGTCTTAATGATTTGTTCTACTGTTGTTTCGGACGATTTTTTCAGTATCGTCTCCACAGCTTTCTGCGATGCCGCCTTTTGAAAACCAAGCATTACTAATGCGGCAACGGCTTCATCTTCTATTTTAGTACGCTCTGAACGTGCGACTTGTGATATCTTGCCTTCGACTGATTTAACCTTGTTTTTCAGGTCTACCAGAATGCGTTGCGCTGTCTTGGAGCCAATCCCCTTGATCATCGTCAGGCTTTTTTCGTCGCCTGTAGCAATGATTTGAATCAGCTCCGAAGGTTGTACAGAGGACAGAACCGTTCGCGCTGTATTGGGCCCAACACCTGATACAGAGGTTAATAGTAGAAATAATTCCCGTTCGTCTCTTGTGGCGAATCCATACAGTAAATAGACATCTTCCCTGATGATTTCATGGATATAGGCAAGCCCGGACGGTTGATTCCTGAAAGCGTCAAACGTCGTTAATGAAATATGTATCTCATATCCTATCCCGTTGTTTTCCAATATCATACGAGCAGGGGACAACTCTATGATATCACCTTTAATAAATTCTATCATTTAAGTGACTGCAAACATTTGCATATAATAACGTAGAATTATATGAAAACGTATACGCGCATAGTCACTTTAACTGTAAAATGGCATTGTCAAGCCATCTTAAACGGTTGGCATAGTTACTCCTCATCCTATATAATGCGTCTCTGAAGGAGAGTAAATTATCTTCATTTATATTTTCATGATTTAAAAGGCTCCACATTTCTTCATTCAATTTGGCCGACATTTCCAACGGATATCCTACTTCGAGTATAAGTTCGGTAATCTCCTCAAGGTGAGGCTTGAATCTTCTCCATCGCTCTTTTACGCCGGCAACAAAGACAGGGTCTTGAAATAATTGAGCATAATATAATTTATCTTTAGCTAAATAACCTGATACATTGCTGCTTGTATATGTTCCATAGTCGAAATCCCACATTGGTCCGGCTTTCAAAACGTCCATCCTGTCCTTATAAAAATAACAGCTTTTCGGGTGCATTGCCTCAAAATTACTTGTAAGTTCCATAACAATCCACCAATCCATAAAAGTGGTATCAGCAATCAGCGATGCATAGGCTCTTGTTTTTACAAAATTTTGAGCAGTAAGTAGTTCCTCAAAATGATTGATGTAATTCTGCATGTATTCAAATTGTGCCGGCTGCAAGACTTCTTCGTCAGGCTCCTGAAACATCACAGGCAAATCGAATATCTTGGTTCTGAACTTGTTAACTTCGTCGAAGTATGAGTCATATTCAAGTATATAACCTCCCGTAATGGATATAGAATCAAGATCGTCGGCATCCATCTCCGTGATATTCACGCGGTTTTCATCAGGTTTGATTTGTTCGCACAAATAATAATTTCCGAGATGCTCGTCGTTGAGAACTAACTCTACAAATTGTCCGCGAACCGTCCAGTCCATCCCCGTCCTTCTCGAAATTTCATAGGAAATATGATTGCGTATCATCGTGCGATCCATGTAATTAGCAAGCAGAACCCAACGTTTGTGGGCCGGCATCCCAAGTATCTCACTCTTGGAATCAAGTTTTAGAGCAAAAGGCTTTTTGGGGTAAGCCCAGGTGGAATTTCCACGTCCCCTAATTTCAGTTATACCTTCATAGTCAGGGAATTTATCAATTCCGTCTATAGACATTGCAGCTTTGATCCAGTTTTCTTTATCCAATATCTCGGCTTTATTTTCGGTATTGATGACGACTATCGGCAATCCGGTGTCTCTTTTTCGTTCCAAATCAATCGCGGAAGTGGATAATTGAATCTGGTTGTCATTCCTGTCTTTTGTAGAAAGCACTAAAGCAAGTGTATAAAAATAACTTGAAAATGCGCCATTGTCCGCAATATATGCGGTGTATTGACCTTCTTTCGCATTACCGTTCGCATCTTTGGACGGCTCAATGCGAGTTATTCTACACTTCTCAGCATCAGTTACATAAGAACGTATTGTCTCCTTGTCCACTAAATCCAATTTTATCTGGCAATCAGCAGAAGTCACATCAAAATTGAAAATGGCATTCGACGGATTTACGCGAAATTCTACCGGTAGTTCCATGCCTTTCAGCAATTTAATGTCTTGAGTTAAAGCCACTAAACCCGTAGGGTAAATAATTTCTTGTTGATTGAAAATAAGTTGCTGGTTATCAAAAAGTTTAACGAAGTATTCCTGAGTGGTTTCGTCTAATTCAATTGACAATACGACACTTTTTGCGATCTGCAACGTGGTGTTATCTTCAAAAGTGATATTCCAGTAGTCTGTATTGTCTGTTGTGGCACTCGATACAGAGACAATCTTCCTGTTTGAGGCGTATGCATTCTGCAACGAAATAATGCTCTGTAAATCATCAATTTCCTTTTTCAATCTGTCTGTTTCGTCATTGCACGAGCAGATCAGGAACAAAAAAAATCCTAACATGAAAACGGTCTTTTTCCATAAAACCGTCTTCTTAAAAAAATGAGGTATTTTCATACGAAATATATTTTAAAAATCATTTATATACATTCTTTTCAAAGATTTAATAAACGTTTAATCAAGTTTTAACACTGCTAAAAAAGCTTTCTGCGGCACCTCGACCGTGCCAATTTGTTTCATCCGTTTCTTGCCTTCCTTCTGCTTTTCCAACAACTTTCGTTTACGCGAGACGTCTCCTCCGTAGCACTTGGCTGTCACGTCTTTACGTACAGCTTTTACTGTCTCGCGGGCAATAATCTTAGAACCGATGGCGGCTTGGATTGCTATGTCAAACTGCTGACGTGGAATCAGTTCCTTCAATTTTTCACACATGCGGCGTCCGAAAGCTACGCTGTTGTCAATATGCGTCAACGTAGAAAGCGCATCCACAGGCTCTCCATTCAATAAAATATCCAATTTGATCAATCGAGCATCCCGAAACTCGTGAAGATGGTAATCAAATGAGGCATAACCTTTTGATATACTTTTCAACTTATCGTAAAAATCAATTACAATCTCTCCCAACGGCAAATCATAATAGACCTCTACCCTATCGCCGGAAATATATTCCTGTTTCACCAAAATCCCTCGTTTACCGAGACATAACGTCATAATCGGCCCTATATAAGCAGTGCTCGTGATCACAGATGCACGGATATAAGGCTCTTCGATCCGATCAATCAAGGTCGGATCGGGCAAACTGCTCGGATTATGAATATCCATGCAGTTTCCTTTCTTATCATATACTTTATAAGAAACGTTAGGTACGGTCGTTATAACATCCATATTAAATTCTCTGTCTAAGCGTTCCTGTATAATTTCCATGTGTAATAATCCCAGAAAGCCGCAACGAAAGCCAAAACCCAGCGCCATCGAACTTTCGGGCTGGAATGAAAGCGAGGCATCGTTCAATTGCAGTTTCTCCAACGAACTTCTTAAATTCTCAAAATGCTCTGCTTCAATAGGATAAACACCGGCAAAAACCATGGGCTTTACTTCTTCAAAGCCTGTAATGGCTTCCTTTGCGGGACGGGCTACGTGCGTGATCGTATCGCCAACTTTCACTTCCTTAGACGTTTTGATACCCGAAATAATATATCCCACATCCCCGGCGCTGATCTCCTCCTTCGGTTGCATGGTCAGCTTGAGAACTCCTATCTCATCGGCGTCGTATTCCTTGCCGGTAGCAATAAATTTCACATGATCGCCCTTGCGAATCACTCCGTTGACGACTTTAAAATAGGCTATAATCCCTCTATATGAGTTAAATACCGAATCAAAAATCAGACATTGCAATGGAGCATCGGGGTCGCCTTTTGGCGGGGGAACGGTTGTGACAATCATATCCAATATGTTGTAAACGCCTTCACCCGTCTTTCCGCTGGCACGCAAAATGTCGGAGCGGCTGCAACCAAGCAATTCAACAATCTGATCCTCAACCTCATCAGGCTTTGCGCTGGGAAGGTCTATCTTGTTTATGACAGGTATGATTTCCAAATCATTGTCAATAGCCATATATAGGTTGGAAATGGTCTGAGCCTGAATGCCTTGAGCCGCATCTACAATGAGCAGGGCGCCTTCGCAGGCAGCAATGGAGCGCGATACTTCGTATGAAAAATCCACATGCCCCGGTGTGTCTATCAGATTCAACACATACTCCTCACCCTGAAACAAATACTTCATTTGAATGGCATGACTTTTGATCGTGATCCCGCGTTCACGTTCCAAATCCATATTGTCCAGAACCTGTTCCTGCAGGTCTTTCTTGTCAATCGTCTTTGTATACTCCAGTAAACGATCTGCTAACGTGCTCTTACCGTGATCAATATGTGCAATAATACAAAAATTGCGAATATGATTCATCTGTTAAATTAATCAAATATGATTGCAAAGATAAAGTTTATTTATCGAAATTGCCCAAATTTGATTTGAAAAATGATTAATTTTGTCCGTATTTAAGCTGTTGGCAGGACATGACGAACTTGTTTGGCATGATATTTGTGACATTATAAAAAATGACTGAAAAAGAAATACATAATAGCTATGCACGTATCATTTCTTCTCTGGATCAGGGAGAGATGAAAAATGCTTTTGAAATGCTTCAAATGTTCATTTCCGGTACAAAATCATATCATTATCAAGGCAAACTGGATGAACTGCAGGAAACATATCAGCTGATGCTTCGTTATTATGTGGAAGGGATGAACGACCCGATGCAGGAACAAATTTATGCAAATATTTGCGCAGGTGCTTATGAATTGACAGACAGCATAAAACACGATAGCCTGCACTCCTTCTCTTCTTTGCAGTATTATGCCACCCGTAGGAATTTATCAGTCCAACCGACTGATTTACACACATGTATTCAACAAATTCAGATGGCGGCTGACGTCGAAGACTCTTCTCGATATGAAGAATCCGTCGACTTGATGTTCGATCAAATATGGTCAACTGCCATTCTGTCGGACAATGATGTCAGTGACATTCGTATAGCACTCAGCAGCAATTACTTCCCCCTTTCTTCAAAGTGTCAGATTGTATCGGCACTGCTGCTTGGATTGCAGGTCTCGTTTGATCGCGAAAAAATCTTTTTGCTTTTTGATGCTGCCCGGATAGATGATAGCGAAGTCAGCATCCGCGCGCTCATTGCCATTTGTCTTGTTTTATATGTCTACCGCAGGCGTACATCATACTATCCGGGAATAAGGCAACGACTGGAAACACTTGGAGAATCACCTGATTTTCAAAGAATAATGACAACCATTATGATGCGTTTCATACTCTCAAGAGAAACGGAAAAGGTGTCTCACAAGCTTCAGGAAGAAATTCTGCCGGAGATGCTTAAGTTGACTTCGCAGAAAAAAGGCTTTTTTATCGCCGACCTGTCCGAACTGATGGATGACGAAATGAATCCTGAATGGAAAGACTTCCTGTCAAACAGCAGTTTAGCCAGAAAAATCGAAGAATACAGCGAACTGCATGAAGAAGGCGTTGATATCATGCATTCCACTTTTATACACCTGAAAAATTTTCATTTTTTCAGGAAACTCAGCAACTGGTTTCTGCCTTTCTCGTCCAATCATACGGAACTGTCTGATAAGCACGGTATTGATGCAGCTACGCTCGAAATGGTCATGCAAGCATCGTCGATGTGTAATTCCGACATGTATTCGATGTATTTCAGTCTATTTCAATTGCCGGAATCTCAACGTAATGCCATGTTGAACCAGTTGTCCGGTCAATTAGGCGAAATGAAAGAGCAACAGGGCGCCGAACTGAAAAGTAAAAAAAGCCGTGCCGAAATAATTACAGGCAGTTATATTCAGGACCTTTACCGCTTTTATAAACTGCACCCGCGTCATCCGGAATTTGATGATATATTCAATCAATCTCTTGAATTTCATCTTCTTCCCATACTGAAACCATGGTTTTCAGACACCGAGACATTGTTTCACATCGCAGAGTTGTATCTGAGGAAGGGATATTATGAAGCTGCGCTTACAGTCTACAACGAATTAATAACTAAAGACATGACAGACTGCGTATTACTTCAAAAAAGAGGATATTGCAAACAGATGACGGGCGACATAAACGGCGCTCTCGAAGATTACCTGCGCTCTGAAATGATCAACCCCGACAGTAAATGGGTAATTCGCAAGATTGCAGGATGTTACAGAACCTTGAAGCAGTCGGCGAAATCATTGGAATACTACCTGCATTTAGATAAGTTAAGCCCCGACAACACTTCAATCCTCATCAATATCGGACATTGCTACCTGGAACTGAAACAGCATGACGAAGCGCTAAAATACTACTTTAAAGCTGATTACCTGTCTCCCAACAACCAAAAAGCATGGCGCGCCATAGCTTGGTGTTCCTTCCTGACGGGAAAATACGGTCAAGCGCAGAATTATTACGCAAAAATAATTGAAAACCAACCTTATACGCACGATTACCTAAATGCAGGACATACAGCATACGCTCTGCGTGATATCAAAAAGGCACTGGAATATTACGCAGAAGCAATCCTCTGCGAATCAGGCGATTTCGATAAATTCGCCGACCTGTTCACCCGGGATATCCCCGAACTGACAGTTGCCGGCATCCACCCCACCGAAATCTCCCTTATTTTAGACTGGCTCAGGTATCAGAAAAATTAATCCCGTCACAATTTGTGCAATCCAAAAATAAGCATTACTTTTGCCCCGCTTTTTACGGCAACGGCGAGATAGCTCAGCTGGTTAGAGCGCATGATTCATAATCATGAGGTCGGGGGATCATACCCCCCTCTCGCTACTTGTGTATCAGAGGTTTACAAAATTTCGTAAACCTCTGTTTTTTTGTCTGTAATTTTCCTGCAACAGGGCTAAGTTTCAAAAAAATGTTATGTCCTGAATATCAGTTTATATCCTGGTCAGTTTCATCCAGTCCCGGTCGGATAAATGCACGTGCAGATGGAAAAAGTTGCTCAATGAGTTTATATAACCTCTGTAAATTAACAAGCATATCAAGAATAATATCTTCGTCTTCCCTGAATTTCTGATAGATATATCCCCAAGCTCCGATATTTCGTTCGATGGAAACCAATAGTAACTTTGCCGTTCCAAGCGAATAGTACGGCTCAAATTCCAATTCATGTTCATCTTTTTGCGACATAAGCGCTCGTGCCATTTTGATTTCAAGAAAATATTGATACCATTGGATAACTTCCAGACAGTCTTTCATAATAGGGTCTTTTAGTCTGATTTTCATTCCGGTAGCATCTTTAGTTTGCAATGATTCGAACCACTGCTTGACCTGTTTCCCATATTGTTTAGCGATGATTACGCCCGCGTCGTTACGTACAAGATTTTGGTTTCTTTCGTATTCATCCTGAAAATCAGTATCTTTCAACGATTCATAATCTAATCCGTTTGTTTCGGCATATTCAATGAGCATTTCCATTGTGGCTTCTAAAATTTCTGAAAGCAACTTAAAAAAATCTTCCGGTTTGTCTTCAGGCAGATGTGCAGACGCTTTATATACAGTACATTGTGCCGTTCTATTACATCTCTCACACCATCTATCGCACCAATTATATATGCCTTGTATCGTAGTCGGATCATTGAATGACTCGTCCAATATAGATTTGAATTGGGATTTATTCATGTTTTATTTTCAATTATCCGGTGTTAATTATCTGTGCAAATATAGTTATTTTTTTCCGTAAAAATACTTGATTGAAAATTTCTTTTGAATAATTGCTTGCTCAAATAAAAAAAATTGTATTTGATAATGGATATTACAATTATAACTTTGTTTCTTCACACACCGCTACACTCGCCCTAATACCTCAAAAAAAAAAAGCAGCTACCGTGAAGTAACTGCTTTACTGTCAAGTGGTGCCACCAGGAATCGAACCGGGGACACAAGGATTTTCAGTCCTTTGCTCTACCAACTGAGCTATGGCACCATTGTTAAGCGGGCACAAAGGTAAGTTATTTTTTTGAACCGGCAAATTTTTACGAAGATTTTTATTCCGAAAAAGCGTGCCAGCCTTGCGCTTTCAACGAGATTTCGCCGCCGTCGCGTCCGACAAGGGTGTTGCCTAATTCGGTTTTGGTGATATAACCGATTGTTTTGATGCCTTTTAGATTTTCAATCTGCTCATTCAATTCCAACGGGACGGTAAACAGGAGTTCGTAGTCTTCGCCGCCGTTCAAGGCTACCGTGGCGACATTCATATTGAACTGCTCGGCCATCACAGCAGTCTGGTAGTCAACGGGGATACGTTCTTCGTAAATCCGGCACCCCGTACGGCTCTGTTGGGTTATATGCATGATATCGGACGAGAGGCCGTCGGAAACGTCAATCATGGCCGTCGGGATGATGCCGGCCTTGTCCAGCATTTCGACGATGTCTTTTCGGGCTTCCGGTTTCAGTTGACGTTCCAAGAGGTATTCTTTTCCGGCGAAGTCGGGGTTGAAATTCGTTTCGCCTTTAAAAACGTTTTTTTCGCGTTCGAGGAGTTGCAGCCCCATATAGGCGGCTCCCAAGTCGCCGGACACGCAAATCAAGTCGGTTTCGCGGGCGCCGCTCCGGCAGGTAATTTTGTCAGGATCAGCTTCTCCGATACAAGTCACGCTGATTGTCAACCCGGTACGTGACGAAGAAGTATCACCTCCTACTACATCGACGCCATAAATCTCGCAAGCCAATGCAATGCCTGCATACAATTCCTCCAAGTCTTCGATACTGAATCGCTTGGACACGCCAATGGAAACGGTGATTTGCTTGGGTTGGCCGTTCATGGCATAGATATCTGAAAAGTTGACGATGGCGGCCTTGTAGCCTAAATGCTTGAGAGGCACGTAAGTTAAATCAAAATGAATGCCTTCCAATAATAAGTCGGTGGTGACAAGTACCTGTTTATCTGAATAATCGAGAACAGCGGCATCATCCCCTACCCCTTTTTTACTGGATTCGTTCCTCATCGCAAACTGTCCCGTCAGCCGGCGAATCAATCCGAATTCTCCCAATGTTGATATTTCTGTACGCATAATCTTAACAATGAACAATGAATAATGAACAATGAATAATTAGTTTTCAAGCAATGAAATATGTTGTATAATTTTTTTCTCAAACAAGTTTTCCTTGCCAAATAATAACCGCATTTTCATGGGAATATAATAAAGTCTTGATTTCCAATCGTCCGGAATAAATTCAAGGTGGCGCAGACGCGCGGCGTCTTTTTCTGTGCAGATTATCAACGGGCTATCACCAGGCATCTGCGATAACATCCTTTGAATCTTTTCAATATCACGTTTCGTAAACGCATGATGGTCGCCAAAACTCAATGAACGGAGGTTTGCAGTATATTTTCCGATTTCGACAATCAAGGGTGCCGGATTGGCTATACCTGTGAATAATAATATATTAACTTTATCCTTCATCCCATCTAATTGGAGAAATTGATGAGGATGGTATTGGGGAAAGACGCTTACAGGCGGTTGATATTCAATCTTCGAGAAAAAGACATTGTCTTCCCGAAATTTCTCCGGCAGCTGTTGCAATATTTCCGGTTCGTTTATATTTTCCGGACACTTGCTAATCAATAAAAGTTCTGCTCTGGCAACGGAGGTTGCAGGTTCGCGCAAATGCCCAACAGGCAGCAACTTATCCTTAAAAAACAAACGGTTGCAAGCCGTTACGATGATCGAAAGCGAAGGTTTGACGTATCGATGCTGAAAGGCGTCATCCAGGATAATCACTTGTGGGCGAACGTTTTCCGGAAGTGCCAGCAAGTTTCGCATCCCGCGACGCCGATGCTTATCCACGGCAACAGTAACCTGCGGAAACTTAACCTTGATCTGACAGGCCTCGTCTCCTATCTCCCTTGCTGTGCTGTTTTCATCCGCCAACACGTAACCGGTTGATTTTCTTTTATATCCTCTGCTTAGGACAGCGACACGAAACCGGCCGCTCAACAGCCGGATCAGATATTCCACCAGCGGTGTCTTCCCTGTCCCTCCAACGGCTAAATTCCCAACGCATATCACAGGGATTGAATAGCTTACAGAGGGCAGCAGGCCACGGTTAAAACAAAAATTGCGCAAAGCGACCGCCGCTTGATATAAAAACGCAAATGGCTGAAGAACAGGATAAAACCTGTAATGAGCATCATCCATTTTATGATGTCTTATAAAGGATTGAAATCATAGGGTATTCTTGCCTGAATACCATAAGTGGATTTGACTTGCCGCAACGTTCTGAAATATTCATATTCATCTCCTATCAAATCTTTCAGCATCGATTCTTTAGATTCTTCTATCCGTTTCTCCAAGAATGATTTAAACATATCTGTAGAAGTAGATACATCTATAATTGTATAGTTTATGATGCCTGAGAGGTCAACAGCAAGCTCAATTGCTTTGTCTATTCCTCCCAATTCGTCTACAAGTCCTAATTGATATGCTTGCGAGCCTGTCCAAACGTGTCCTTGTGCAATTGAGTCTACGGCTTCCACACTCATCTTGCGGCCTTCGGCACATCTGCTTAAAAATATCTCATATCCTCGTTCTATTGAGCTTTGTATCAACGCTTGTTCTTCCTGCGTCATAGGTCGCGAAAGATCGCCTAAGTCTGCAAAATTATTCGTTTTAACTACGTCGGTTGTGAGCGCAATTTTTTCAAATAACCCTGAGGCATTTGGGAATATACCAAAAATCCCAATCGACCCCGTCAATGTTGTTGGTTCGGCAACAATCTTACTCGCTCCACATGATATATAATAACCTCCCGAGGCAGCTACATTGCCCATTGAGACTACGACCGGTTTTATTTTTTTTAGTTCAACTACTTGTTTCCAAATCTGTTCAGAGACAAAAGCGCTGCCTCCCGGAGAATTGACGCGTAGGACAACTGCTTTTACATTTTCATCATCTTGCAACTTGATTAGTTCATCTGTCAGTTTCTCCGTGATTGATTCAGAAGCGTATGACAAAGCTGAAGGCGTGATAGTTCCTTCAGCATAAAGTACGGCTATTTTGTTACGATATACGCGTTCCTGCTTTTTAGCCCGCTTCATCTTTGAAATATCTAATGATTTCATTGTCACACTTTTCTGCTTTGCTTTTTCCATTACTACTTTTTCCACTTCTGTCCTGTATTTCAATCCATCTATCAAGCCGCTTTCTATGGCTTTTGTTGGGTCGGACATAAAAAGTCCTTCATCAGCAAAACGATTGATTTCCAAGGAAGTAATACCTCTACTTGTAGCAATGCCATTTGTTACATTATCCCAAATGCCTTGTTGATAAGATGTTATCTGTTCCCTGTTCTCTTCGCTTAAATGGTCTCCTATGAAAGGTTCAACTGCTCCTTTATATTTTCCTACCTTAAAGACCATCATTTCAACTCCAACCTTCTGAAAAAGACCTTTATAAAACATTGTTTCCGATGAAAAACCGGTCAGTGACAACGTTCCTAACGGATTCAAATAAACCTCGTCAGCAACAGATGCCAAATAATATCCTGCCTGCGTATAATTATCAGCATAGGCCACGACAAACTTACCACTTTCCTTAAAATCAAGCAGTTCTCTCCGTATTGCATCTATATTGGCAGTTCCCGTTAAAAACAATCCCATATCTAAATAGATTCCTTTAATCGTATTATGTTCTTTAGCACTCTTAATAGATGACAAGATGTCTTTCATTGATAATGCTGTATTTTCACTCATTAACATTGTCAATGGATTGTTATCAACTTCCTCATACACAAGGCCATTTAGATTTAATGTAAAAACGCTCTCATCATATTTAGGCGTATATGGCATATTCGACTCGGAACCAAGGCTCAACAGCATGGCCACCAAAAATGAGCTTCCAATAAACGTCAATAACAACATTGCTAACAGTACGCCAAACATGGAGGCAAACATTATTTTGAAAAATTGTTTCATATCATTTGCGTCTTTTCTTGAAATTTTGTTGACAAATATACGCATTTTATTCGTTTTAAAAGTTATCTTTGGCAAAATATTGTTAAAAAAGAATTGATGAATTAAGCAAAACTAACTTCTTATTGTATTTCCTGTTATAAGGAAGTCTCTAATATTTAACTATTTACATGATTATGATTCATACTGTAAGCGTTTATTGTGCTTCGAGCACAAAGATAAATTCTATATATTCTGATGCAGCTTCAGAGTTAGGCAAACTACTGGGAGAACGTCGCTTGAAAGTGTTTAACGGAGCCGGTTCGATGGGTTTGATGCGTACTCTTTCCGATGCCGTAATGAGTGCAGGCGGGATTGTTACAGGCGTCATTCCACGTTTTATGGTAGAAAATGGGTGGGGATATGAGGCATTAAACGAAACGATTGAAGTGGAAACCATGCACGAACGCAAACAAATAATGGCTTCAGCTTCGGATGCAGCCATTGCTTTGCCGGGTGGATACGGGACTTTGGAGGAATTACTCGAAATAATTACATGGAAACAATTAGGACTTTACATTAAACCGATTATAATCCTGAATACTGAAAAATACTTTGATGATTTGCTGTCTATGTTTCGCCATGCTGTAGACGAACATTTTGTCCATCAGCAACATGCACGATTATGGCACGTTGCTGATACGCCTTCGGAAGTTGTTGAATTGTTGTTCAAGGATGATCCTGTCGAGTTTATTCCAAAGAATGTTTATAAACATCAATGATTTAGCTCAAATCTGCTTAAAACCACTTTACTTCTGGTATCTCCCATGATTTTGTCTGAAGTACGAAGAAGCACAAAAGTGTATTCACTGTCAAAATGTTGCATGATTTTTTGAAAATCTTTAGCAATACAAAGAAAATATCCTGACGATGGTTTTTCGATCTCAAAATTCCGGAAACTGTTACCCATGTAAAAATTTAAGCCGTACATATTGATATAATTTTTCAGATCATTCATTACGAACACATTAGTTTTACTCAAGGGATAATCTTTCATTATTTCATTTGCAAAATGGCGTGCTGAAGTTGTGTCACGAATTTCGTGCATTATCACTCCATCGATAAAAAGATTTATGGAGAAAGTCAGTAAAATTGTGGCATACAATATTTTAATATTGATTTTCTTTCTTAACTGATAAAAAAGAGTACATGCAGCTATACATAAAAATATATAGACAAGTATCTGAATAATACCGGGTGATAAAGCATTGTAAATCGTTTCAACCATGTCACGAGCAGATTGACCGGATAAATATCTTGATGTCAAATAGTTAAAATCAACGAATCCTGTAAGTCTAATGAAGATTACAATAAGAACTACTGATACAACGGCAAAAAGTGTACCGGCAAAGATGCGGAAGATGCGGTTGCGATATTCAGCTAAATAAATGAAATACTGCGCCATAAATAAAGCAATGAACGGATAAGCAGGCATCAGATAAACGCTGCGCTTACTGCTCGGAATCGAATAAAAAAACAATATACATACAGAAGCTACCAAGCTGAATAATTTGATTTTATCCATAGATAACAAGCGATTCCAAACTTGATTAATCCATTGCCTAAAGGGAGAATCAGGCTTAGTGATTTTCAGTCCAAAGAGCGAAAAAAAGAGCGAAAAAAACAGCAACAAAGTCCAGGGAATGAAGCCGGCCACCAATGTCAATAAATTATACCATGCACCGTTTTCATGTCCTAAATCATATTGTATATTACTTTCGTTCAGATGAAAGAATCGACCGAAATTTTCGGCAACTATCACATTGAAAAAATCATTTCCTCCCTGATTCAAAGCCTCAATATACCAAATTGAGGGAATAAAACTTGAAGCAACACCGATATACACAATTGATTTAATAATTTTCAGTAAACTATACTTCTTGAGTGTCAACAGATAAACCCCAAATACGAACAATGGAAGCACAATGCCGACAGGCCCTTTCGTAAGAGCAGCAGCACTGAGAATCAACGGAATAGTCACCGGCAATCCTTTCAACTCCATTTTATCCTCCCAATTGAATAATCGTATCAGTCCAATTACAATAAAAGCAGTCAATAACATATCTACTCGCGCAGTCATGCCGGCACGATGAATTTCGACACACGTCAACAATAGCAGAGTAGCTATGAAGGCTTCCTGAAATCGCGTTTTACGACTGAAAAAAATCAATACATAGACGAGCATCAACGTATAAGCCAGTGCAGAAGGAAGTCGTGAAGTAAATTCTGTCACCTCACCTTTGGGCAGCGAAAAAACGGTGATTAACCAGTGCATCATGGGAGGTTTATAGGCAAATTCATTAGCATAGACTTTAGGAAGAATCCAATCTCCTGATTCAAGCATAGATACGGCTACGGCGGCCTCACGCGGTTCGCCCTTAGTTGAAAAATCACCTAAGGCAATCCACGGCAAAACAGCTATCAGGCAGATAATTATGATAGAACTTACCGGCTTTTGCAAATATAAATATTGAAGTGCTGCTGAAGTACGCATAGATTTATCCTAATATGGGGCATAAAAGCGTGAAACCAAAGGCTATAAATCTCTAATCGTGAACTGTGCCGGACTTGAACCGGCGACCCCTGCCCTGTCAAGGCAGTGCTCTGAACCAACTGAGCTAACAGTTCGAGGCAAGATACTTTCTCGATCCTGTTTTGCTATTCTTGCGGAGTAGTTTCCTGTTGGGCTGCGCCAAAGTCAGGGGCAATCATGTTTGGATCGACCATTACGGCATCATTGATTTGTTGTTGCATTTCAGACTGTTGAGCATTAGTGTCTTGACGCGGGATGAATTTTGTAACAACGATACAGAGTATCAATACAGTACCTGCCAAACCCCACGTAGCCTTTTCTAAAAAGTCAGTCGTCTTGCGAACGCCCATAATCTGATTGGAAGAGGAAAAGCCCGAAGCAAGTCCACCACCTTTGGAATTTTGCACCAACACTATCAAAATCAGCAATATGGATGCAATCAAAATCAACAAAGAAATAAAAATATACATTACTTTCTATTTTTTAGTATGAATAATCAATTTTTCGAGATAACGAATTTGGTCTGCAAAGTAAATACTTTTTTCCGGATATTTCAAATTTAAACTTTTAATAATTTCCAATGCCTTTTCATATCTTTTCTGTTTAATGTATATATTAGCCAGAGTTTCAGTAAAATACGTATTATCCAAGGTTTGATCGTCCAAGTCGGATTCCTGTGCGGATTCTTCGGAATTCGAGCCTGTTTTGACAGGTTCAGGCCTGTTTCGCATCGCCGAACGCGATTGATCCCGGAGGATAAACGAGTCGATCAATTCCTGATGCTGAAATTGAGGGGTTGACGCTGCAGGGGCCGGGGTGTCGTCTGTCGTTAACATTCGCGTATAATCAACTGATGCAATGGATGTCGGTTCAAAAATCAGCGGCTCGTCCGCAACCCCTTCTGTGGCCGGGTGAAAAGGAGCCGGAGTTGGCGTTTCTTGCAGTTT
>JAITMM010000160.1 GCA_031277335.1 Tannerella sp. | reverse complement strand
CTTGCCTTCGCGCAACTGTTCCTTTTCGTAGTCCGAAAGTTTAACGCCGCTATATACGTCGGATATATACGCCTTTTCCGCAGAACAGCCGACCAGTTCGTTGGTCAGCCTGTCGATACTGATGATGTAGGGGATTTTTTCATCAGAACCTTGCGGGGCAACCATTGCGACACGACCCATGTTTCCGGTTTCTTTCAGATTTTTCTTGTCCTCGTCTGAAAAGATATACCCGTGAAACGGATTGTTCAACGCCGGTTCCTTGCGCATACCGTGCATCATCAGCGCAACACCGTCGGGCGTTTGCCGGAAGGACAGCCGCGCATCGGTAACCAGCGCTGCCGAACCGAAATTTAATCGGACAGGCACTAACTCGTTGGTTTTGTACCCTTTGAGCATACCGTCCAGCAATCCCCTTCGTTCGAGGTAATCGCGCGATAAGCCGCATTGTTTCAACTGTTCCCAGTTAATCAGCGCCTCGTTGTAACGGTGTTGCGAGGCGTTTGCCACCGGAGCGGATTAAAAATATTTTTTCAACAAAAAGGTAACTTTATCCTTCTGTTTCCGTATAATAATATGTTGTTGAAACGTGAATAAAAAGTTCCTCGCAAGACATTAAAACGATGCAACTCAAAATTGCGTATTCAAATAGATTTAAAAAACCAATAACCAATTAATAAAAGACCTTAAATCCGCAAGCCTTTATACTTAAAAAACAAGCAAATCGTTGTTAATCATTCAACTAACTTTCGCTTTGCTTTTTAGAAAAATTCATATAATTTTGCGATGTAATTAACTATCAAGAATTTTTCAGATGGTAAAAGTAGAAAAAATATCTCAAAGTATCACACCTTTTGGCGGAATTTCTTTTGTTCACGATATTTTTGAGCGTAGCGGAATGCGTAAACTTATTGATAAAGAATTAGGTACACGCAATTCGACCTTCGGCTATACTTACGGTACTCTTTTGGGGACATGGTTTGACCTGTTTCTATGTGGCGGAGATTGCGCCGAAGACATGGAAGAACATCTTTATGACACCTTATCGGCTATACCCGGTAACAGAGTTTGCAAAGCCGACACCCTTCTTCGCTGTCTGAAAGAACTGTCGGTAGAAAATACACCGTTTACTTCCGATAGTGGCAACACTTATCAATTTAACATCAATGAGAAACTCAATTCGCTGATGATAAAGTCATTGCTTTTGACCGGACAATTGGAAAAAGGAAAGTCCTGCGATTTTGATTACGACAATCAAATCATCGAGCATGAAAAGTACGACGCCAAACGGACTTACAAGAAGAACACAGGCTACTTTCCGGGCGCAGCCGCCATCGGAGACAGGATGTTTTACATCGAAAACCGCGACGGTAATGCCGGCGTGAAGACGGGGCAGGCAGAGACCTTGCAGAGAGCGTATCGTTTATTGTCGGCTAACGGATTAAAAGTCCGCCGTTCGCGCATGGACGCCGGATCATATTCCAAAGAAATCATTGAGGTGGCGGCGGCTCACAGCGAACTGTTTTACATTCGCGCCAACCGGTGTGCATCGCTCACCGAGCGGATTCGACAGATAGAAACATGGGAAACCGTAGAAATTAACTTTAAAGAGTATCAGGTGGCTTCATTACAGTTTACGCAGTTTTTTGAAGACCGGAATTATCGTTTGACAGTCATGCGTGAAAAATCCGATAATCCGCAGGCAGACCTTTTCACCGGCGATAATTTCATTTATCGCAGCATCCTGACCAATGACCATGAATCATCTGAAAAAGAAGTAATTGAGTACTACAATCAGCGGGGCGCATCTGAAAAGAATTTTGACACGATGAACAATGACTTCGGCTGGAAGCATTTGCCATGTTCGGATATGCCCTATAACACGGTTTACATGATCATCACTGCGATGATTAAAAATTTTTACCTCTATATCCTGCCCAAAATAGCCGAAGCGTTTAAGAATATCTCCCCCGCAACTCGTCTGAAACGATTTATATTCAGGTTTATATGTGTCGCCGGAAGATGGGTTTATCAAAATCGCGGGTGGAAACTCCGTCTCTATACTGACCGTCCATACGAAAGGCTTGTCGCCTGACGAACAAATCAATAGTAGCCTCTCAAATGCGAGGCGGGAATTACTGTGTCGGATTGGATAACAGGTATATTCTGTCGGATACTTTTATCGAAAAACACTACAATACAGAGGGGAAACCTGTCAATTTCCATACAAAAGCATCCTGTGATTTCAATTTTTACATCTAAACCTGCCGTAAAATTTTATGACTGATTGGCAAATTGGGGGCTTGCGGATTTAAGGTAAATATAATTTTTTAAACAATGTTCATCAAAAAAATAGACAAAACCGACAAAAAGACCGGTCAGAGTTATTTTACCTGCCGGCTCTGCGAATCGTACCGCATAGATGATAAGGTTCGACATCGTAACATATTGAATGTAGGGAAATTGGAAAATATCAGGAAAGAAGATTTCAAACTGTTGTGCGACAGGATCGAGCAGAAAGTCAGGGGAATAAGTATGCTTTTTTCATTCCTGCCCGATCATATGGAAAAGGAAGCAGAGTTTATCTATCGCAGAATTTTGAATGAAAAACTGTTGGACTGCAACATCAATTCAGCGCCTGCAGTTCGCGAGGCAACGGCGGAAGCAACAGACATTCAGAAGGTAGACGTGAATTCAATATCCAGTGAAGACAGTCGCACCTTTGGCGGTGAATGGTTATCCAAACAAATGTTTGATGATTGCGGGCTGTCCGGTTTTCTCTCCCAAGAGATTAATACTGAGGCGATAGAAAAACATATAGCGATAGAAGTCATCTCCCGGATGGTTCATCCCTCGTCGGAGCTGGAAACAAGCCGCCGGCTTGAAAGCGAGAGTTCGCTGTGTGAAATTTTGTCGCTTCACAAAACGCCCGACCATCGTAAACTTTATGCGGCAGCCTCGAAATTATACCAACACAGGGATAAGGTTGAAGATTTACTGTATCAACATTTTGCTTCGAAATATCCCGACCGGATGCGTCTTTGTCTGTACGATCTGACCAATTTTTATTTTGAGGGGCGCAAAGAAGCCTCCGAGCTTGCCCAATACGGACGCAGCAAAGAAAAGCGCACAGACGCCAAACTTGTTTCGCTGGCGCTGATGACTGATGGACAGGGTTTTGTCCGCCGTTCGAAAATATACAGGGGTAACATATCCGAACCGTCGACCATGCAGGCGGTGATTTCAGAATTGGAGAGCGCTATTCCGCAAGAGACGGATTTGTTTGACACAAAGCCTGTAGTGGTGATGGATGCCGGCATCGCAACGGAAGAAAATCTGAAAAATTTGCGCGACAAAAATTTTGATTATATCTGTGTATCCCGCAGCAATTTGCAGGATTATTCCCTTCCCGAAAATGGCCTTAAAGTCGTATCGGACAACGGTGGTCATCCCATAGAATTGAGTATGGTAAAATCGCATGGCAAAGATGGCGATTCCGGCGATCTGTACTTATATGTCAAAAGCCGGCAGAAGCAGCAAAAAGAGTTGTCCATGAGTAATAAACTGACCAAACGCTTTGTGGAAGGATTAGAAAATATCAAGGCGTCTCTCTCCAAAAAAAGGGGCATAAAGGAAGAAGGAGCGGTGAATCAGCGGATCGGCAGGTTAAAACAAAAATACCCGTCTGTCAGCAAGTTGTATAAGATAGACTTGAAAGTAAATAAGCGCAAAAAAGTAGTTGACATCCTTTATGAGCAGACGAAATCGGGCGGAGAAGAAGGCGTTTATTTTATCAGATGCTCCGGGCGTCAGCTTACAGAGGAACTGATATGGGAGATCTACAATATCTTACGCGAGATCGAACGTACCATTCGCTGTCTGAAAACCGATCTTGACATCCGTCCGATCCATCATCAAAAAGACGAAAATACACAAGCGCATATATTTTTGGGAATTGTTGCCTATCAGTTGGTACATGGCATTCGCAAAGCGCTGAAAAAAGAAGGTATTCATCATTGCTGGAAAAAAATCCGGAATATCATGTCATCACAAACCGTCGTCACCACGCGGATGAAACTTGAAAACAAAGACAACCTTGTTTTACGCGGGTGTACCCGCCCAAATGCGGAACAGGCAAAAATATACAGCGCATTGAAATTTAAACAGACCAACCCGAAAATGAAGAAAAAAGTCGTAGTCATCCACACAAGCACGGTGTCGCTCGCCACGATTAACGCGTTGTTTTCGGACATATTACCGGAAGTTTCGGTGTCTAACATCATAGACGACAGTATGTTAGCCGAAGTTAAAACAATCGGACATGTAACACCGGGTATAATTCGCAGAATGTGCCAATACACAACCGTTGCG
>JAITMM010000082.1 GCA_031277335.1 Tannerella sp. | reverse complement strand
TTTGAAGAAATGTGTGAAAAGACCGTTTCCTATCTCACCCAACCACAACTGCATCAAACCTTCCGGCAAGCTGCCATCGCTCGTGCCGCAGACTACGATGCAGACACCATTTTAAAACGGCTGATGGAGGATATTGGTCTATAATGAATTTCTATTTTCGCAAAATCGTCGCATCTCAAATTCAAAGAATTCGCTTATGAAAGCAATTATTTTGACGGTTATTTTGGTGTTAATCGCTCTGGGTGTGCTCTTTGCATTGCTTTTGCTGCTGCTGTTTATTATTGCCCGTGTATCAAAACATTATCAATGTCTTGATGTATATGAATTTGAAAAACAATTGATTATAACAAGAGAAAGACAATTGATCGATGTCTGCACGCCTCGCGAATTTGAGAAATATCATATCCGGGGCGCAAAAAACATAGATTTCAGAAGCAGCGATTTTCGCAAGGAAATAGAAAATTTGAACAGGACAATTCCTGTTTTCATTTACTGCCTGTCGGGCGTTCGGAGCAAACTATCTGCGTATCAATTCAAAAAGGCCGGGTTTAAAACCATTTACGAACTGAACATGGGATTGAGAGCCTGGTTGAAAGCAGGAAGACCTGTCACGACGGGAAGCAATTAATCAAGCCATTATTTTGATAAGTGTCACATATTCAATGCTATGGATGGCTGCGAAGAGGTCTTTATAGGATGAAATGGATTTGATATTTACTTTGTAGGTCATTACTGAGCTGTTTTCCAGGTAATTATTCTCGTAAGAGGTGGTGAGGATATATACCTTTTGAGCCATCAGCGTTTGACGGATGAGTTTAATATCGGGTTCGGACGTATTGCACGCAATAGTCAGAATCTTGTTGACACCGTCCAAAAACATCCTACGCTCAAGGCGTTCGAGTGAAAACAATACTACTACCGTCAGAAATGTCATGGCCATGGCCGGAATATACATGCCTGCCCCAGTAGCTAATCCGATGACTGCCACGACCCATATACTCGCGGCTGTGGTCAGCCCGTGAATGCTGCCGTGGCTTTGAATGATGGCGCCGGCACCTAAAAAACCGATGCCGGTCAATACTTGCGCGGCAATTCTGCCGGGATCGCCGCCCATGAAACCGGAGTAAATCTGCGGAATGCCAATAGACAGCAGCATCGCAACGGTCGAGCCTAAACAGATCAGCGTGAAGGTGCGCAGTCCGGCTTCCTGACGTCTGTATTGACGCTCAATGCCGATGATTACTCCCATCAAGAAGCTGAATACCAAACGGATGATTGCCGTATACGTTGTGATTTCCGTACTCGTTGCTTCTTCCAATAATTTTTCAATATAATCCATTTCGTAAAATTTTTGAATTTTTATACTAATCATTTACAACTCTTGCCGTTATCGGATAGAGAATCCGTGAATAGATAGTATCGCGCGGGCAAAAAATCGTTTCCAGCGATGGCATGGGCGCCGTTTCAACGTATTTCAGGTTCCTATTCCGCCGGACGTCGACCTGCTTTAGCTGATTGTCGGCACAGCTTAGTCTGACCAAGGCAGGATTGGCAGTTAAGTTCAACGCTGACAGGCTGTTTCCGGCGCAATACAATTCCTTCAAGCCGGTATTTTTGCTGACGTCAATCGTTGTCAACAGATTTTGAGCGACATGCAACTTTTCCAGCTGAAGATTTTGGCTGACGTCAATCGTTGCAAGTTGGTTTTGGTTGCCCACCAGCTCCGTTAAAACCGAATTGCGCGATACATCGATCATATTCAACTGATTATCCGTGAAATTCAGTGATTTCAGACGGAGATTTCTCGCTATGTCCAACGCCTTTAACCTGTTACGGCTGCACTCCAGGCTGTCCAAATCGGGATTGTGACTGATATCGAGCGCTTCCAGATGATTGTGATGACAGATCAGCACGTTCAGTTGCGGATTCTTGCTTATATCCAACCGTATCAGACGTACACTGCTGACATCCAATACTTTCAACTGCTGATTACGGCTGACGTCAATCACAATCAGGTTATTCTCGAAACACCTGATTTCGCTCAAGGCCGGATTTTGCACCAGGTTGATTCTGTCTAATTTATTCTGCGAACAGTCCAATGTAAGCAACAGCGGAAAATAACTCAAATCCAACCGTTTAACCATATTTTTACGGCAGTTGAGACTTTCGAGCGAAGTGAAGTATTCGATGCCCTGCAAATCGGAGATTGCCTGATTGGAGCAGTCCATGACCTTCACCAATCTTGCCTCAATGCCCGAAATTCTGCCGTCCTGATCCCTGTCAAACGATGCTATCAGATAATTCCGAAAGGCTGAATCAGGCACTTCGATATAACCCGTAAACATCTTAATGGCCTCTCTGCGAGCTGCTTCTTCTGCTCTTTTGGCCTCTTCCGCCTTGAGATATTCATCCATTCTGCGCGCTTCGTTATAGTATATCTCCCTGGCTGTGAGCGGTCTTGTGGATGACGGTTTGGCGGATGACGTTTTTGTTTTTGCAGGGGCCGTTTCTTCGGTGCGGACGATTTCTCTTCCTGCCGGCGGTTTCACTTCTTCGGGCGGGGGCAAAATGGTCATATCTCCTGTCAATGCGTCTACAGTGAAGATTATCAGCGTCGTACTCATATAGTTGAAGATCGGATAAACTTCCATTTTGCTGACGTAAATGGAGGTGAGTGAAGGCATGGCATTGCAATAGAGCTTTTGAAGCGCCGCATTTTGCGTTACATCCAGTGTAGTGAGCTGATTGATACTACATTCTATATTGGTCAGCGCAGGGTTCATGCTTACGTCCAGCGCAGTCAGCCTGTTGCTTCCGCAGTCCAGGTCAACAAGCGCTTCGTTTCGGCTTAAATCCAGCGTATCTAAGCGGTTACGTCCGCAATACAACTCTCTCAAAGCGCTGTTTTGGGATATATTCAACGATGTCAGCAGGTTATCGCTGCAAAATAAACCTTCCAATGCGCTGTTGCCAGCCAGGTCGAGCGTGTCTATCCTGTTCGCCGAACAGTTCAGCCAGCGCAAAGCCGGGGCGCCGCTTACGTCCGCTTCTTCCAACAGGTTCATACTGACATTCAGCATCACCAAAGCATTGCATTGGCTGATAATCAGAGTTTTAATATGGTTATTATCACTCAATACTTCTTCCAGTTGCGTTAGATCATGCAGATCGAGAGTGGTCAGGTAATTATTCCTGACATGCAATTCCCTCAAGGCCTTATTGTGGCTTAAATCCAGTGTATCCAATTGATTATTATTGCAATGCAGTTTGGTTAGCGCTGTATTCCGGCTGAGGTCTATCGAGGTCAGTCCGCCCTTCGCAAAAAAATTGGCATACGAACAGTCGAGTTCTTCCAATGCCGTAAAATATTCAATGCCTTCAAGCGATGTCAATGGCTGATCCGTACATTCAATCACCTTTATCTGAGCGGCTTCCGACGGGGATATTTCGCCGTCGGCGTTTGTGTCAAAATTGGCCACTAAATAGGCTTTGAAATGAGGGTCAGGGATTTGGATAGACTGGGCTGATGCGGCGGCGATAGAAAATAACGCCAGGCTACAGGCTGCCACTAAGCAGGTAATATGATGATAGTTAGAGATTTTAAACATTGTTTCTTGTTTTTAAGCCACGAAATATTTTTTTTTTCGCCACGAATGACACGAATGAACACGAATTTATTATTTCACGAATGATTTATACATAATTGAAGAACACTTGTTTTGTCATTGTGTTAGCTCTTGTTTTGCCAATGCGTCAACTCTTGTTTCGTCATTTCGTCAACTTTTGTTTCGTCATTGCGGACTTGCCCCCTGTTGTGAGTAGTGTCCCGCAACGCTCTGAAATAAAAACACTAGATTCCGCACTTGATGCGGAATGACGGATTGACTTGAACTTTGAACATTAAACATTGAACTTTGAACCTTGAACTTTGAACATTAAATCCTAAACATTAAACATATATATCATTTTTTTTCGCACTAATTCGTTTAAAATTCGTATAATTCGTGGCTACACTTTGAGCCCCCCCACCAGTTCACCAACCTCCCGAATCCCATGCCGGTCGCAATACTCGTCCAAGCCTTGGATGATTTTGACGGAAACGGCAGGGTCAATAAAATTATACGTGCCGACCTGTATTGCCGAAGCGCCTGCCAGCATAAACTCGACGGCATCTTTCCATCCTGCAATGCCGCCCATGCCAATGACGGGAATCTTTACGGCATTGAACGTCTGCCAAACCATTCTTAGAGCAATCGGTTTGATACACGGCCCTGATAATCCGCCTGTTATGGTAGAAAGGACGGGCGTTTGCTTTTCCGCATCAATCGCCATGCCCAGCAACGTATTGATAAGAGACACGGCATCAGCGCCTTCCGCCTCGACAGCCCGCGCAATCTCAGCTATATCCGTCACATTAGGCGAAAGTTTGACAATCAGCGTCTTGGGATAAACTTTCCGGACAGCACGCGTCACTTCGGCAGCCCCTGCACAGGTGACGCCGAAAGTCATCCCGCCTTCCTTCACATTCGGACAGGAGATATTCAATTCGATGCCGGGAATCCGCTCCAACTCGGCCATTTTTTCGGCACATTCAATATATGTATCTATAGATGAGCCGCTTACATTGACAATCATATTCGTGTGAAAGTCCTTGATGGCAGGATATATTTCATCGGCAAAATAATCGGCTCCCTTGTTTTGCAAGCCGACGGCGTTCAACATTCCGGCTGCCGTTTCGGCCATTCGAGGATAGGGATTTCCTTCCCGCGGCTCCATCGTCGTGCCTTTGACCACAATGCCGCCGAGACATTCAATATCCATAAAATCAGTAAATTCAATGCCATATCCGAAAGTGCCCGATGCCGTCATCACGGGGTTCTTCAATGTCATTCCTCCGATCGTTGTCGTCAGCTTAGCCATGTCAATTCATTTATATTAAAAACGGGGCCTTCGGTGCAAACGCATTTATGTCCTCCCGTCGTTTTTTCCACGCAACAGAGGCAAGCGCCTATACCGCAAGCCATTGTATTCTCCAAAGACGCCTCGCAAGGGATACCTCTCGCGGCAGCATAACGCGCTACAGCCACCATCATCGGTTTGGGGCCGCAGGTATATATCCGGTCAAATGATTCACGTTTTAACACTGAATGGTCTGTTACATATCCTTTTTCACCCGACGAACCGTCTTCAGTAGTAATATACGTTATTCCTATCTGTTGAAAATCATCGAGTTGTACCAAGTCATCCTTCCGTTTTGCGCCCAATAAGAACACCGGTTCAAAACCGGCTTTTTTCAGTTCATCTCCGAGAAAAAGCAGTGGCGCCGTCCCTACCCCGCCACCAATCAGCAACAGCCGCGAACTGCCTGATCCATTGGGTATTGTAAAGCTGTTTCCCAACGGAAGCAGCAAATTCATCACATCCCCTACCCGACCGGCAGCCATCCGCCCGGTTCCTTCGCCAACCTGTTGAATCAGCAGCCATAACTCATTGGCATCCTTATCAATATAATTGATTGAAATCGGACGTCGCAAGAATGTCTGCGGCGAGTTATCCACTCGTACTTCCGCAAACTGCCCCGGCTTCATCTCCGGCAGCCGCTTATCTGAAGTCAGTTTTAACAGGCAATAGGCTGAGGGAAGCAATCTTACTTCCTTCACATCCAAGTCTAATTCATATTTTTTCATTTTCTCTACCCGGATATCACTATCTTTGTTCTTCCTTTCCTAAAACATTTGTTTCCATACGGTCAGCTATGTAAATTGCATACAAAGGTAACGATTATTTATTGGAATAACCTATATTTTATTTGAACTTTTCATAAAAACGGTTTCCGGAGTGCTTCATTCCTTGCGCAATGATGGGGCATTTTGTCATTATTGCGAGGAATATTTTACGGCTATCCGGCTTCTAAAACTAATATCGGTTATTCGCTTCCATACCGTTCTTCCGATATCTGTTTCAACGTTTTACCTCTTGTCTTGGGTGTCCAGATAATGCCGATGATTAATGTGGCGGCCATGAGCGCGACCATGATATTTCCGGCAGTATAAAATCCTGCCTTATCATAAATATTTATAAATACAAATGACCAGATGGCAGCTCCGCCACGCACGATAAAGAACATTAATCCCTGTGCCGCAGCACGATAGCGTGCATGAAACAGTTCCGAAGCCCAGAGTGCATAAAACGCCTGCACCCCTAAACCGGCATGGACGCCCCAAAGGATGACAAAAAGCCAAAGCGCTGTTGCATTGGAGATTCCGACAAAGGTCAGAACGACCCATGCCGCAACGCCAAGCAACGTGCCGAATGCATACAGCACCCGCTGGTTGACCTTATCGGCCAGCAACGCAAAGCCTGCGTACGAAAACAGCGCCGTCAACCCCCATTTGAACATCTCCAGAAAATTGGCCTTTTCGTTGCTTAACCCGCCGGCCGTCTCGTAGATATGGGGCATGAAAAATCCCATGGCGCCTGCCACGAAATTCCATAACAAATAGATGCCTACAAGAAATACGATGGCTCTAATATTTACCACATTGGTAATCAAATCAGTATATGAATGTTTCTGTTTCTGAACCGTTTTTTGCATTTTCAGTTCAACCCATTCGTTCGATTCGCTGAGACGCCGCTGCAACAGCCAGGCGATGAATGCGACGACAAACAACGTAAAGAATACCAATCTGTTACCAAACAAGTCAAGACTGACTTGATCATTTGTACGCAGAATCAGTAAGCCCAGGCTATGTACTGCATCTCCCAACGGGCCGGTCGGCGAAACCAGCCAGCCGAACAGAAAGATGAATGCCGGCCCGAAAGACCAGGCCAATTGCGAGATGCCGATATTTCTGCCGCGATTGCCGGCTTCGGACGTTTCGGAGATGTAAGTCCATGAGGCAGGGACACCTATGCCTACCGAAATGCCTGTAATCAGGAAACCGGCCAGCAACATGGAAAAGTTGACCGAAAGCATGATGATGCCGACGCCAAGCATGTAAATCAGCAGGTTACGGGTGTAGATTGCTTTCCGTCCGTACTTGTCGGCCATCCAGCCGCCGATGATTGCGCCCAACGCAGCACCGAAGCAATTGGCACTGATGGCATTAAGCAATCCGAGATGCGTCTCTGTCAGTCCCAGATAGTTCTGCCATAGCGTCAGTCCGCTGGCCCCTGCCACAATCGAACCGGCATCCAAATAATTTGTCAACGATACGGTGATCGTACTTTTTAAACTTCCTTTTTGTTTATTCATTTTTTTGTTATTATTTTTTTTCAAAATTCGGACAGGAGATTGCGGATCAAGTCCGCAATGACGGAGTAGGTGAGAATTTCCTCCAGTCACAATGACGGAGTAGGTGAGAACATACTTCTGTTCGCAATGACGGAGCTGATGGGAACATCATCCTGTCGCAATGACGGAGTCGACGAGGACATCTCCCTAACCCCCTTCAAAGGGAGAATTTGATCTCTTTGATTCGTGTAAATTCGTGAAATTCGTGGACAAAATCCTTGAATTACGATCTTTTCCCCGTCACTTCACGTTCATACTCCTGTATATCTGCTATATACCCATCAGCTACCGGTACTTCGTTCTGCAAGCAGAACATATCCCAAACGGCATTCCAGGGCATATTTTTCAATTCTTCCTGCAAGGCCAGCCGCTCAAACAGGCGTTCTTCATTTTCGTAGGTTTGCAACAGGTGCGACGGTTCCAGCAGGGCAAGCAACAAGGCCTTTTGCACAGCCCTGCAGCCGATTACATAAGCACCTATCCTATTGATAGTTGCATCGAAATAGTCCAATCCGATATGTACGCGGTCAAGCGCATCGCATCGCACAATCTCGCGTGTCAGATCCATCAAGTCATCGTTCAGAATCACCACGTGATCGCTGTCCCAACGCACCGGACGGCTTACATGCAGCATGATTTCCGGCGTAAAAAGCAGCGCCGCCGATATCTTGTCGGCAACACTCTCCGTCAGGTGGAAATGTCCCGTGTCGAGCGTCACAATTTTGCCTTTCTTGGCACCATAGCCCAAGTAAAAGTCATAAGAACCAACCGTATAGCTTTCCAGGCCGATGCCAAACAGTTTGGCTTCGATGCAGTCTTTCATGTGTTTGTATTCGACGGCAAAGATTTCATCTAACGTCTGTTCCAGTAATCTGCGGTATTTCAATCTATTGGCGGGTACTTCCTTGCTTCCGTCGTGTATCCACAGGTTCATAAAGCAGTCGCTGCCCTGATATTTTCCCATCGCCTCGCTGACGGCGCGGCACCGTTTGGTATGCTCAATCCAGAAGTTCCGGATGGCATCATCGGGATTTGCCAGCGTCAGGTTGCCGCTTTTTGGATGCGAAAACGAGGTCGAGTTAAAATCCAGCTTCATGCCGTTTTCCTTTGCCCACTCCATCCAGCTTTGGAAATGAACCGGCTCTACTTCGTTGCGGTCTACGACTTTACCTTGAAAGTCGCCGTAAATCTCATGCAGGCTCAGCCGATGGTTTCCTGCAATCAGCGACTTGGCTTTCAGCACATCGGCGCGCAACTCGTCCATGTTTCGCGCCTTACCGGGGTAGTTGCCCGTGACCTGAATCCCTCCGGTCAGCGTACCGCCCTGATTCTCAAACCCGCTCACATCATCCGCCTGCCAGCAATGCATCGACAACGGGATATGACGCAATGTTTCCATCGCCTTGTCCGTATCCACTCCCAGTGTCGCATATTGCTCGACAGCAATCTCATACGATTTTTTAATTACTTTTTCTTTCATAATTTGTTGTTTTATTATTCTATACTGTTTAATTCATGTGTTGACAATATATTGACGAATCGGTTAATGTTATCATTTTATGAGAATCTAATTGTTCATATTGTTCTATTTCAAGTAATAACCACCGGTCTTAGGTGCACCTCTAAATTCAATTTTACTTTCTTTCTTCAATGAATTCAAGTACCTCATAGTTGTTCGCCAGCTTTTTCCGATCCGTTTTGCCATGTCAGAAGCGGATAAACCTTCGTTGTCTGTAATTAGCTTTAATACAGCTTCTTTTATATCGACTTTATTGTCTGCGATGTCATCTTCAGACTTTACTATGCCATTTACTATGTCATCTTCGGATTTTACTATGCCATTTACTATGTCATTATCAGAATTTATCGTTTTCTTCGGTCGCTTAAATTCAACCGTAAAAAATCCACCATCCATCGTAAATATCGGCTCGGGAAGTCCTGCTTCCTGCATTTCTTCCCGCATACGGGGAATACCGGATGCAACTTGTTCTACCAAATTCATTCGGGTAAACAGTCCAAATATCAACGGATTGCGAGTCATACTCTTTCGTCCGAAAAATAACACTCCGCCATTTTTTACGATTCCTGATTCATCAAAGGCTTGCAAATTACTCAGTATTTGATGGGTAGATACATTGTTGGAAATGGATGATGCACTCAGGAATTGTTTGAAATTCTTATGGTCAAGTTCTTCATCCAAATTGAAACGTGGGCAAGGTACGGTATCGAAATAAATACGGTTACTGTTTTGAAAAAAGATTCTTATTTCTTCGGCAGTTGTAAGTTTTTGTGAATTAGCATTTTCCCTTATATAGATAGCTCCGGAAGTTACATAAGGCTTATCTTTTCCCGAAGGGATATCCATTACCCAAACGGTCTTACCGTCAACTTCCACACTGTACGTATTCACATTGATAACAGGCGATATATCCCTTATAGCATCCTGAATAGCAGAGCGTTTCGTGTTATTTATCGTTGTGCCGACAATCTGGTCTTTATTATTGATACCGATTAGTATATAGCCGCCTTCGCTGTTGGCAAAAGCACAGGCGTCCTGTGATAGCTCCCTGACCTTTGATGGAACACTTTGCTTAAAATCAGCATTGTATCCTTCACCACTACTCGCGATGGATTTAATTTCTTCCGGTGTCAACATTTGATTTTTTATTTTAGAATACAAAAATTGAATAAAATGTTATTTATTCCAAACGAATGGCATTAAATAATTTTTTTTACAGAGAAAAGTCATTTTATACGACATATCTCACATTCTTTCCTGCGGCACAAACTCCTTGAGCGAGAAAGCTTCGCGGACGATACGCCGGATGGCCCAGCGGTCGGCGACCAAACCGGCGGCTTTGGCCTGCATCAGGCAGTTGCCGATTGCTGTGGCTTCGGACGGGCCGGCGAGCACCGGCTTTCGGATGGCGTTGGCTGTAAGCTGGTTGAGCAATGCGTTTTGCGAGCCTCCGCCGATAACATGCAGTTTGTCAATCGGGAACGGGATCATCCCTGACAATTGCTCCAGCACCTCCCTGTATCGATACGCCAAACTGTCAAATATACAACGGATAAACGCCGCGTCGGATGCGGGAATTGGCAAGCCGTTTTCGCGGCAGATGGCAGAAATGGATTCGGTCATTCGCACGGGACTTGCCAGCCGGGAGTCGTCCGGATTCACGATAGAAGGGCTTGTGGCCTCTTTTTCAGCCATTTGCATCATCTCTGCATACGAATAGTTGCGCCCTTCCTTCGCCCATTCGCGCCGACATTCTTCCAGCAGCCATAAACCCGTAATATTCTTGAGAAAACGCGTCGTCCCCTCCACGCCGCCTTCGTTCGTAAAATTGTTTTCATACGACCCGTTCGTCAGGACAGGCGTTTCCGTCTCCACACCCATCAAGCTCCATGTGCCGCTGCTGAGATAGGCAAAGTTCGGATTATCAGCAGGAACCGAGAGAACAGCCGAGGCCGTGTCATGTCCGGCCACCGCAACGACAGGCACCTTTCCGATGCCGGTTTCTTCCGCTAAAGCATCTGTCAATGTGCCGATTACAGTACCGGGATCAACCAGCGGATGCAGGAGCGTCGTCGGCAAACCGGAAATCTCTAAAAGAGAAGTCACGGGCTGCCGCGTGACGGGATTAAGTAGCTGTGAAGTAGATGCTTCCGTATATTCGCACACCTGTTTCCCCGTCAAGAGATACGACATCAAATCGGGCATAAACAAAATCTTGTCGGCAGCCTCAAAGGCGGCAAACCGAGTCTCCTTCGCCCTGAACAATTGATATAAACTATTGAAATTCATGATTTGAATGCCTGTCAGCCGGTATACCTCCTCCCGCGGCATCAGCTTGAAAAAATCTTCCGGCGCACCATTGGTATACGGGTCGCGGTAGGCGCGGGGCAGGCCAAGCAGCGTCCCGTCCTTGCCGATATATCCAAAATCCACCCCCCACGTGTCTATTCCGATCGAAGTAAGCTTAATCCCCTGAGCTGCACATATTTTCAATCCTTCCTTCAGCGATTCGTATAAACCGTACACGTTCCAATAATACTTCCCGTGCAACTCCGTCATTGCATTGGGAAAGCGCGTCAACTCATTCATTGTAAAATGAATACCATCAAACATGCCGAGGATGGCTCTGCCGCTTGTCGCCCCCAGGTCGAAGGCTAAAAAGTAATGTTGTTTCATCATTTTATTATTTTTACACGTTTACTTCGAGACAAAAATACGTGAAATTTTCATTAAATCCGCTTTCATAAGTTAAAAAAATCGGCTCATTTTGGAAAACGTTGTTGCGAGGCCAAATTTTTTTGCAATTTTTAGTAATCATCTCGAAAAAAATCAGTAATATTGCGCCTGTATTTTAAAAAAAATGTAGCGCCCATGAAAGATTTGAATCGACGTGAGTTTATCGCAGCATTAGGAATGATGTACGGCAGTTTATTGATTGTGCCGTCCTGTAAACCTTCTGAGATAAAAGAAGATTATCAATCGTTTACGCAAGAAGAGGCTGATTGTCTCAAGGCCCTGTGCGATCAGTTGATCCCTGCCGACGAGTATCCGGGAGCGACGCAAGCCGGCGTCATTCATTTCATTGACAGACAATTGAAAATGCGCTTCCCGAAGGAACGCGTCCTGTTCAAGAACGGCATTGCAATGCTTCAAGTCTGGTGCAAAACAACTTATAATCAGCCATTTGAAAAGCTGGACGCAGACACTCAAATCGCCGTCATGCAACGGATGGAAAAAGATGAAGTAAAGGTTGATAATCTGGATGTATCGTCGGCCGCATTTTTCGGCAAACTGCTGGCGCGCACCATGCAAGGTTTCTACGGCTCGCCCCGCCATGGGGGGAACAAGGATTATATCAGCTTCAGAATGATGAAGTTGGACTATCCGACATTAATGGGACAGAATAGATACAAAACAAATAACATACAATGAAACACGTCAATGCAATCGTTGTAGGCGCTGGAGCGGGCGGCGGGATTGTTGCCAAAGAGCTGGCTGTCAATGGCTTCTCAGTCATCCTGTTTGAACGGGGTGATTGGCCTGATTATGACAAACATGTCAACGACGAACTGATTTCGCAGCGCGTACAGGTGCTGGGGAATGCCTACGGGCCGGATTGGGTGCG
>JAITMM010000049.1 GCA_031277335.1 Tannerella sp. | reverse complement strand
CTCCGCCTGAAACAATTTGACATAGTGCAATCGTCACATTATCAGTCCAACCTGCTGCTTCGGAAGCCACCCATAAAGCGTTTCGACATGTTACCATTGAGTCGGTATTGTCTGCAATTATTGCTTCTATTTCCTGGTCACGCAACACTCCGCTAAGACCGTCACTGCAAAGCAAAATGATATCGCCGTCGTAAAGCGGAAAATATCTGACTTCGGGGACTGCCTGCTTACCTGTATCGCCAAGACTGCGCGTGATGATATTGGTGTCGGGATGGTCGAAAGCCAGTTCGGGCTTTAACTTTCCATCGTCAACAAGCTCCTGCACGTATGAGTGGTCGCGTGAAAGCTGTTCGAGGCCTAAGGTAGGATTATAACAGTAGGCACGGCTGTCGCCACACCAACCGATATAGACGTCATGACCTGTCAACCAGGCTAATACAATAGTACTGCCCATTCCTGCAAGTTCCTTATTTTGACGGCTTTGCTCCTTGATTTTTTCGTCGGCGGCAATAATTGCCTGTTCGATGAAATTCACGATGTTTTCTGGTGTTGACGTTATTTGAGGTGTAAGAAGCGAGGCATCAAATTGTTCCTGAATAGACTGAATGGCTAAGTCTGCGGCGACATTTCCGGCATTCATGCCGCCCATGCCGTCGCATACGACTATTAGCGCGCCTTTAGCATCCAGCGAACATATCTGATCTGTATGCATAACTCCCCAGTCAGGATTGGATAAATCTTCCTTAAGGAGGAAATTATCTTCATTATAAGGTCTGCCTGCTGCGGCGCACCATGCTGCCATTCTAATCTTTATACTCATGTTTTGTCCACGAATTTCACTGATTTACACGAAAAAACTGTATAATGTTGATGGATTATTTTCTTCTGCCTCGTGGCGGGGGATTGTCGGCTTTATTGCTTTTATCGTTTTTGATAGGCGTCAGTCCGCTTTCGGAAGAATTGGGTTGTTTGATATTTTGATTTGTTGAGTTGCTCAAAACGGCAACTTGCCAACTGCCGTTTTCGCGAAGTAAAACTCCTGATAAACTAAATGTTATCTGTCCTATATCAGTGATTTCCGGCAGAAAATAGAAACCGCCCACAATGTTCTTGTCGGTAGCCGGGTCTTTGACATCATAGCTATTCTTTCCTTGCTCGAAGTTCAATTCCAGCCTGTAAATCAAACATGAAGGTTTCTGGTCAGGTTGTTCTTCGAGCGGTTTGTCAGTTGTCACCCAGACAAGCCATCCTTTTTTCTCACCTTTTCCCGTATCCACCGAAAATCCTTTTTGTTGAAAAGACGACGTATCTGGCAAAAGAAATATACGGTTTGATGATCCTTCTTTTATCAATGCGTTGCCACGCGGCAATGATTGATAATCAATGTTTTCAAATGTTCGAAAATCGCCATCCGAAAGTACGGGAACGTATTTGGAGTTTGTTTTATACTGTTCGAAATTAGTGTCATATAACCATGGGATGATTGCTTTATCAAAAAGATAATACCCTGTTTTAACCTTGACACCAAGCGAATAGCTTTCACCGAACCAGTCACGATTTTGCCATCCGAAATAAGTAGGCGTCCGAGCTGTAGTGTCCTGAAGCTGATAGCGTTGACGGATTATGAAGAATCCGTCTTTGACCGCGTCTTCTATTAATTGCTGATTGCTGCTCAGCATATTTCCAAAGTTAATGGAAGATTGTTGTGCAGCGGCGTGTATTCCTGCAAAAAGGAATAATGCTAATACAATTTTTTTCATTTTATTGATCTCCTTTTTAGTAATTATTAATTTCTGCGATAGGGATTATTGCACCTGTTGAACGTCCGAGAATAGACGATACTATACCGACCACTGTCAAGTCGCCGGATGAATCGCGCCAAAATACGGGTCCGCCTGAATTGCCTCTCTCATAACTGGAGTTGGATGTCACAATCAAATTCTCGGTTAATCCACGGGCAGTGGTTATTCCCGAACTGAGTTGAGGTGTAATATCAGATGGCGAATAGGCGCCTATATTGTATGGAAAACCTAAAACCATCAGATCTTCGCCGCGTTCGAGAGAAGTGGATTTGATTGCATCAAATTTTAATCCCTCCGTTCGGGATGTCTTTAGATAAGCCCAATCAAGATAGCGATGTTGAGACATTCTAACTGCATATCCATCGTCGTCCACTCCGGTATCATCAAGGCGCCTGTTGATAAAAAACTGATCGCTCGTAAACGTAAAGTTATCTCCCGACGACGAAAAGGCGCCAAAATGAGCAATGATTTTTCCTCCATTATTGGCTATTTTATTAAGTTTCAGCATATCAGTGTCTATTTCTCCACCATTCATAAAAGAGAACCACGGTTCGACCACGTGACGAGCAGTCACAAAACGTCCGTCATCCAATAGGAAGCCGGTGCCGCTCCAGGATAATTTGTCTGTTTCTACTAATCGGCCTTCAAATTCAATTTCCACTTTTAATACACGGATATAATATACATAAGGATCGCATTTTGAAATGGCTTCGTTAGTGGACTTTGTCCTCTGCACCACTACCTTGACTTCACTTTGTAAAGAGCTGATTTTACTTTCCATAAACTTTTTGATAGAATCAGCTTTCGCTTCTGATTTCTTAATTTCATTTTTCTGATCTTCGAAGCGTTCCTGCCATTGTTTTTCCTGAGCTGCCTGTTCGGTTTTGAGCGCTGCGATTGTTTCCTTATTCGTCTTGTCCTGCATATAAAGCCATCCAGAAAGCCCTGCAACCGACAACAAAAGCAATATGCTTAATATTGTAATCGCCGTTTTATAAGGCCGTAAAGCCTGTTTTCTGAAAAGACTTAGTCGTCTTGTGAGTTTTATACTGCCTACGGCGGCGTTTTTACCTGTCGGGATGATAAAACCAAGTCGTGGGCCGCCGAGACTTAGTTCGATTTCGTCGCCGTTTTGCAGGTACCACTCGTCGGTCACGTTTCTTCCATTCAGCAAAGTAGGATTTGTTTCGGATAGATTGAGCAACTTCCATCTATCTCCGTCTCTGACGATTGCAGCATGACGCCGACTGATTGTTGTCATCGTGTTGTCAAATCTCACCTGACATCTGGGGTCGCGGCCTAATTCAATCCTGTCAATGATAATCTCCTGTGTCTCACCTGCCTTGTGATATTTGGAACTCATCTTATGTTCCAACATGTAATACGTTCTTTTCGACCCTCCGAAAAGAGCATTGAGTCCTGCGCCTACCGAGCCGGAAAACGATCGCTTATAAGGGTCTGTACTATGTGCCATAAATAAATATTTGAATGATTAAATAATTGAATCTTTGAATTTTCAGTACCCTTCCACCCTCAACTT
>JAITMM010000026.1 GCA_031277335.1 Tannerella sp. | reverse complement strand
ATAATTACAAAGTCCCGTCCGACGACTACGACAACCTGAAAATTTATCCCGAAAGCGGCGGCATCACGCACGACCGGTTTCATGCCTATTACCTCGACAGGAATCTAAATTACGACCTCAAAGGCAACCTGCTGACTGACACCATAGATATCGCTACATTCAAAGTAACGGGTTACCTGGATTGTCATGATAAATTCGGGACTATCAACGTCTTCCGGGGACGGATAGAAAAATAGTGCAAAGCGAAGATAGGCTGCGTCTCGGAATAAAAAATAAGCGAGCTTATTTTGTTCTTCGCTCGACTTGCACTATTTTACGCTGAGCGTGAAGATAGGCTGCGTCTCGGCAAATACAAATAAAATTTGCATTTGCGCTCGACTTGCACTATCTTTGCGGCAATTTTTGAGAAGATAGAAGTATGACTGGGAAGCATTTTGCTGAATATGAGGCGCTTAATTTGTCGGACGTCAATAAGCAGATTTTAAAAAGTTGGAAAAATGAACATATTTTTCAACAAAGTCTGCGCATTCGTGAAGGTCGTCCTTCCTTTATTTTCTATGAAGGTCCGCCGTCGGCCAACGGCATGCCCGGCATCCATCATGTGATTGCCCGCGCCATCAAAGACATCTTCTGCCGCTATAAGACGATGAAAGGTTTCGAGGTGCAGCGCAAAGCCGGCTGGGACACGCACGGACTGCCTGTGGAGCTTGGCGTCGAGAAAGCGCTGGGTATCACCAAGGAAGACATTGGAAAAACGATTTCCGTGGCCGAATACAATGCCGCCTGCCGCAAGGACGTGATGAAATTTACGAAGGAATGGGAAGACCTGACCGAGCGGATGGGCTATTGGGTGGATATGGACAACCCCTATATCACCTGCGACAATCGCTATATAGAAACACTCTGGTTTTTGCTGAAAGAACTGTATGTCAAAGGATTACTATATAAAGGCTATACGATTCAACCGTATTCGCCGGCAGCCGGAACAGGACTGAGCACGCACGAACTCAACCAGCCGGGATGCTATCGGGACGTCAAGGACACTACCGTCGTGGCCATGTTCAAGATGAAAACGCCCAAACCCGAGATGGAAGGGTGGGGGACACCTTATTTTATTGCCTGGACGACAACGCCCTGGACGCTTTCGTCGAATACGGCGCTTTGCGTAGGACCAAACATCACATATTCAGTTGTAAGGACTTATAACCCTTATTCTTATGAACCTGTCACCCTTGTTTTGGCCAAGGACTTAATCCCTGCACACCTGAATCCCAAAGCCGCCGGTATGAAACCGGAGGATTACAAGCCGGGCGACAAACTGATTCCCTATCAGGAGGTTGCCGAATTTTCGGGTGCCGAGTTGGAAGGGATGACCTACGAACAATTAATTCCATGGTTCAATCCCGGCGAAGGCGCTTTCAGGGTGATAGCCGACGATTTTGTGACGACCGCCGAAGGCACAGGTATTGTGCACATTGCGCCGACATTTGGCGCCGACGATGCCCGCGTGGCCAAGCTTTTCGGCGTCCCACCCGTGCAACTGGTCGAAAAAAACGGCAGCCTGCATCCCGCAGTCGATTTGCAGGGCAAGTATTACCGGCTCGAGGATTTGGAGGCAAATTATATAAACGAAAATGTCAATACATCACTGTATGAAGTGTTTGCAGGCAGGTATGTAAAAAATGAATACATCAAGGCATCCCCCAACCCGTCGGAAGAAGGAGCAAACGCGTCTCCGTCTAAAGGCGAGGCCACCACGCTCGATATTGACCTGTGCGTGATGCTCAAACAGCAGGGATTAGCCTTTAAAATTGAAAAAATGGTGCACAACTATCCGCATTGCTGGCGGACAGATAAACCTGTATTATATTATCCCTTAGACAGTTGGTTTGTTAAGACCACCTCATGCCGCGAGCAGATGATTGCCCTGAACGATACGATCAACTGGAAACCGTCCAGCACCGGCACAGGCCGTTTCGGCAAATGGCTGGAAAATTTGCAGGACTGGAACCTCAGCCGCAGCCGTTTCTGGGGCACCCCGCTGCCGGTCTGGCGCACCGAAGACGGCTCGGAAGAAAAATGTATCGGCTCCGTCAGGGAGTTATACGACGAAATAGAAAAAGCCGTCCGCGCCGGACTGATGAAAACAAATCCCTGCAAGGAAAACGGCTTCCAACCCGATATGTATACTGCTGATAATTACGATAAAATAGATTTGCACCGTCCTTTTGTGGACGAGATCATACTTGTTTCCGATTCCGGTCTGGCGATGAAAAGGGAATCCGATCTGATTGATGTCTGGTTTGATTCCGGCGCCATGCCTTATGCACAGATTCATTATCCGTTTGAAAACAAAGAACTGATTGATAATAATATAGCATTCCCTGCCGATTTTATTGCCGAGGGTGTAGACCAGACGCGCGGATGGTTTTTCACGCTGCATGTGCTGGGAAGCATGATTTTTGACAGTATTGCTTTTAAGACGGTTGTATCCAATGGATTAGTGCTCGATAAAAACGGAAACAAAATGTCCAAGCGGCTGGGTAACGCCGTAGACCCGTTTGCGACGATCGAGAAATACGGTTCCGACGCATTGCGCTGGTACCTGATTACCAACGCTTCACCTTGGGATAACATCAAATTCGACATGGAAGGCATTGAGGAAGTGCGCCGCAAATTTTTCGGCACGCTCTACAATACATATTCATTCTTTGCGCTTTACGCTAATGTAGACCATTTTACGTATAGCGAGGCCGAAGTGCCTTTTGATGAACGTCCTGAAATTGATCGCTGGATATTGTCTGTCCTCAATTCGTTAATTCAATATGTAGATGATTGTTACGCTGCCTACGAGCCGACACGTGCCGGACGCGCCATCGCCGATTTTGTCAACGACAATTTAAGCAACTGGTACGTTCGCCTCAACCGCCGCCGTTTCTGGGGAGGCGGGATGACAATCGATAAAATATCTGCCTATCAGACGCTTTACACCTGCCTGGAAACCGTCAGCAAGCTGATTGCGCCGATCGCACCCTTCTATGCCGACCGGCTATACCTGGATTTAATGCAGGTGACGGGCCGCGAACCGTTTGAATCCGTGCATTTGTCGGATTTCCCTGTAAGCCGTAATACGTTTATTAACAGTCTATTGGAAGAACAAATGCAATTGGCGCAGGACGTTTCGTCGATGGTTTTGGCATTGCGCAGAAAGGTAAATATCAAGGTGCGCCAACCGCTTCAATCAATCATGATACCTGCAGTAGACGCCCGCCAAAAAGAAAATATCGAAGCGGTCAAGGATTTGATTCTGAGCGAAGTAAATGTCAAAGATCTGTATTTTGTAGAAAATACGAATGAAATACTTGTCAAAAAAGTAAAGCCCGACTTTAAAAAGTTAGGCCCGCGTTACGGAAAGGTAATGAAGCCGTTAGCCGATGCCATCCAATCCATGACTGCGCAGCAGATCGCACAGTTTGAAACCGACGGCAATTTTACATTCCGGATTGAAGGTCAGGATTGTATCGTCGAACCTGCAGATGTGGAAATCATCTCGGAAGACATTCCGGGCTGGCTGGTGGCCAACGAAGGCCGTTTGACCATCGCGCTGGATATCACCGTCACGGAAGCATTGAAAAAAGAAGGTTTGGCGCGCGAATTGGTCAACCGGATTCAGAATCTGCGTAAAAGCAGCGGTTTTGAAATAACCGACAAGATCCTGCTAACCGTCAGCTGCATTTCGGAGGAGATGCGTGACGCCATCCAAACGCACAAAACGTATATTTCCAATCAGGTGCTGGCCACTTCAATTGTCATCGCCAACGAATTGAATGACGGCGTATTATTGGATTTTGAAGACTTCGAGGTGAAGGTTAAAGTAATGATTGATAATTGATAGCTTATGCCTTATATTTCAACATTTTTCGGCCTTTTAATACAGATGTATTTTGATGAGCATAATCCGCCGCATATACATGTCCGTTTTCAGAATGATAAGGCGATCTTTAATATACAAAACGGTGATATGACTCATGGTAATTTATCAAATAGAAATAGACGTTTGGTGCAAGCATGGATTGAACTTCATCGTGATGAACTCATATTGAATTGGGAACTTTGCCGTAATGACGAACAACCTTTTAAAATTGAACCCTTAAGATAAAATGATATGTATATGGGGATAACGGCTGTAATGCCAATGGATAATTACCAATTGCTGCTCACATTCGAAAATGGAGAACAGAGATTTCTCGATATGAAACCGTATCTGCATCGCGGCGTGTTCAAAGCGTTGGTAAATAAAGAAATATTTATGACTGCACATGTGTCGTTCGATACGGTTGCGTGGAATAACGAGGTTGATTTGGCGCCTGAAATTTTGTATGAGAAAAGCGTATCAAACCAAAGTTCAACCCCCTTTCTTGTAATTTAAAAAAAATCAATTAATTTTGTACTCAAAATAAGAAAATAATGTATAACTCAAATAATAAAATAAAATGACTGAGAAAACAAGATATTCAGACGAAGAACTGGAAGAGTTTCGTGCAATTATATTGGACAAATTAGCCGTTGCACAACACGATTATGATCAGCTGAGGGCCGGCCTTACCAATTCCGACGGGAACGACGTTTCCGATACTTCGCCCACTTTCAAGGTATTAGAAGAAGGCGCCGCTACGCTTTCAAAGGAAGAATCAGGTCGCCTGGCGCAACGTCAGATGAAATTCATCCAAAGCCTGCAAGCCGCTTTAATACGGATAGAAAACAAGACGTATGGCATCTGCCGCGAAACGGGAAAGTTGATAGCTAAAGAACGCCTGCGCGCAGTTCCTCATGCCACTTTAAGCATCGAGGCAAAACAAAACGAAGGTAAGAAATAAAATTAAGGCAGAGATAGCCGGAAAAATTGATAATCAAGAAGTATATGTCAATAAGCAGAACAAAAACAGGAGGAGTTGTAGTGATCATTCTTCTACTTCTTTTTCTTGACCAGGCACTTAAAATATGGATCAAGACAAATTTCAATTTGCACGAAAGTCGTGAGATATTTCCGTGGTTCCACCTGTTTTTCACCGAAAATCCGGGAATGGCTTTCGGATTGGAAGTCATTGATAAGAGAATATTGTCCATTGTCCGGATATTTGCTGCTATATTGTTGGCTATCTTTTTAGTACGTATCATCAAACGCAACTATTCATTTGGTTTTACCGTCTGCATTGCACTTATTTTTGTAGGTGCGGTCGGGAATATTTTTGACAGTGTCTTTTATGGAAATATCTTCGACACAGGCACGGTTTTCAATCCTGATATAGACAGATGGGTTGGTTATCAGGGCATTTCAAAATTTTCAAGTAACGGATATGCGCCTGCTCTGCAGGGTTGTGTGGTCGATATGCTTTATTTTCCGTTGATTGACACGACCTTGCCGTCGTGGTTGCCGGTATGGGGCGGGAAAGATTTTGTCTTTTTCCGTCCTATTTTCAATTTGGCCGACTCGTCGATTTGCGTCGGCGTATTTGCTTTGTTGATTTTTTTCCGTAGGACTCTATCAAAAAGCTTATCTAAAGAATGATCAATGTCGAGGTCAAATGTAATATTTAGTACATTCGTATCAATCTTACTCTTTATATCTGTCGCAGCTTGTAGCAGAGCGCCAAAAGGTGTTATTCCAGAAAAGAAAATGCGTCAGATATTAATAGATATGTATTTAGCCGATGCCATCATTTCCGCCGACCCTACGACTTTCAACAACGACGAGAATAAAAGCGCCTTGTATCAATCTGTTTTTGAGAAACATCATATAACAGAAGCAATATATGACAGTTCATTGATATGGTACGGGAAAAATCTTGATATTTATATGCAAGTGAATAACATGGCTTTAGCCGATGTTAAAAAGAAGATAGAGGAAATGGGACCTGTCGGGCCGGATAATAATAAAACTGTGAATGAAGATTCCGTTGATATCTGGTCTACAGATAGATACTACGAGTTTTATCCGGCTGCACTGTCCAATACCATCATTTTTAATATCAAAGGTACGGACGATTATTCTTCGGGTAGTATTTTTGTACTGGGATTAAATGTATTTGGACTTGCACAGGGATTGAAATCTCCTGTAGATGTGCAACTTAGCGCCCAACAAATTGATACGTTGGTTATGGTTCATAAAAAGATTTTCAAAGACGGATATTACGAATTGATATTGAGAACATCTCCTGTACAGAGAGTTAAACAGGTATATGGATATGTGCGTCTTAATGAGGACTCCGTACCATATAACAAGATATATTTGGATGATTTCAAGATGATTAAATATAGATACGGTACAGAAGCAGCGGGGCGGTTGGATAGCTTGGGGACAGTAACTGAGTAATTGAGTAACTGAATAACTGAATAACTGAATAATTGAATAACTGAATAATTGAGTAAATGAATAAATTAATAATGTAGTAACTAAAAACCTGGTTACTAAATAAATTAATTAATATTTCGCGTAAATTCGAGTAAAATTCGTGTAAATTCGTGGACAAATTTTTTATATATCAAACAAAATGAAAAAAATAATTTTGACGGCTATGATCGCAATAGCCACATTAACAGGAATGAAAGCCCAGGATCTCGGATTTTGGGTCGGAGGCAGAACAAGTTTATGGAGCGGGGATAGCAAGACGTCTTTTACGCTGGCACCCGAAGCAGGATTTGAAATTACGCCTCAATTGACGATTGCAGCATCGCTTGCACTTGAAACTTCCCATTTTGACAATTCTGATTTTGAAGATGATTACGTCGGAGTGATTCTGAACCCATATATGCGTTATACTTTCTTCAAAACCGGCATTGTAAGCGGGTTTGTCGATGGTGGACTGGAAGTTGGGTTAGGTGACTTGGACGGATTGCAAATTGGTTTTAAGCCCGGTATTGCTTTAAGTATGTCGAGACGATTCACGGCTGTACTGCATTTCGGATTTGTCGGTTATAACGATGGTGAAGGTATTGCCGGCCGCTCGGAAGGGATCGGCTTTGATTTGAGCGGCTATCGTTCGTCTGTCGGAATATATTATTCCTTCTGAACAGGCTCTTTTCTGCGAAATTCGGCACAAATAATCGCCGCAGCCAATGCGGCGTTTAATGAGTCAGGATTTGGTTTGTCATGCTGATAATGAGGAATATATAACCGTCTATTAATAAGAGATTCAATGTTTGGACGAATGCCGTTTCCTTCATTACCTACGACAATGACACCGCATGAAGACAATGGTTCGTCATACAGGTTCGTTCCGTCTAAAAAAGCTCCGTACACCGTAGTTTCACAATTCTTCAAGAACTCTTCAAGGTGTATATAATGAACCTTTACGCGTCTCAAAGCGCCCATTGAAGCCTGCACTGCTTTGGGACCGAACGCATCTGCCGTATCACGGCTACAGACAATCTGTCCGATGCCAAACCAGTCTGCCAGTCGAATCATCGTACCCAGATTGCCCGGATCCTGAATGCCGTCAAGTGCCAACACCAATTCTTTAGACGTATTGATTTCTACCGTTTTATAATCCGGATATCGAAACACGGCAAGTACGTCCTGCGGTGTTTTCAACAAACTGACTTTACGGAGTTCATCCCCGCCGACAACAATCAATTCCTTCATTTTCAGGTTATTTTGCCTTGATATCCAGGAATCTTCAGCTATCAGCAATTCGCAATCGAAAAAGGGAATCATATCAGCAACCGTTTTATTGCCTTCAGCAACAAACAGCTTATATTCGTCGCGATATTTCTTAATTTCAAGCTGACGAATCAATTTTATTTTAGCTTTGCTTAACATATTTATGTAGCTTTACAATTCCAAAATTACGCATAATAATTTATTTAGCGTATTTTTGCAGACAGAAATATTCAACAGGTGAAGACAGCAGTTCGTTTTTTATTATATACTTGGCTGGTTATTAGCGTGATGTCGTGCAGTACAACAAAATTTGTGGGCGACAATCAATATCTATTGGACAAGGTAAAAATCACGGTAGACAGCAGTCAGGTCAAACCGAATGACCTCAAACAATTTCTCCGTCAGCAACCAAATTACAAGATTTTCGGTTTGCTCAAATGGCCTCTTTATGTATACGGTTGGTCGGGCAGGGATGAGAGCAAATGGCTGAACAAACAATTGCGACGTATCGGCGAACCGCCTGAAATAATGGATACTACGTTGATTGAACTTTCTAAAACAGAATTTATTAGGTATATGATCAGCAAAGGTTTTATGCATGCCGATGTTGTGACGTCAATAGATACTGTCAAACGAAAAAAGGCTACCGTCAAATACGAGGTGATTGCCAATACACCCTATCGCATCGGACAATATATCACCTCTGTTGACAACTATCAGATAGACAGTATCTTCCGGCTACAGCCGCCCAAACTGTCCTGGCTCGGCTCGTTATTGCGTCCGTCTGTTTTAGATGATTATACCTC
>JAITMM010000003.1 GCA_031277335.1 Tannerella sp. | reverse complement strand
CAACGCCCTTGGGCTTGCCGGTGCTGCCCGAAGTATATAGAATGAAAAGCGGGTCTTCAGCGTCCATTTCTGTAGCGGGAAAAGAGACGACATGTCCTTTTTCAACCTGAGTCTCTGCATATTCCATTTCGTCGTCCCACCATACGTCTCTGCCCTTAATCATTGAAACCGGGGTACGCGTGCGGGGATAAACGATGACCCGTTTAACTGTTTTATTGCCGATCAGTGCGTCGTCAATCACATTTTTCAGAGGAATGACTTTCTCTCCTCGATAGGCGCCGTCGCACGTCACGATATACTCAACTTGCGCGTCGTCCAGTCTGTCGGCAATGCTTTGAGCCGAGAAGCCGCCGAATATCACGCTGTGAATCGCCCCGATTCTGGCACAACCCAGCACGGCATAAGCCAGTTCCGGCACCATACCCATATAGATGCAGACACGGTCACCTTTCTTTACTCCGTTGTTTTTCAGGACTTGAGCAAACTGGCAGACGCGTTTGTGAAGGCGGTTGTAGGTCACTATTCTGACGCGGTCTTCGGGATTGTTAGGCTCCCATATAATGGCGGGTTCTTCGCCTCGAGTAGCTAAATAGCGGTCAATGCAATTCTCGGTAATATTTAGTTTGCCATTGATAAACCATTTAACATCAGGTCCTTTAAAGTTCCATTCTAGGACTTTGTCCCACTGCTTTTTCCAGATAAATTGTTGAGCAATTTCATCCCAAAATTCTTCGGGATGGTCTATACTTTTTTCGTACGCATCACGGTATTGCCCTATAGACGTAATTTGATGAGGATAGTACATGTTGTTTTCTTTTTTTTAAATTTTTAAAACATTAATAGTCTATAATCTATTATTTTTGATTTTCCGTAAGTCCGTCATTGACAGCGGACTTGGTTTCTCCCATAAATCTCTCATGCATCGATGCCGCCGCCTTGCGTCCGTCGCCCATGGCTAAGATGACGGTTGCGCCGCCTCGCACGATATCTCCGCCGGCATAGACGTCGTCAATCGTGGAGCGCATGGTCGACTTATCGACTACGACCGTGCCCCAACGGCTTATTTCCAGGCCTTTGAATGATGCGGGAATCAACGGGTTAGGCGATGTCCCGACGCTGATGATCACCTGGTCGATGTCTATCGTCACAATGGCTCCTTCGATCGGGACGGGGCGTCGGCGGCCGGACTCGTCAGGCTCGCCCAACTCCATCTGTTGCAGGCGCATGTGCTTGACGCGACCGTATTCATCGCCCAAGTATTCTACCGGATTGTGCAGCGTCAGAAATTCGATGCCTTCTTCTTTGGCATGTTTCACCTCCTCGAGACGTGCCGGCATCTCCTCCTCGCTGCGGCGGTAGATGATCATGGCACGCTCGGCGCCGAGGCGTCGGGCTGTGCGGACAGCGTCCATCGCCGTATTGCCCCCGCCAATGATGGCTACCAGCTTGCCTAACAATACAGGCGTGTCACTCTGCGGGTTAGCTGCGTCCATCAGGTTGACGCGCGTCAGGTATTCGTTGGCCGACATAACGCCGTTGAGGTTCTCGCCGGGGATATTCATGAAGTTGGGCAGTCCGGCGCCACTGGCCACAAAGATGCCATGAAAGCCTTCGTCGTGAAGGTCTTCGTAGGAGAGAGACTTGCCGATGATGCAGTTGGTGACAAATTTCACACCCATCTTTCGCAGGATGCCTATCTCTACGTCCACAATTTCGTTGGGCAGCCTGAACTCGGGAATCCCGTATTTAAGCACGCCGCCGATCTCGTGCAGCGCCTCAAAGACGGTGATGTCATATCCGAATTTGGCCATTTCGCTGGCAAATGACAGTCCTGCAGGGCCTGAACCGGCTACGGCGATCTTGATGCCGTTGGGTGCAGCGATTTCAGGGACGGCGATTTGACCGCTCTCCCGCTCGTAGTCGGCGGCAAAACGTTCCAGATAGCCGATGGCTACCGATTCTTTTTTCATTTTCACATGGATGCACTGGGCTTCGCATTGTCTTTCCTGCGGGCAGACTCGGCCGCAGACAGCCGGCAGTGCGCTTGTGTCTTTCAATATCTTGGCCGACTCCAGGAACTGTCCCGTTTCAATAAATTTGATAAATGAAGGAATATCGATATTGACGGGACATCCGCTGACGCACGTAGGGTTGGCGCAGTCAATGCAACGCTGCGCTTCAATCATGGCCTGTTCGGGAGTCAGTCCCAGGTTGACTTCTTCGTTGTTGCGGCTGCGAACCAGCGCATCGAGTTCGGTCATGTGGACCCGCTGCATGTCGGTCCTTTCCTTATTTTTTCTGCTTTTCCGGAGTTCCTCACGCCATTGTTCGGCACGCCGGGCAACAGGTATTTGTTCTTTAGTCATATATATATCTGATCTTCAATGCACAATCATCCATTGTTCATTGTTCATTATTCATTATTCATTTGTTTTATACATGTTCAGCCTCAGCATCATCTCGTCAAAATCCACCTGATGTGCATCAAATTCAGGGCCTTCCACACATACGAACCGTGTCTTACCGCCGACCGTCACGCGGCAGGCGCCGCACATCCCGGTGCCGTCCACCATGATGGTGTTCAGCGATGCTACGGTTGGGATATCGTATTTTTTTGTCAGCAAGGCGACGTATTTCATCATGATGGCCGGGCCGATGGTCATGCACAGGTCTACTTTTTCGCGATTGACTACGTATTCAATGCCATGGGTAACAAGCCCTTTCATCCCGTACGACCCGTCGTCCGTCGTGATAATGACTTCGTCGGAATTGGCCCGCATCTGCTCTTCGAGGATCACCAGCTCTTTCATTCTGGCGGCGAGCACGACGATGACCCTGTTGCCGGCTTTATGAAAGGCTTCGACGATGGGCAACATCGGGGCTACCCCGACGCCTCCACCGGCACACACCACCGTGCCAACTTTCTCAATATGTGTCGATTGACCTAATGGCCCGACAACATCGGTGATATAATCTCCGACATTCAAGCTGCAAAGTAGCTTGGAAGAATAGCCAACTCCCTGAATGACAAGGGTGATTGTCCCCTTTTTCGTGTCGGCGCCGGCAATGGTCAGCGGGATGCGTTCGCCTTTCTCGCCTTGCCTTACAATGACAAAATGCCCGGCTCTTCGCGTGCGGGCAATCAACGGAGCTTCTATTTCCAACTGTACCACGTTGGCAGAGAATTGTTCTTTGCTTACAATTTTATTCATCGTTTCTTCTTAATCTATTCAAACAGACCTTCATCCCTGATAAACATCAGGATAGCGGAATGTGGAACAATCATGTATATTTCGTCGTTAAACTTAATCTCAAATGCAGCGTTTTGTAAATAGACGGCCAAATCGCCCTCATGAGCCTGTAAAGGAAGGTATTGCACATTTTCGTCCTTCTTCTTTTTCCATACTTCGGCCTCGTCCGTGAGAGACGGCAAGGGGTAGCCGGGGCCGATCTTGATGATGTATCCGCTTTGAATCTTTTCGCTCTGCTGAACGGTCGGAGGCAGGTACAGTCCCGTACTTGTCTGATTTTGCGGATTCTTTGGCTTGATCAACACCTTATCTCCCACTAAATGAAACTTATCAATGTCTTTTTGATCAATGGGTAATTGCATAGCGCGCTAAATTATTGTGCAAATATAATGCGAGCAGAGAGAAATACAAAATAAAATTTGCTTAAAAAATCACTCTTCCGAAGCGTTGCCCGGTTTCCGGCGTTGGCCGATGGCTTGCATAAAGTTTATTTTTAGGAGATTACACCTTACTTCTTCAATAAATCCCTGATCTCGGTCAAAAGCTCCTCCTGTTTTGTAGGCGCTGTTTCGGCTTCTTTCTTGCGCACGACGGTGTTGATAATTTTTATCATCAAAAAGATCGAGAATGCGATGATCGCAAAGTCGATGACAGTCTGTATGAAACTGCCTATATTCAAGGTGACGGCAGGCTTGACGACCTCGCCGGCTTCCACGACGGCCGCATTGAGCAGGATTTTCCACTCCGTGAAATTGATTCCCCCCAGCAACATACCCACAGGCGGCATGATGATGTCAGCCACCAGCGACGAGACGATCTTCCCGAATGCGCCTCCAATAATGATTCCCACTGCCATGTCAAGCACATTGCCGCGCATGGCAAACGTCTTAAATTCATTTAACCATTTCATAATTAATTTATTTATAAAAATATTTTTGCACAAAAATACATTATTTTTTCCGTACGGCATACAGCCGGGTAGAAATTATTGCAATATTCAGGCAGGAAATTGAGTGGAAAGCAGACTTTTTTCCCGTTTTTACAACGGAAGATTCGCTACATAAGTTTTTTTGCTTACTTTTGTTGCGTCTTAGAGGGCAAATAAAAGAATGATATAGCGTAATTTATGTAAATATATTTTTTTAACAAGATGAAGAGAACATTATTTTTAATTGTATCTGTAGCCATGCTTGCCGTTTCCGGCATGGAAATAAAGGCACAGGACTGGCCTCAATATCTGGGGCCGAACAGGAACCATACGTCTCCTCAAAAGGGACTGTTAAGGAGTTGGCCTGAATCGGGGCCTGAAGTATTATGGTCGACAGACGTCATCAAGGGCTTTGGCGGCCCCGTCGTAAAGGCCGGCAAAGTGTATCTGCTTGACCGCAATGACGAAACAGGCGATATCATGCGATGCTTTGACTTGCAGACAGGCAAGGAGTTATGGAAATATGCCTATGATTCGCCGGGTGAAGTTCAATATCCGGGTTCGCGCAGCGTCCCCATCGTTGACGATCGGCATGTCTATTCGGTCGGGCCGAACGGCGATTTGTATTGCATTGACTTGCAGACACATCAACCCGTATGGAACAAGAATATCTGGACAGATTTCGGAGGCGAAAAGATTCCCATCTGGGCTATTTCGCAATGTCCTGTCATCTACGAAGATATGCTTATTATTTCTTCTCAGGCCCCCAAAGCCGGCGTCGTGGCCTACAATAAAAATACAGGCGAAATCATCTGGCAGACACCTAACCTCGGCAACGAGACCTACGCCAGTCCGGTCGTCCTGAATATTCATGGACAGTACCAGATCGTGATGGTCAACTCGTCCACCAATACGTTTATGTATAAGGATATACCTGTTACAAAAGGCAAGGTGGTCGGCTTGGAACCGCGCACGGGAAAAGTGCTCTGGCAATACAGCGACTGGGAATGTGCGATATCTATACCCAATCCTATCAGCGTGGGAGACAACAAGATACTGATAGTCGGCGGTTACGATCGCGGCGCCACGATGATTCAGGTAAACAAGGCTGCCGACGGCACATTCAGCACGACCGAACTGTTTACGAATCTTGACTTTGGCGACCAGACAAAGCCGCCTCTCTTCCTCGACGGCCACTTCTACGCCCTGTATCGCACCAACCAAAAGCGCGAAGGCATGATGTGTATGGATATGAATGGCAAAGTCCTCTGGAAAACAGGCCGTAACCCTGACTTTGACCGTGGCAGCATGATTCTTGCCGACGGGTTGCTGCTGGCGTTCGACGGCATCACTACCTTATATCTGCTGGAGCCCAACCCGACAGCGTTCAAAGCCATCTCAAAAGTGAAAATGTTCGATGCCGCCGCCACAAACTGGTCGCCCATGGCACTGGCGGACGGCAAACTGCTGCTGCGTGATCAGAATAAAATGATCTGCCTGAAGGTGGTTCAGTAGTAGAGACGGTGCGGGCCCCGTCTCTACCTATCATGGCTGTGGATATCTGGAGTTGGGCATTCAGAATTTTGAAAAGTTGCGCTTAGCAAACTATATGTATGTAGAAAAAAGTTCAAATGAAATTTGGCTTAATCCGATAAATAAACGTTATCTTTGCATCGTTTTCGGACAAAAACGCTTCAAAATGTGAAGCATTTAATGACTTATGATTACGAATTAAAGACTTGTATAAATTTACTTTCAATGAGAAAATATATCTTTTTAACTTTGATGGCGGCGCTGATGCTTGCCGCCTGCACATCGTCTCAGAATAAATATGTCGTGGACGGAATCGTGCTGGACGAATCGTTTGAAAAGCAGACGGCTTCCCTGTATGACTATGATACTGACAGCCATATAGCCGGGACGCTTGTTGCCGACGGGAAATTTCAGTTCAAGGGAAACATCGAAAAAGCCAAGATCATGCGGCTTGAATTAGGACAGTATGTCGTGGATTTTATCCTCGAAAGCGGCAAGATAACGTTAGACCTGTCCAATCCTGTAAATATCAAAATTGAAGGCTCGCCGCTGAACAATGAGCTGTCTGATTACAAGACAGAAATGAGCGGTTTGGTAGATGCTGCAAATGAAGAGATTATGACAATCATGGGAAATGAGGATGTAGACGAGGCCACCCGGCTGGCACAGGCGCAAAAAGCGATCGAACCTTATACGGCCAAGATGGAAGACCTGATTTCAGGCACGTTCAACAGGAACAAAGACAATGTAATGGGCGCGTTCGTGTTATGGAATGCGGAGAATTATCTTACTGAGGAACAGCTATATAAGCTCTATGCGGATGCCGGTGATTTGGTCAGTACATTCAAACCGCTCGAGGCAAATGCGCCAAGGATCGCAAAATTCGGCCAAACGCTGCCGGGAATGCAGTTCACCGACTTCACGATTGAAAAAGGCAACACGGACGGCTCGCCAGCATCGCTGTCGGATTATGTCGGGAAAGGCAAATATGTGCTGGTTGATTTTTGGGCGTCGTGGTGCGGGCCGTGCACGGCCGAACTGCCGGTGCTGAATGAGGTTTACAATAAATATAAAGGCAAAAAGTTTGAACTGCTGGGAGTTGCCGTCTGGGATGAACGCGATGCATCGCTGAATGCCATCAAAGAACACAATACGCCATGGCCGCAAATACTTGATGCAATCGATACGCCGACAACGCTTTACGGCATCCGCGGCATCCCGCATATCATCCTCTTCGGCCCTGACGGAAAGATAATTGCGCGCAACCTGCGGGGCGAGGAATTGAAGGAAAAGGTGGCCGAGGTGATGAATTAAACTCGAGGCATTTATGGGCCGGTTTTCAGCCGGCACTTAAACGATAAGGCGCTGTTTGTCAATTATGGGGAGACCGCATCTTTCGTAGATAGTGCTCCCAGCTTTTTCTCCAACTTTTTAATCTCTTTAGCCTGATTGTTAATCGTTGTCAGTAAGGAGTTTAGCTCCTCGTTTTCGATGTCGGACGGGAATTGGGCTTCGACACGCAGCATGAAATCGGAAAGCACATTCATATAGTTGTTAAATGCATCATACGGATTGTCATACGGGCTGAACAGGTTCTGATATTTCGTGTTCATGTAATAGAAATGGTCGCTGCTCTGCAAATAAAGCCAGTCCTGACGTATACGGCGATCATCGCACAGGCGCACCCGCTCGCCGATCGTATTGATCTTTTGAAACGCTTCCTGCTGCAAGGTATTGCCCAGCCAGGTGCTGCAATCCTTTTCTTCGCCAACCCAGGATAGAGGGTATGGAACTGACACGGTATCAACGGCTTTGTTGGCAGCGAAAATCTCGGAAGGCAGCGAGAACGTGATGTCGTTTTTCTCGGCATATTGAGGCAAGGCTTTAAAAAAGTCGAATATGCCTGTTTCGGCCGGGTTCATCGAACCCAATACCTCGTAATTCAAAAATAAATTGAATATCTTTTCCGATTCGGGGGCAGAGGCCATCCACGAGATGTATTTGTCGGCCGTAAGCGGATATTCCTTCCAGCCGTAATTGCCGAACCTCATTGAGAGGTCTTCGCTGAAACGGATGTTCTTCAACAGGAGTTTCAGCTCCGGATTAATGGCTGACGAATAGACGTAATTGGGGCTTTTCCAGCCTAATACGTGTTTGGCACCTTCAGTCAGCATGTGCGTGAAGCCCATTTGACGGAAGACGATTTCAGAAATATCGTCGGAATAGATCAATTCGGTGTTTCTTAGCACTTTAGGCGTTACGCCAAAGAGAGAATGAATCTTGTCGGTGTGCATCGCGACCTGCGACTTAAACTCCTCTGTATCACCTAACGACGAAAGAGAATGGGCATACGTCTCGGCCAAAAATTCAATATTGCCGCTTTTGACCAACTCTCTGAAATAGTCCAGTAACTCGGGCGAGTATAGCTCAATTTGCTCCAATGCCGTGCCCGAAATCGAGAAGGCGACCTTGAATTTGCCGTCGCTCTTGCCAATCATGTCTATGATGGCGCGCGTAGCCGGGATATAGCTTTTAGCCGCGATGCGCTGGAATATCTCTTCGTTCTGAAAATCATCGTAATAGTAATGATTATTGCCGATATCGAAAAACCGGTATCTCCTCAAACGGTAAGGCTGGTGTATTTGAAAATATAAACAGATTGTACGCATAAATCTTTGATAATGAACAATGAATAATGAATAATGAACAATGAATCTTTGAACTTTGAACCTTGAACCTTGAACTTTGAACTTTGAACCTTAAATAACCCCGTTATATATCTCCCTAACTTTTTGTCCCGCGTATTCCCACTTGATATTATTGACTTCGTTCAGTCCTTCTTCTTTCAGGAAGTTATGGAAGGCGGGGTAGGTGATCAGGCCGTAAATGGCATCGGCGAGCGCTTCGATATCCCAATAGTCCACCTTGATGGCGTAATCGAGGATTTCGGCGCATCCTGACTGTTTGGAAATGATGGAAGGCACGCCGCATTGCATGGCTTCCAACGGCGAGATGCCGAATGGCTCTGAGACCGAAGGCATTACATATACATCACTTGCCTTGAAAATTTCATATACCTGATTCCCTTTCATAAAACCGGTGAAATGGAAACGGTCCGAGATATGATGTGCCGCGGCTAAGCGGATCATGCTGTTCATCATGTCGCCGCTTCCGGCCATGACGAAACGCACATTCTTTGCCTTGGCCAACACTTTAGCCGCTGCCTCCACGAAATATTCGGGGCCTTTCTGCATGGTGATACGTCCCAGGAAGGTGACAATCTTTTCGTTGACGCCGCGATGATCGGGAAGTGAAAGAATCTCATTGCTCAACGGCTCGACGGCATTATGCACGGTCGTCACCTTCGACGGGTCCTGATTATACTTTTCAATCACCGTCCGGCGCGTCAGATTGCTTACGGTAATGATATGGTCGGCATAATCCATCCCGTTCCTTTCGATATGATACACGTCGGGATTGACATTTCCACGGCTGCGGTCATAATCGGTTGCATGGACATGGATGACCAAAGGCTTGCCGCTGACCATTTTAGAATGTATGCCGGCGGGATACGTCAACCAGTCATGGGCATGAATGATATCAAAAGTCTCCGTGCGCGCAATGACGCCGGCCACGATCGAGTAGTTGTTGATCTCCTCCAGCAGGTTATTCGGATACCTGCCCGAAAACTCGATACATCCCAAGTCATTCACATGGCGGTTCGTGAAATCGGCGTAGATATGATTGCGCAACCGGAAATACGTCTGCGCTTCCATGCCGACTTTCTCCAAACGCGATGTCACATACGGTTCATCCACATCCTTCCATACAACGGGCGTATTGCAGGCGCCGATAATCTTCAGAAAGCTCTGATCCTCATCGCCCCAGGGCTTTGGCATCACAAAGGTGATGTCCATATCGGGTTGCAGCGACATGCCCTTGATCAGGCCGTAGCTTGCCGTCCCCAACCCGCCCAATATATGCGGCGGAAATTCCCATCCGTACATCAACGCTTTCATCTTTTTCCGTCAATTTTCATCTCCATTGTCAATTGTCCATTGATTTAAGTTTATCCATCACATCGAGTACGGTGGCGATGCTCATCAGAAACGAGAATGCGCCACGGGCGGGAAACGGCGGATTGCCGTCGAACACTTCTGGCAAGGTTCCGATGCAGTGGTGCGACATTTCTTCTTCCAGGCTGATCATCATGCGCTCGGCAAAAGAAATGCCTCCTTTTCCGAACAGATTCAAGTAAGCCGTCAGATATACACCTATCAACCAAGGCCATACGGCTCCCTGATGTTGCGACATGTTGCGTTCGTAAAGCGTCCCGGTGCAGATGGGCCGGTAGCCCTCGCTTTTAGGACTTAGCGAGCGCAATCCCTTGGGTGTGAGCAGCTCTTTTGTAGCAATGTCCAATACGGAGCGTTTCTGGGCGCGCGTCAACGGCGAATATTTGCAGGCCAGCGCAATCACCATATTGGGTCTGACGCTCCAGTCCTGACCCGGCCCGTCCACATAATCAAACAGATAGTTATATTTATTGACAAAAATGGCCGGGAAAGACGTGTTCATTCCTTCAATCAGCCCGTCTACCGTGACTGTCGCCTCTTCTTCGCCAAACAACTCTTTATAATAACACAATGCATTATACCATAGCGCATTGAACTCAACGATAAACCCTGAACGCGGAATGACGGGACGACCGTCCACGACAGAATTCATCCATGTGACAGGACTTGTCCGTCCTTCAGCATAGACCAATCCGTCGTCCATGACTTTCAGGTTAGGATGTCTCTGATCCATAATATATTCAATGATTTCCTTCGCCAGATCGCCGTAACGGCTTTTTGCCTCTTCGAGGCCCGTTTTCTCCTGATATCGCTGAATGCACCACACCACCCACAGCAATACATCGGGTTGATGTATCTCGCGAATCACCGCGTCAGGCTCGCCTTCGCGCATAAAAGCCTGAATGGCAGGCATGGCCGTCTGCATCACCAGTTCATAATTTTCTTTCTCGTCGATGCCCAGCGTGGCGCCGGGAAGCGCAATAAACATATCGCGTGCACGAACCTTAAACCACGGATAACCTGCAAGATAATAGAAATCTTTTCCCCTCGGATTATACAGCAACTGATGCGACGAGTTTTTCAGACAGTTGTAAAAACTGTTGCGCGGCGTCCTGTTCAGGATGTCCTGATCGAAAAATTCAGGCAGTTGGGCCAGGTATTTACGCGGCGCATCGCCGGCACAAAAGACGATGGATTCGTCTTTTTCGATGGATAATTCGAAATAGCCCGGCACGTACAGGTCTTCCTTATACTGATATCCTCTTTCCTGCTCTTTCGGATATTCCACTCCGTGATACCAGTTAGGCTCGTGCACAAACTTGACACTCTTGTTAA
>JAITMM010000280.1 GCA_031277335.1 Tannerella sp. | reverse complement strand
GGATATTCGAGACATTCGACGCTGCGGATGCTTTCGAGTGCGAGGATGGCGGCGGGGCCTCCGATGCTGCCCAGGTAGAATCCTCCATGCCTGTGGCACGCCTCCGTCACTTGCCGGCTGCGGTTTCCCTTGGCAATCATCACCTTACTGCCTCCGTGCGATTGAAACAGGTCTACATACGAATCCATGCGCCCTGCAGTGGTCGGGCCAAACGAGCCTGACGCCATGCCGGGAGGCGTTTTTGACGGCCCGGCATAATAAATGGGATGATCTTTAAGGTATTGAGGCAGTTCTTCGCCACGGTCGATACGTTCTTTTAACTTGGCATGTGCAATATCGCGGCCGACGATGATGGAGCCGTTCAGTGACAGCCGCGTAGCCACCGGATATTTATCCAGTTCATTCAGAATGTCTTGCATGGAGCGATTCAGGTCTATTTGCACAGCCTCGCCTTCACCTGCCTGACGAAGTGCTTCGGGGATGAAACGTCCAGGATTCTCTTCCAAGCGCTCGATCCAGATTCCTTCCCTGTTGATTTTGGCCTTGATATTGCGGTCGGCCGAGCACGACACCCCCATGCCGACAGGACACGACGCCCCGTGGCGCGGCAACCTGATGATCCGTATGTCGTGCGCGAAATATTTGCCGCCGAACTGCGCCCCGATTCCCATCTTATATGCCTCTTCCAATACCTTATTTTCCAAGTCTATATCGCGAAAAGCCTGTCCGCTTTCGTTGCCAGCGGTCGGCAGTTCGTCATAATAATGCGCGGAGGCCAGCTTGACCGTTTTCAGCGTCTGCTCGGCCGATGTGCCGCCGATCACAAATGCGATATGGTAGGGCGGACATGCGGCCGTGCCCAGCGTTTTCATTTTTTCAACGAGAAATGGCAGCAAAGTCTGAGGGTTCAGCAATGCTTTTGTTTCCTGAAAGAGAAATGTCTTATTGGCTGATCCACCGCCTTTTGCGATGCAGAGAAAAGAATATTCGGCGCCCTGTGTGGCATAGAGGTCGATTTGGGCGGGCAGGTTGCAGCCGGAGTTGATCTCGCGATACATATCGAGCGGTATGTTTTGCGAGTAACGCAGGTTTTCTCCCGTATATGTCTGATACACACCTCTTGAGAGCGCTTCGGCATCATCTCCGTCCGTCCATGTCTGCTGTCCTTTCTTGCCCATGATAATGGCCGTGCCCGTATCCTGACAGAAAGGCAGTTGCCCTTTGGCAGACACTTCCGCATTGCGTAGGAATGTGAGTGCCACATACTTGTCGTTTTCACTGGCCTCCGGGTCGTCGAGGATTTTGGCCACCTGTTCCTGATGTTTGGTGCGCAGCAGGTAGGCCACATCGTGAAATGCCGCACGCGCCAGCCTTGTCAGCCCTTCGGCTTCGATTTTCAACACTTCCCGCCCTTCGAACCATGCGGTTGAAACATGCTCTTTAGTAAGCAGATAGTAGTCCGTATCATCTTTTCCCAACGGAAAAGGTTCCTGATAATTGAATGTAGCCATGTCAGTAAGTTTTTTTTAATTTTTATTGTTTTGAATACAAAAATACGTATCTTTGCGAACATAAACAAACATAGTATTAATTTTTTTTAAGAAATAAAATCATGGCTCAAAATGATTCTTTATTGAAAATCAAAGTAATCCCCAACGCACCTCTTGCTTTAGAGGGCACAGTCGAAATACTCCTTGCCGACGGCACATCCGTTACGAAAGAAAATCCGTATCTCTGCCGTTGCGGAGCCTCCGCAAATAAACCTTTCTGTGACGGCGCGCACAGGAAAATTGAATTTAAAGGCTGACAGTTATACGAATAGGAGATTCCGCATCAAGTGCGGAATGACGGATCGGTGTAATCTTTGAATTATTGAATATTTGAATCTTTGAATTTCATTTCATCTTATCTGACCCGTTACAAGGCACTTCCGCAATACTTCGCAGAAGCGCCTGATAAAGACGTGAATATCATCGTGTCAATTCCATGCTATGACGATGAATGTGTTTTTGAAACGCTTCAATCGCTGGAAGATACACATCCCGTTCAGTCAAAAGTGGAGGTGATCGTTGTCGTCAATGACGGCGCTGCGACCCCCTCGGATGTAATAGCCAGGAATAGAAAGATATTCAGCCGTTTGCAGCAGCAGGCAGATGAGATGCATTATCGTAAATTTCGTCTGTTGCCGATGTTGGTCGAGGGTACGCCACGCAAAAAGGCAGGCGTCGGTTTTGCGCGAAAGGCAGGGATGGACGAAGCTGCCGTGCGATTTGCGGCCATCGATCGCCCGGAAGGGCTGATAGTGTCACTAGATGCCGATACATTGGTGGCTTCCAATTACTTGCAGGTGGCTGAAAAGGCATACAACAATTCTGCTGCGCAATGCTTCACCTTTGAATTTCAGCATCTTTACGAACCTGAGCGCTATTCGGAGGCCGAGATTCGTGCGTGTCGGCTTTATGAACTTTACTTGCGTTACTTCCGTTCGGCCCTGAAAATGTTGAATGTACCGTATGCCATTCACTCCATCGGGTCGTGTTTTGCCGTGCGCGCCGAAGCCTATACAAAGTTGGGCGGTATGTCTATGCGTCAGGCCGGCGAAGATTTTTACTTCCTGCAAAAGGCAGTTAAGATGCAGCCTGTCTGCGAGATGAGTGAGGTGATTGTCTTTCCGTCACCCCGCATTTCGACACGCGTCCCATTCGGCACCGGCGCCTCCGTCCGCAATATTGTGGCCGAAGGCAGTTATTATGTCTATAACTTTGAACTGTTCAAGCTGTTAAAGACATTTTACGACTTGTTTCCGTCTATGGAAAGCGCAGACGTCCAATCACAAATTCCGTCTGAAATACTGCATTTTATCGGCAGCCGCCCTTTTAACGAAGCATTAACCGAATGTCGCAAATACACATCCTCCCCGAAAGCCTTTTTGAAACGGATGTACGACCGTTTTTATGCATTCTTTATCGTCAAGTTCCTCAATACCTTTGATAAAGACAGTGCTTATCCACCTATGGATGTATTGGATGCAGTAAGATTGTTGTCAGATGAAATTCCGTCGCCTGAATGACATGTGAAATGATGAAACTGCTTTTTTTGCTGACATTATTGCGTTGAGAATACTCATGGTCATTCGTGATTTTTTAAATTCAAAGAGTTAAAAAACGTAAAGACTTTTCTGTTTAAATGATATTTTGCCGGATAATTAGGTCTTGTTGAAATAAATTTAGATGTATTAACCTTGAATATGAAATAGCCTCACCGTCAATATATAATAATTTTATTTCTGTTTATTACAATCAAACGTTTTATGTTTTCAGCAAACAGTGAATGGATAGTATTCAAGTACTTATCCATATAATTAAATAAATCCTGATTCTTTATATTTCCAAATTGCAGTAATAAAATTGTCGGCGGATAATTCTTTAAAATAAAAAAATCAAAGAAATCTAAATCTTTAGTGACTATAATTCGATTTTCTTGTGTGGCTATTTTAATTATTTCGTCATCCTGAGTCATAGCCCCTGAAGGATAATCAATAACATGTGTTGCATCAAAACCTCTTCTTCTGAAAAATTCTGCTAATGAAGGGGGTAATTGTGTGTCAACAATCCAACTGAGCATATCAGGTTATATCTTCAATTAGTAACATATTTCTGTTGCTCATCACTCCGGACGCGTAATACAAACAGGCGGATATATCGTCCGGTTCGATATAGGGATAGTCATGCAGGATTTCTTGCGTAGTCATGCCGGATGCAATTAACTCCAGCATGTGTGAAACGGTGAATCGCATCCCCCTTATTGAAGGCTTTCCACTACAAATCCGCTTATCTATCGTTATTCTTTCAAATAAATTATCCATAATGTTTTTATTTTAAATGCAAAAATACACACTTTCCCGATACTATCCAAAAAAATGGCTGATTCGATTGATAAAAAATCTCAACAACCGGCTTTTCATCTGCATTTCCAAACGTTTTTAGTCAAAATTGATACGATATTAAAAAAAATGTGTATATTTGTTGCAAAAAAACAACAGATGGCGATATGTTAGTATTCAAGAATGGCAGGGAGGTCCAATCCCAACAAATTGAGATGGATGGCGTTGAGGAGGCGCTGTATGTCCTGCCTGTTTCTGAAATTGCGCTGCTGGATTCTTTGCTTGATATCAAATCAAAAATATTGCAGGGAATAGACCCTGACGACTATAATTCCAAATATGAGTTCCATGACGGGTATGACATGCTGTATATCAATATCCCACCGGAATTGCAAGACACCGACAACTTCCGCTTCCTGGGTGCTTACATCACTGACAATTGCGTGATTTGCATCTATGAAGAATGGAAAGAACAGCCGTACTTAATAGAAATTGTCCGTAATGACGTAGAAAGAGGTATGTCAGTGAGGAAAGTAATACTGGCGCTGGTCGACGCCATTCTGCGGAACGATTTCAAGGTGCTCGGAAAGATAGAAGACAATATAGACGTGATGGAAGATTCGGTGACCGACAGCCATATAGAATCCAAGGTGAGGGAAATATCGCAATTGAGACGTGAGCTGCTGCCTCTCAAGCGCTTCTATGAACACCTGATGGATGCAATGGAAGATTTGGAAGAAAACAAAAACGGCGTGTTTCCCGAACAGGAATTAAAGTATGCCAACCTCATTTACAGCAGGATAGACAGGCTTTACAAAACAGTTTTGAACCTGCGCGACTATATCACACAAGTACGCGAGGCGTATCAGGCACAGATGGACATCGCGCTGAACAGGACGATGAAGACATTTACCGTGATTGCAGCTATCTTCCTGCCACTGACGTTGTTAGCCGGATGGTACGGCATGAATCTGCAAATGCCCGAAGCAAGTTGGAAATACGGATATCTATTCGTAGCAGGCATTGCAATTATCATTGTTGCAGTTTGCATTGTCTATTTCAAAAGGAAAAAATGGTTTTAAAACTGTATTTCAATTGTCATCAAATAACAAATATACTTTTAAAAAATTAAATAAAATGAAGAAACTTATTATTGCCCTGATTGTGGCCGGAACAATTTGTTCGCCTGCGGGTTTGCAAGCCCAGCGAAGGAATATGAGACAGCAACGTGACACTATCCATGTCGTAGGCCATGCCCACATGGATATGAACTGGCTGTGGACATATTCGGAAACGATGAAGATGGCTAATGACAACTTGCGTCAAGCCGTTGCGTTTATGGATGAATATCCCGATTATACGATGCTTCAGAGTCAAGGCTCTGTGTATAAATTTGTTGAGATGGTTGATCCGCCCCTGTTTGAGTTGGTTAAAAAGTATGTGCGCGAAGGCCGACTGGAACTGGCCGGAGGCATGTGGACTGAAGGAGATGCCAACCTTTCTTCCGGCGAAGCCTTGACACGGTCATTCCTGCTGGGACAGCGCTATTTCCAAAAGAATTTTGGGAAAACGGCAAAGATCGGATGGTTGCCGGATAACTTCGGTCATCCTTCCCAATTGCCGCAACTCCTGAAGCTGGCCGGATGCGATTATTTCTATTTCCATCGCACAAAACCCTATAAAGGGACATTTTGGTGGACAGGCACCGACGGCTCGACCGTCTTGTGCTACGCAAATGATACGTATAACGGACGCATCACACCGGAGTTGAAAGATGAACTTCAGAAAATTACGCCTGACAAGCATAGATTACTATTTATAAACGGTATAGGCGACCATGGCGGTGGCCCGACACGCGCAGAAATAGAATTGGCGCATCAATTGGACCGTCAACCGGGCTATCCGGCCGTCAAGTACACCTCCGTGGGCGAGTTTTTCAATAAGGTATCAAATGAAATGGACGGACGCCCAACCCACCACGGCGAGATGCAATTTATCTTTGAAGGATGCTATACAACCGTCGCCGAAATCAAGGCAGGCAACCGCAACAGCGAAAATTCGCTCTTCCGCAGCGAATTTTTTAACACGCTGCGCTGGCTGCAGGGCGATACGTATCCTGCAAACGAGTTAAGGGACTTATGGACAACGCTTACATTCAATCAATTCCATGATATCCTACCCGGCTCGGCAATATATGAAGCCAATAAGGAAGCCATCGCCCGGTATACAGAGGTGCAGCGGATGTCGAAAGAACTGGGCGATTTTGCTTTCCGCAAAATGGCTGATGAAGTGAAGTTTAAGACCGGCATGGGACAACCCGTCGTGGCTTACAACCTGCAACCCGTCGGACGTAAAGTATTGGTCGAAGCAGAAGTCTATTCGCATGAAACGCCTGTCACCATTAATCCCTACAGTTGGGGAGATTATTATAACTCCAAGATTATAAGACCTGTAGATAAAGGACAAGGGAATACGGCTACCGTTCTGGTACGCGACGCGTCCGGCAAGACGTATCCGGCGCAAATCGTATGGTCAAAGACAACGCCTCCCGGTGTCACCTCGAAGATTCAATTCGTTGCGGATGATTTTCCGGCCGGCGGATACAGGACGTTCTATGTCGATACCGAGAAGCCAGGAGTAGAAAATACACCTATTCCGTTCAATAACAATACGTTTGAAACTGAATATTTTACCATCAAAGTAGATATGTCAACAGGCGGTATCACGAGCCTGATTGACAAACGCACAAAAACAGAATACGTGCGCGACGGCGGAAAGTTGAATACTTTGCGTATCTCGTTGGAAGACAGGCGTGGAGGCATGAAATCATGGGTCATCAATAAGACAGTGGACGAATACAATGTGACTGATGTCCGGAGCGTGAAGCTTGTCGAAAACGGGCCTGTGAGGGCATGTATCGAAACGGAAAAAGTTTGGGGAAAATCAAAATTCATCGAACGCATGTATATCTATAGTTCCTATCCGCGAATAGATTACGATATGGAGGTGCATTGGCTTGAAACAGGCACACGTACAGCCGATTCTCCAATGCTGCGCGCCGTCTTCCCACTTGCTTTGCAGGATGCACGTTTTTATTGCCAGACGCCGTTTGATATCGTCGAGCGGCCGGCCGACGGCAAGATAGGCGGTCAGCCCACGCCTCCGGCCATTCAACATCGCGACGATTACGGCACAATGGCCGAAACAAAAGACGGTCAGGAAGTTCCGGCACAGAAATGGGTGGATGTCAATAACGGACAACAGGGGATCGCCCTCCTGAACCGGACGAAATACGGTCATTCATATCACAATGGTGATTTAAAAATGACGCTTCTTCGTTCAGCCGGCGATCCGGATATCTATCCGAATCTTGGGAAATTCAATATCAGTTATGCACTGTATCCTCATGCAAGTGACTGGAAAAGTGCAGTTTGGCAGGAAGGAGATAATTTCAATATTCCGGTGATGGCCAACGAACCTCCTTCACAGGCAATTGCTCGTGATCATGCGACGCGTCCGGAGGAAGCATCATTCTTTGCACTTGCTCCAGGCAACGTGTCATTGACAGGAATGAAACAGTCTGAAGAAGGTAATGAGTTGATAGTCAGGATAGTAGAGATTGAAGGAAAAGATACTGCAGCGACGTTGGAACTGCCGTTTACTGCACGCACCGCGCGGCGACTCAATTTAATTGAATATCCGCTTAATGATGCTTCGCAGCCAATCGTGACAGGTCAGACGTTGACAGTGAAACTAAAACCTAATGAGATAGTTACGTTGGGGATTACAAAATAGGCGCCCGAAGGAGATTATTGCTCGTAAAGATAACGTACAGAGCCGTTTACAGGACATTCGGTCACATTATCCACGATATAATTGCTACCGTCTGCTGTACGCAACGTATAGCAGACGATATGGCAATTAGCTAAATTCACCTTGCGACCAACGTTGATTTGCTCAGAGTCAATGACAAACTGACGCGTCGTTTCTTCGCCGGGACGTAATGTCCCCAATCCGATGCCCGTAAATACATCACCTCCGGGTAATTGATATGTAGCCAGATTGTTATTGACATAGTTAGGATCGAATCCATCTACTGTCCTTTGTTTGTTTACGACGCCGTCTTCCAAAACAAATGCAAAGAAACGATAGTCGCCCGTTTTATTTGTCTTCACTTTTACTTCAAATTGTATCCGGCTGCCTTCAACTTGCGATTTCAACGCAATACCGGTATATGACACCAACTCTCTCTTCAGTTTTGCTCTGTCTAATGCATCAGTCAAGTTTCGTTGAGTCGTCGTCGTCCACAGATGCGAAGTCTCATATAAATCAAAAATGGCTATTGGGGGCGGCGCAGGCGTCACATCGACTTTATCGGCCATGCTGACGGCTGTCTCGGAAAGAACTCCGGCAAGGTCGCTCGTACAATACTTCCTATTAGGGTGAAGCTCAATTACATGTACTTGGGGATATTTTTGTTTGAACGTTGCCAATTCATTTGTCATCTTCGGACAAACGTTGCATATAGTAGATGTAATATGTACGACACTGTATCCTTTCAGAAAGGTAAGCTCCACATAATCAGACGTGAGCGATACCTCGTTAGACTGCACGCCTTCATATATTGCATAAAATGTGTTTAAACCGGAAATATCTGTCACAAATTCGTGACCGTCAATCACTTCGTCTCCTTCACCTTCTTCATTCTTCAAAAAGATGTTTGCTGAATTAGTCACAGTTTCGCCATCGGCAGCGACGGTAAAGATTGCCTTATCACGATTATTGGCCTTTATGGTTTTCTTATCAATTGATAATGTTAGGATTACTGCATTTGCGTCTACCTGTATTACATTAGACTTGATGTTATCTACCATCGCATAGAAAGAATAATTTCCGGGCTTAATGGAGCTGAATCCTTTGGAAGTCAGAGCAATATCCGGCGATTCCACCTGATAGACAACGGCTTTTGAAGTGACATCTTCGCCTTCCATCTTTACGGTAAAATTTACTATATCCTTGTTGTTTGCCTTGATCGCCTGATGGTCTGCGGCGATCACAACTTCTTTTGCAGTAGCTTCTATGCTGATTTCGTTAGATTTAACGTCATTGTAGGTAGCATAAAATGTATAGGAAGCCACCGAATCCGTTGAGAATTTAAACCCTTCAAGCGGCAACGAGGTGCCTTTTTGAATAATTGTCACTGAGGCAGTTACGGCTTCACCGTCTACATTTACCGTAAACACAACCTGATCGTTGTTGTTAGCCTTTATTGTTGTCTTGTCAGTCGATAGTTTGACTTCAGGGACATGAGCAGGCTCTTGCCCCGATTTATCTGAACAGCTGAATGTCAATGATATAGTTATTAATAACCATACATATAATTTGAGTCTATCTATTAGTTTCATGATTTATTTATCTTTTTAAATGGCGACAAAAATAAAAAATTTTTCTTTTATAATATTCGATTAGCAAAAAAAACAGACGACCAAAAAAAATTTTTATGAAAATTAAACATATTTATGACGGCAAATGGGTAAAAAACCAAAATTTTGAACTAATTTTGCTACAAAGTAATTCAAATAAAATGGCATATCAATATAGATCCGGCTTTTTCAGCAGTATTCCAACTGTTACTAAAAACTTGATAATCATAAATTTTCTTTTTTGGCTGGCCAGTCTTGCCCTGCCAAAATTCAATATTGACTTGATTTCCATGCTGGGGTTACATTTCCCGGCGGCCTCAAATTTTCGATTTTATCAGTTGTTTACTTACATGTTCATGCACGATAACCATTCCATTAATCATGTTTTTTTCAACATGTTTGCGGTTTTTATGTTCGGACGGGTATTGGAAGAAGGGTGGGGTAAACAGCGATTCCTGTTTTATTACATGGCAACTGGTGTCGGAGCGGCTCTGATTCAGATTTTGGTGGCTTATATTCAAATACATTCGATTGAATCTCACATGGATAGCGAAGCTATTTCTATGGTTTACCGTGAAGGCGGTGCTCTGTTGAAACAAAATATGAATTATACGGACGAATATGCCGGACAATTGAATCTGATAATCAATACTCCTACCATCGGTGCATCGGGCGCTGTGTTTGGTATCTTGCTGGCTTTCGGAATGTTATTTCCAAATACGCCGCTTTTTCTGCTGTTTTTACCGATTCCGATCAAGGCCAAATATTTTGTGGCAATATACGGAGTGATAGAGCTTTTCCTCGGTGTGGCTAATTTCAGTGGCGATAATGTAGCGCATTTTGCCCATTTGGGAGGTATGTTATTTGGATTCTTTATGATTCGTTATTGGAAAAAGAAAGATCAGGAACATGGACATTTTTACTAAAATACGACAGACTTTTTTGCAGGGGACGCTTCCTGTAAAAATCATATATATTAATGTAGGGATTTTTTTGCTGTGTGGGTTGATTAATGTAGTCAATCAACTTTTTCAGCTTGGAGGAATGAGTTTTATGGAATATCTGTATATGCCTTCTTCCTACACTCTATTCTTGTATAGACCGTGGACTATCCTCACTTACATGTTTTTACATGCCGATATTTGGCATATTCTGTTCAATATGCTATGGTTGTATTGGTTTGGACGTATTTTTTTGCAGTTTTTCAATGAACGGCAGTTTGGCGGATTATACCTTTCAGGAGGCATCGTAGGGGCTGTTTTTTTTCTGATTTCATACAACCTGTTCCCGTACTTTCGGAATATGCCGTCCCCTCAATTTTTAATGGGGGCATCCGCTTCGGTGATGGCCATTGTCTTTGCCGTTTCTTTTTACCGTAAAGATTACGAAATCAGCTTATTGTTTCTTGGGCGTATCAAACTTATTTATTTGGCATTGTTTACTTTAGCGATTGATTTGATATCAGTTACGTCTGAAAATGCCGGAGGTCATATTGCTCATTTGGGAGGTGCTCTGTTCGGAATATTGTTTGCCACGCAAATTTTGCGGGGAAAAGATTTGACAGTCTTTGTGAATCGTTTGATAGACAATATAGTAAATTGGAGAAAACGGCGTCGTGTTAAGATGAAAGTCGTCTATCGGAAGACGGAAACTGACGCCGAGTATAATATGCGTAAACGAAATGAAACTGAAATGATGGACGAGATTCTCGATAAAATAAAACGTTCAGGGTATCAAAGTCTTACGACTGAAGAGAAACGAATACTTTTTAATGCAAGCAATAAATAAAGGATGCGACCATTCAGATTCATACAATCATTGTTTTTGACCGTAAACTTGGGTTTCTCAATCCTGTTTATTGTCTCGTCCTTTTCCGATTCTGTTTCGCCGAATCAGAGTATGATGTTCTCATACATTGGTTTACTCTTTCCATTTTTCTTTGTTATCAATTTCTGTTTTCTGCTGTATTGGTTAATTGCCAGAAAATGGATGTTTCTTTTTGTGATTCTTTGTTCTTTCTTTATTTGTTGGAAACCCGTAACCCGTTATTTCCCGGTTCATCCTTTTCATGAGGATATGACACAAAAGAAAGTTATTAAATTGCTGACATACAATGTTATGGCATTCGGATATAAAGATCATACGAAGGAGTCTCCAAATCCGATTATTCAATACATAGCTGATTCTGAGGCTGATATCGTGTGCTTACAGGAGTTCTTCTTGGCTTCTCACCCAAATTTCCTGACACAACAAAAGATTGATAAGGCGTTATATATGTATCCATATCATCATAATATATCGTTAGTTACGAAGAAAAATTACACAATCGGACTTGCCATTTATTCAAAATATCCGATTCTAAATTCGCGTAAAATACGATATGACAGTGCTTTCAATGGTTCTACGGTGCACGAAATAGATGTGAATGGCGATACTCTGAATGTGATAAACAACCATTTGGAATCATTCAAACTGACTACCGAAGACCGTTCTAACTATACTGACTTTCTGACACATATCAATATGGATACGTTTGATGAATTGAGGGAGACTGTTCAGCAGAAGTTGGGCACTGCATTTCTCATTCGCGCCGAACAGGCTGAAATAGTTGCAGAGGAGATTCAAAAGCTAAATGCTAAATATCTGATTGTGTGCGGTGACTATAACGATACACCGATTTCGTATGCATATCGTGTAGTCAAAAGTTCGATGGGCGATGCTTTTGCTGATGCCGGAACCGGGCTTGGCACGACTTACAATCAACATTATTTCTGGTTTCGTATAGACCATGTCGTCCATACAAACAATATTAAAACGTATAGAGCAAATGTTGACAAGATACCGATGTCGGATCATTATCCTATGTGGTGCTATCTTGAATTACAATGAATTAAATGTATTTATGAGACATATTCCGATAGATACTAAAATAGTAAATCAAGTTATTGACTTGTATGGAATTAAAGACTTCGATAAAGCAACAATCCGTGAAGTGGTAGCTATTTCGGGTCAGTTGGAACGCGAAACAAATACCGAGTTTATCCACGCAGAAATGGGTGTGCCCGGTCTTGAACCTGTAAAAATAGGTATTGATGCAGAGATCAAGGCTTTACAAAGTGGAATTGTAGCTGTTTATCCTGATATAAATGGTATTCCGGAATTGAAACGGGAGGCATCAAGATTTATAAAAGCGTTTATAAATGTGGATGTTGCGCCTGAAGGTTGCATACCTGTAACCGGCTCGATGCAAGGCACGTATGCTTCTTTTCTGACATGCGGCCAATGTGATCCTCAGAAAGATACAATTCTGTTTATCGATCCCGGCTTTCCTGTTCAGAAACAGCAGATTATCGTTATGGGGTATAAATCGGTCTCGTTTGATGTTTACGATTATCGTGGTGAAAAACTGAAATCCAAACTTGAGCAATATCTTGCAAATGGCAATATTGCTGCCATCACATATTCCAATCCGAATAATCCGGCATGGTTTTGTCTGACAGACAAGGAACTACAGATTATTGGAGAGATAGCTGACCGCTACGATACCATTGTTATCGAAGATTTGGCTTATTTTGCGATGGATTTCAGGAAAGATTTGGGAAAGCCGTTCAAACCGCCTTATCAGCCAAGCGTAGCCAATTTTACGGATAAATATATTTTACATATATCTGCCTCAAAAGCATTTAGTTATGCCGGTCAACGAATAGGAATAGCAGCGATTTCGGACAAGCTTTATCACAGAACTTATGCCGGACTGGCACAACGCTATGGCGGCGGCGCTTTCGGCTCGGTATATATCCACAGGGTATTGTATGCCCTTTCGGCCGGAACAGGTCATTCGGCTCAATTTGCGTTGGCTGCAATGTTCAAAGCAGCATCTGACGGCTCGCTTGATTTTGTCGAAACAATCAAAGAATATGGTCGCAGGGCAGCTAAACTTAAAAATATTTTCACAAAATACGGCTTTCAAATAGTATACGACCGTGATTTGGATGAGCCGGTAGCCGACGGTTTTTACTTCACAATAGCTTATCCGGGAATGACGGGCGGACAATTGATGGAACAACTTATCTATTACGGAATCAGCGCTATATCTTTGAAAACGACAGGAAGTTGTCAGGAAGGAATTCGCATCAGCACATCATTCGTCAAACCTCATCAATTTCAACTTTTAGACGAGAGACTGAAACTTTTTAAGGCTAACCACCACGTGTAGTTGTTTGTTTGACGAAAAAATGATTATATTGCGCCCTCAAATGATATTACTTTAAGAACAAGTTATGGGACAGATTAGAGATATTTTTAGAATTAAGCATAATGAAATGAGTCCGGAAAAGGGGAAAGTATTGATTTCGGAGCCTTTTCTGCAAAACGCGTTTTTCCAACGCTCGGTTATCTTGTTGGTTGAAAGTAATTCAGCCGGTTCTATGGGGTTTGTGTTGAATAAACAGACCAATTTCTTGTTAAATGATTTTTTCCCTGAAATTCTTCATTTACCGGAAATACCGATATATCTTGGCGGACCCGTTCAATCAAATCATTTATTTTTTATTCAGACATTAGGTGACGACCTGATTCCCAATGGAGTCAATGTCTTTGGGAACCTGTATTTTGACGGTGACTTCAACGCATTGATACATTATATGGTTTCAGGTGGGCAAATACATGGAAAGATAAAGTTTTTCATAGGCTATTCCGGATGGAGCAGCGAACAGTTGAATGAAGAAATCGACCTTGATTCGTGGTTAGTCACTAATTCTTCCGTAAAAAATATAATGATGCTGGATGGAGACGAGTTTTGGAATCAAGCAGTTGATTCATTTGGAAATCAGTATAGTCTGTGGAAAAACTATCCCAAAAATCCGGATTTGAATTGAACGGTCAAGATCTTTGTCCACGAATTTCACGAATTACACGAATTAAAGATTCAAAGTTCGAGGTTCAAAGTTCAAAGTTCAGTTACTCTGTTATTCAATTATTCAGTTACTCAATTATTCAGTTACTCAGTTATTAACTTTTCATGGATATATTAAAAAAAATTTTTTCATCATACAAAACAATGATTATTTTGTTGTCGCTCTATGCCATCATCATGGCGGCGGCAACGTGGCTTGAGAAAACATTCGGGACGACGCTGGCCAAGGTAGCGGTCTATTATTCACCACTTTTCATTTTGCTTCAATTGCTATTGGTAGTGAATTTCTTAGTGGTTGCCGTCAGCAGGCATCTGTTGAAAATTAAAAGATGGGGAATGTTTTTCATTCATATTTCGTTTATTGTCATTCTCGCAGGGGCAATGATCACGCATATTTTCGGGAAAGAAGGCGTGATGCATTTGCGTGAAGGCGAGACAAGTGCGTTGATGTCAATGCAGACAAATCGCGGCCACAGCACCTTGACGCTGCCTTTTCAGGTGGAGTTGGTCAAGTTCACGCTGACGCGGTATCCGGGCTCGATGAGTCCTTCTTCCTTTGAAAGCGAGTTGCTGGTGCATGTCGACGGACAAGTGCGCCGCGAGCTTGTATATATGAATAATGTCTTGGATATCAAAGGATATCGATTCTTTCAGGCATCGTATGATACAGACGAAAAAGGCACCATCCTGTCCATCAATCAAGATGTGGCAGGCAGAACTGTCACATACGCAGGATATTTCATGTTACTTATAGGAGGTATAGGCAGTTTAGTCGGCAAAAACGGTCGGTTGCGTAATTTATTCAAGAAATTGAACAACAGAAAGGCATCGTTGAATGATAAGTTTTCGACTCACAAACAGACTGTATTACATATACTTATCTTGCTTTTACTGTTGCCTTGCACATCAATGGCCGCCGACACTTCGCAATCTATGAGCGATGCTGTTCAGCAATTTACCGTCCCGACTGAACATACCGGGAAATTTGGTGCGCTGCCTGTCCAATCTAACAGCGGACGCATAATGCCTCTCAATACGTTGGCGTCGGAAATCTTACGTAAAGTCCACCATGACACGCAATTCGGGACATTAGACCCCGACCGTTTCCTGCTTGGCCTGCTGGCTGCGCCTGAAATGTGGGTGCATGTGCCCCTCATCTCGTATTCGAATGATGCGATAGCCGAATTTTTTGATTTGCCTGATAAACAATGCAGTTATATCGACTTGTTTAGGCCTGATGGCACTTACAAACTTCAGGAAAAAATAGAAGAGGCATATCACAAAGCTCCGGCCGAACGTACAGCGATTGACAAGGAAATCATCAAGTTAGACGAGAAGGCCAATATCATGCACCAACTGTTTGCACATCAATTGATCCGGTTGTTTCCTAGACCGGGTGACCCGAATCATAAATGGTTTGCTCCCGGTGATGAATTGTCGGGATTCGGCAGTCAGGATTCGCTTTTTGTCGTCAACACCTTCAACTCTTACTTGACTGAAGTGCGGGAGGCCTTGAAATCAGGAGATTGGAGCAAATCGGATAAGGTTCTGGAGACTATTTCGTCTTATCAGACTGCCAAGAATAATGTGCCCGGATTTGACAGTAAAAAGATTGATATAGAGTTGAGATACAACAATATGGATATTTTCGGCTGGTGCAGGTCTGCGTATTTTATCCTGGGCGGAATAACCCTGATATTCGCATTTATTTCCATTTTCAGTGACAAATCCGGGTTCAAATGGATATTCAGGTTGTTTATCGTCCTGATTTTAATTGTGTTCCTTTTCCAAATGACAGGTATGGCAATGCGATGGAAAATAGCAGGTTATGCGCCGTGGAGCAATTCGTACGAGACGATGATCTTTATGGCTTGGGCAATGGTCTGCGCCGGTATTTTATTTTCAAGGCGAAGCCCGATTACGTTGGCATTAGGGACATTGTTTGCCGGCATAATACTCTTTGTATCAGGACTTAATTGGATGGATCCGCAAATCAATCCGTTGGCGCCCGTTCTGAAATCGCCGTGGCTGATGATTCACGTAGCCGTGTTGATGTCGGCCTACGGATTGTTCGGCATCAGTTTCCTGCTCGGATTGGTCAATTTGTTTATCATGGCTTTGGCACGCAAAGACAAACTTGAGTTATACGTCGGCCCCGTTCGCGAATTAAGCATTGTCAATGAGATTATCTTGCTGATTGGCGTGATTTTAATGAGCCTCGGCACGTTTATGGGCGCTGTCTGGGCAAATGAGTCCTGGGGACGCTACTGGGGATGGGATCCGAAAGAGACGTGGGCGCTTATCACGATGATTGTATATGTGATGGTTACGCATCTGCATTTGCTCAGGAAACAGTATAATTTGTGGCTGTTTAATCTCTGCTCCGTTCTTGCATTCTCCTCAGTATTAATGACATATTTTGGAGTAAATTATTTTCTGAGCGGGATGCATTCTTATGGCCAGAGTGATTTGATGCATGGAATGCAGCTTTATATTTTGGGAGCTTTAGGTTTTATCACGTTGCTTGCCGTCTTTGCAAGACGTGCGAAAAATGCCTTGTGATGGTTCAAGGTTCAAGGTTCGAAGTTCTCATTATTACCTCTGTATCTTCATAAAATTGTAAGAGTTTTTTCTCGTCGTTGGCGCTTAGGGTTGGATAGTTTTCGGGGTGAACCATATAATCGTTTACGGGTATTAATCTGTAAACCTGCGCATTATTGGCGGGATAGCGATAGACCCAACATGGTTCGTAGCGGTAAGAATCAAGCGTTGTGATGCTGTCTGTTTTGATCAGGCTAACTTCGAGCATGATGCCGCCGTCGCTATGTCGCCATCGCTGGTTTGATACAAAATTACCAAGCGAATAGGCCACAAGAACTGAATCGGCCGTCTGATTGTCAATATTTCTAATCGGCTGAACTACATGCGGATGGGCACCCACAATCAAGTCGCAGCCATGGCGGACAAGGAATTCGGCAACGTGCCGTTGAAATTCATTTTCTTTCGTTTGGTACTCTTCGCCCCAATGGAGGAAAGTGATGGTAAAATCGGCTGACAAGGCATCTGCATTGGCCAGATCGACAGCCATTTGCAATGTATCGATATAGTTTACGGTGAAAGGCGATTGTGCCGGAGGCATATTCGTGCCGTAGGTATAATTAAGAAAAGCGAGCCTAATCCCTTTATTTTCAATGATTAATGGATTAGATGATTGGCGACTGACGGAATCTTTGAATGACCCCGTATGGGCGAATCCCAGACTGTCCAATACATCTAACGTGCGTTCAAGTCCTTTCACACGATGATCCAGGATATGATTGTTGGCCGTCATCAACACGTCAAACCCTGTATTCTTCAAGGCATCAGCCAATTGGATAGGGCTTGAAAATGTGGGATAGCCTTTGTACGGCGCTCCTGCAAATGTCACTTCGAGATTGGCAACGGCAATATCCGCTTCGGAGATATATTGCTTTACCCATTGAAAAACAGGTTCATAGACATAGCTGCTGTCGCCTCCTTCCCGCCAGGCGGCTTTCGTCTGAACGCTGTGACCCATCATGTCTCCGGCAAAAATCAGTTTGACGGTGTCGGGTGATGATATTTCAGGTTGGATGTTCTCGTCGGAGGCATGGCCGCGACAGCCATGCAAAATGAGTGAACACAGTGCTACACAGATTGTTAGAATAAAAGACTTCATTTCCGTTTCCGTAAATAATGACTTCATCGTCGTTTCCGCAAATCAGGTAGAAAAACGGTGACCAATCCCAATAAAGGCATAAAGGAACAAAGGAAATAGACTGTGTCAATCCCGTATATATCAGCAATTTTGCCCAATACGGCCGAGGCAATCCCGCCTATGCCGAAGGCAAAACCGTAGAACAATCCCGAAATCAGCCCCAGCTTGCCGGGAAGCAATTCCTGCGCATAGACGATGATGGACGGAAAGGCAGACGCCAGCACAAGTCCTGCACAAAAACTGAGCACAACCGTCCAAACAAGCCCCACATGCGGCATAAGCAAAGCAAAAGGCGAGGTGCCGAGTATCGATATCCAAATCACATACTTGCGTCCGATTTTGTCGCTGATCGGACCGCCAATAATGGTGCCTATCGCCGTTCCGCTTAAAAACACAAACAACAGAATTTGAGAAGCCTGTATCGTTACATCAAATTTATGTATCAGATAGAAAGTGTAGAAACTGTGCAAACTCGCCATATACACATATTTGGAAAAAATCAGCACCAGCAGGATCAGTATCGAAAAAATAACGGTGCCCAATGGCTGCACGGATCGATTTTCTGTGTCTCTTGCCTGCATTTTTATTGTGATCTCATGTAAATTCCTTTTATACCACCTACTTACAGGTATCGCAACCGATATGGCCAGCACCGACAGGGCAGCAAAGAATGCCAAATTTTGACGCCCGAAAGGCGAAACAAACAACGCAATCAGCACCGGTCCAAGCGAACCGCCCAGATTGCCCCCCACTTGAAACAGCGACTGCGCCATCCCGCGCTTGCCGCCCGAAGCCATCGAAGTCAGTTTGGCCGCCTCGGGATGAACGACGGACGACCCGATGCCCACCAAAGACACCGACACGAAAACCATCCGCAAATCACCCGCAAAAGCCAGCGAAATCAACCCGACCAGTGTGAACATCATCCCGAAAGGTAAAGACCAGACAGCCGGTCTCTTATCAAAAATCAGCCCGACAAGCGGCTGAAAGACAGACGCCGAGCATTGATAGACCAGCGTGATCATCCCAATCTGCCCGAAGCTGAGCAGCAGGTCGTCCCGCAAAATCGGATAAGACGCTGAAAGCAAAGCCTGTAGTGCGTCATTCAGAAAATGAATCGCGCTTAATGCAATCAAAATGCGGAACGTCGTTTCGCTGACAGGGTGTATTTTGTTGTCTTGTTTCGTCATTTGAGTCGGCAAAATTAACTATTTTTGCTGACAAAACATTTGATTGAAGCAATGAGATTTTATCTGGATTTGTTTTATTCGTTTTTCAAGATAGGCGCATTCACGCTGGGTGGCGGCTATGTGATGATTCCCTTGATTGAAAAAGAAGTGGTAGACAATCGGCAATGGATTCAGCGTGAAGACTTTGCCGATATGCTTGCGTTGGCACAATCGGCGCCCGGCCCGTTAGCCATCAATACGGCTGTCTTTGTCGGCTTCCGGCTAAAAGGACTTAAAGGGGTGTTAATGTCGGTATTAGGCGTTGTCGTACCGGCATTTGTCGCTATTTTGCTGGTTGCCATGTTTTTTAACAAAATGCAGGATAATGCTGTGGTCGAGCGGGTATTTAGAGGCATACGTCCGGCGGTGGTGGCATTGATTGTTGTGCCGGTAGTCAATATGCTGAAAAAGGGAGGATTCCGTTTCGGCATCGTTGCCATCGCGGTAGTGTCGGCGTTGGCGGTATGGTGGCTCCACATTTCTCCCGTCTATGTGATGGGAGGTGCAGGCGTTACAGGGATTATATATATGGTAATCAAAGGTTTAAAAGCAAACTCCAAATGATTGATACCTACATACATTTATTCCTTGTTTTTTTCAAAATCGGAATATTCGGTTTTGGAGGAGGTTATCCGATGCTTTCCCTGATTCAGTTCGAGGTCGTCGAAACGTATCAATGGCTGAATGTAGCCGAATTTACAAATATCGTAGCCCTTTCTCAAATGACACCCGGCCCAATCAGCATCAACTGTGCTACTTACGTAGGCTATACCGTCACCGGCGGCAGCGTCTTAGGCTCTGTTATTGCTACTTTTGCCGTCTGCCTGCCGTCTGTCATTATCATGGCGCTGATGTGCCGTTTTTTCTTCATTTTCAAGAATAATCGCTATGTATCAGCCGCTTTGCAATGGATGAAACCGGCTGCCATCGGACTGATAGCAGCCGCAGCGTTGCTTCTTATGAATGAACACAATTTTATAGACTGGCGCAGCATTGCCATCGCCGCATCTACCTTTGCCGTGTCCTATTTTTTCAAAGCCGACATCATCCTATCCATTGTTTTGGCAGGCGTTGCAGGGTATTTACTGTTTTGAGGCTTCGTCTCGGCAATGCAAAAAAAAAAATTGCATTGCACTCAACTTGCACTATTTTGCTTTGAAAAGCGAAGATAGGCTACGTCTCGGCAAAGAAAAAAATGATATTTTTTTTCATTTGCACTCAACTTGCACTATCTTTGCAGCCAAAATAATAACAAAATAATTGTTTGGAATATGATAGTTGGTATATTGAAAGAGGTGAAACTCAGTGAGAATAGGGTCAGTATGACGCCTTCGGGTGTGGATATGATGGTGCATCACGGGCATAAGGTATTGGTTGAAAAGAGTGCAGGAAACGGTAGCGGATTTATTGATGAGGAATACGTTGCGGCAGGCGGAAAAATCGTTAATACGGCCGGAGAAATATATGCGCAGGCAGATATGGTGATGCATGTGAAAGAGATAACGCCTCCCGAATATAAACTATTGCGACCCGGCCAAATCGTGTTTGCCTATCTGCACCTCGCAGCCGACCTGCCGCAAATTGAGGCTTTAAAGGCAAGTAAATGTGTAGCAGTGGCTTATGAAACGGTTGAGTTATCTAATGGCAATCTGCCGCTACTGCAACCGATGAGCGAAGTGGCCGGTAGAATGTCAATACAAATCAGCGCCCATTTTTTAGAGATGTCGCAGGGAGGACGCGGCATGTTGCTGGGCGGCGTTCCCGGCGTGGCACCGGCCAAGGTAGTAGTGCTCGGCGGCGGTATTGTAGGCACCAATGCTGCCAAGATGGCTTGCGGACTTGGCGCCGATGTGACGATTTTAGACAAGAACTTAGACCGGTTGCGTTATTTGAGCGATACTATGCCTGCCAACTGCAAACTGCTTATGTCCAACCAGATGACTGTCCGTGAAGAAGTGAAATCCGCCGATGTGTTAATCGGTGCCGTACTTGTTGCCGGCGGCAAAACGCCACAATTAGTATCGCGCGAGATGGTGTCGACCATGAAAAAAGGAGCCGTGATGGTAGACGTCGCCATCGATCAGGGTGGATGCTTCGAGACATCGCATACCACAACGCATAACGACCCTGTCTATATGATTGACGACGTGATACATTACTGTGTGGGCAATATGCCCGGCGCCGTTGCGCGAACATCGACTTTTGCATTGACAAATGCAACTTTACCTTATGCGTTAGCACTTGCCGACAAAGGATGGAAAAAAGCCATGCGAGACGACCCGGCTCTCCGTAAAGGTCTGAATATCTGCGAAGGAAATATTATCTCACCACCGGTTGCCGAAGCTTTTGATTTGGAATGTGTTCAGATGGAGTTTTAAATGTTCAAGGTTCAAGGTTCAAGGTTCAAAGTTCAAGGTTCAAAAATAAAGAGAATTGTTTTAACGCAATGAAGAAATACGATTTTTGCTGTATTGGACACATCACATTAGATAAAGTGGTGACACCCAATGAAACAGTATACATGCCGGGAGGCACGTCTTATTATGTCTCACAGGCCATACGCCGATTGAATCATGCTGATTATTTGTTAGTTACTGCCGTTGGCGAATCGGAAGTTTCGGTAATAGACGATTTAAGGACAAATGGCATTGAAGTGATTAATTTTCCAAGCCGTCATTCAGTTTGCTTTGAGAATATTTATGAAAAAGACATGAATAATCGCAAGCAAAAAGTGTCTGCGAAGGCAGATCATTTCACAGTCGAACAATTAAATGATATTGAGGCAAATATATTTCATATAGGCGCTTTACTTGAAGACGACTTTTCTCTTGACACCATTCAATTCCTGGCAGGAAAAGGACTTGTTTCGGTTGATTCGCAGGGATTTTTGCGCGAAGTCCGAGATACGCAGGTGCATGCCATCGACTGGAAAGAAAAACTCGAAGCTATGAAATTTATTCATTTTCTGAAAGCCAACGAACACGAAATGTATGTATTGACGGGCTATAATTATGAATATGAGGCTGCTAAAAAGTTATATGAGTGGGGTGTCAAAGAGGTATTGATCACGTTGGGCAGCGAAGGATCGGTCTTATACGATGGAACTTATTTTTACACCATCCCGGCCTATCAGCCTAAGCAGATAGTTGATGCTACCGGCTGCGGAGATACGTATATGGCCGGCTACCTGTATCAACGTGTGCAAGGTGTCGGAATGGAACAAGCCGGACATTTTGCAGCTGCGCTTTCGACATTGAAGATTGAACGCTTCGGCCCGGCGCAAGCCACGAACGACGAGGTGCAACAATGTATGAAAACAGCAGAGAAACGATATAAGAAGTAGAAAGTAAAAGAGTTACAGAAATTATGATATATTTAGCTCAACGTACACCTGTGCATTCTCAAACCTGACTACGCGCACCGGAGCACCTCGCTCAATAAAACCTGATTCCGATATCCCGTCATATAATTCGCCTTCAATCAGCACTTTGCCGGAAGGACGCAACACCGTATGCGCTATCCCGGTTTTTCCTGTAAGCTGAGTTAAGGAAGGCGAAGAAAATGCGTTTTCCAAATCTGTCTGCAACGAAATACGCCTGAACATTCCTTTTCTTCCAATTCGACTTGATAACCAAAGCATACTTCCCATCCCAAGAATCAATCCTGACAATACTACCATCACCGCTCTGCCGGAATCGATATGACTGACGTCTTTGAAATCAAATACAAAATTATTTAACAGACTGAGTATAAGTCCTGAAATCATAAATATTATACCACTGACTCCGGCAACACCGAATCCCGGCAACACAAATATCTCAATCAAAACCAATATCACCCCGATCACAAACAGTAGTATTTCCCAGTTTTCAGCCAGACCTTCAAGATATAACGGCGAAAAATACAGAATTGCGGCAATGATGGCCGCAATCAGCGGAAAACCAATACCGGGAGTCTGTAATTCAAAATAAATCCCTCCAATTATCACTAATATCAGGATAGATTGAAAAACGGGATTCATCAGAAAACCAAGCAGATTATGAAGCCAGGTTGGTTCAAAACTTGTTAGTTTGTAATCGTTGTAGCCTAAAAAATCGGAGATAACCTCATCTGCCGTCTCTGCAATTCCATCACAATAACCCCATTGCATCGCCTCATCGGCCGTGAATGTCAACGTCCTCCCCGAATCAATAAGATTAGGAATGACGATGCGGTTATCTACCATTGCCTCGGCAATTAACGGGTCGCGTTTCCAACGAAATATAGTGTCAGAACGTTGAATGATAGTGTCTTTACCATGCGCCTCTGCCGTTGCACGCATCATCGAACGCATGTAAGACTGGTATTTGTCGGGCGCAGCGTCCCCCATCTGACTGACAACTGTCGCAGCGCCGATGCTGGCGCCTTTCCTCATATATATCTTCTTGCAGGCTAAGGAGATAAGAGCACCGGCAGATGCGGCATTGTTATCTATAAAAACGTAAACAGGTATAGGACTGTACAGGATTGCCGTACGAATCGAATCGGCCGAATCCAAAAGCCCTCCATACGTATTGAGATGAATCAGAACTGCTTTGGCGCCGACCGATTGAGCTTCGGCTAATCCGCGACTGACATAAAGTTGAGTAGTACGGTCAATATCCTTTCTTATATCTATCTGATATATAATATCTTGAGACTGTAAGGACTGGGTGCCGAACAATCCTGCCAAGATAAGCATGATGCAAAAGGAAAGGATATTTTTCATAAATTACAATTCTTTCCCAAGAAGTATTGACTTTATCTGCCTGATCATAGCCTCTTTAGGTAGAGCTCCAACCGCTGCCTGCGGCTGTCCTTCAACCGGAATAAACAAAATCGTAGGTATGCTGCTGATACCAAAAACAGCTGCAAGTTCCTTTTCAACATCGACGTCAATCTTGTAGAAAATGATATTGTCTTTGAATTCGGTGGCCAGCTCTTTCATTATGGGAGCTACAATTTTGCAAGGCCCGCACCAGTCTGCGTAAAAGTCTATGATACAAGGTTTATTGCCTTCGTATATCCATTCGTCGGATTGCTTTTCGTAATTAAAAACCTTTTCCAGAAAATCCGCCTTATTCAACACGACTATCTCGCCACTTGATTGTGCATGGATATAATTGATATTCAAAGCAATGAACAGGATAACCAAAAAATATTTCAAACTCTTCATGATTTCTGTAATTAAAAATGATTAAATCAGAAAGGCAAAGGTAAGGATAAAAATACAAATAGCATTATTTTTAGACGGAATAATAAAAAAAGAAGAATTTAAGTCTAAAAAAGCGTTAATTGTAAAAAAATAACTATGTTTGCAGGTTATATGTAAAAGTCGAAAATTCATAAATATATAAACGATTTAATATACTGTAAAATGAGAAGAAATTTGATGCTATGTTTTTTGATAGCTATTGCGTTAAGTGCTGATGCACAATGGAAACCGGCCGGTGACAGGATGAAAACCGACTGGGCGGCGAAGGTCAATCCTGCCAATGTATTACCGGAATATCCGCGTCCGATTATGGAACGCCGGGAGTGGCTGAATCTGAACGGCGAATGGGAATATGCAATCAGCGACAAGGGAATGGCCGAACCTGCTCAATATGAGGGTAAAATATTGGTACCGTTCGCGATAGAATCGTCTTTGTCGGGTGTGCAGAAGGATGTGACGGAAAAGCAGGAATTGTGGTACAAACGCACTTTTACAGTGCCTGCCGCTTGGAAAGGCAAAAACGTCAAGCTGAACTTTGGCGCCGTAGACTGGCTGGCCGACGTATTCGTCAATGACATCCTGATCGGTTCGCATCAGGGTGGTTATACGCCGTTTACGTTCGATATCACGCCGTTTTTGACAGGTAGCGGCACGCAAAAAATAGTTGTACGTGTATGGGATCCGACGAGTAAAGGCTATCAACCGCGCGGCAAGCAGGTGCTCGAACCTAACAGCATCTGGTATACGGCCGTGACAGGAATATGGCAAACCGTTTGGATTGAGCCGGTTGCGGCCAATCACGTGACGGCCGTCAAGAGCATCCCGAATGTCGATGCCGGCGCTGTGGAAGTGACGGTACAGACGGCTGATTGTCAGAGCAATGACGTTGTTGAAGTAACGATTTCGGATGCAGGTAAAGCAGTTGCTACCGCCAAAGGATTGGCCGGAAAGACTTTGCGCCTGCCCATTGCCAACGCCAAACTGTGGAGTCCCGAATCACCGACGCTTTACACGATGAAAATCACGTTGTTGCGTGCCGGTAAAGCCATCGATGAAGTGTCGTCCTACACCGCCATGCGCAAGATTTCTACAAAGCGCGATGCAAACGGTATTGTCAGGATGCAACTCAACAATAAGAACTATTTTCACTACGGTCCGCTGGATCAGGGATGGTGGCCTGACGGATTGTATACGGCACCGACCGATGAGGCTTTACTGTTTGACATAAAGAAGACTAAAGACTTTGGATTCAACATGATACGCAAGCATGTAAAGGTCGAGCCTGCCCGCTGGTATTATCATTGCGACAGGGAAGGCATCCTCGTCTGGCAGGACATGCCGAGCGGAGATTTGGGAAATCAATGGGCGCCTCGCCAGTATAACGGCGGTACAGACAAGAACCGCACTCCCGAATCCATAGCCAACTACTATCAGGAATGGCAGGAAATCATGGACTTGCTGATATCGAATCCGTCAATTGTGGTCTGGGTGCCGTTCAACGAAGGATGGGGGCAGTTCGATACCGAAAAGGTAGCTGCCTGGACAGCCGGTCGCGATCCTTCACGCCTGGTCAACCCGGCCAGCGGCGGCAATCACCGCGACTGCGGAGATATGATGGACCTCCATAATTACCCCGGCCCTGAAATGTATCTATTTGATCCTAAACGTGTCAATGTGTTAGGCGAATATGGCGGAATCGGGTTGCCGATGGAAGGCCATCTATGGTGGGACAAACGCAATTGGGGATATATCCAGTTCAAGGATAAGCGCGAAGTGACAGACCAATATATCAAATACGCTAAAGAGTTGAAAGATATGGTAAAACGCGGTTTCTCAGCTGCCATTTATACACAGACCACCGACGTGGAAGGTGAAGTTAATGGCCTGATGACATACGACAGGAAAGAAATCAAGCTGATCGAATCCGAAGTAAAGGCGGCTAATCAGGATGTAATCAACTCAATTGATAATTGACAATTGATTTAATGAAAGATGTGAGTTATTCACAGATTTTCCCTCTGGCAACTGACAACTATTTACAACATTAATATATTATAAGATGAAAGCAATATCATTTGCAGCCGGAGCGGCCTATACGGCGTTGCTGGCTTTTGTGATCGTATGTATCGATCAGTTAATCAAGCAATACATGCCTATTGGTGCGGAGAAGGGATTTACCTACATTGCGTTTGTGGCTTGGGCTGTCTATTTCTTTTCGGGATGTACCGGCAAGGACGGAATCAGGGCTGCCATAGGATTTGTGGTTGGGATCACGTTCTCGGTCGGGATCATGCTGATTGCCGGAGCGCTTGCGTCAACCGGCTTTGTGGCAGTGCCTTTGGCCGTATTTATTGTCGTATTCATCGTGCTATATCTTGAAAAAGTGCCTTGGGTAGACCTGATTCCGGCCATGTTTGTGGCATCGGGAACTTATTTCGGAATTATGACGTATGTCCCGGAAGCCACCTTTGGCACGGCAGCCTGCGTCGAGTTGACATACGGCTTTATCGGTCTATTGTTCGGCTGGATCACCATCACAGGTAAAGGGATAATAACAAAAGCATTAGAGAAATAAAGAAGATAAAATATGAGTTTAAAATGTGGCATTGTGGGACTTACCAACGCAGGTAAGACGTCGATGTTTAATTGCATTTCCAACACAAAGGCAATAGTTACCGACTTTGCCTACAGTACAAATAAGTCAAACATAGGCGTTTGCCCCGTTTATGACGAACGGCTGACGCATATCGACACTTTTGTCAAGGCAGAAAAGTTGATTTATGCCACGATGGATGTCGTTGATATTCCGGGACTTGCCAAAGGCGCCAATCAGGGCGAGGGCATCGGCAACACGTTTCTGGCCGATATCCGCCTGTGCGATGCCCTGATTCACGTGCTTCGCTGCTTCGACGACGCTAATCTGCCGCACGTCGAAGGCTCCATCGACCCGGTCAGGGATATAGAAATCATTGATTTTGAGCTTCAAGTGAAGGATTTGGAACAGATCGAGCGGAAAATTCAGAAAGTGGAGAAAGTTGTAAAGGTAGGTGATAAAAATGCTAAACGCGAGTTGGATACACTGATGAAGTACAAAGCCCATCTCGAAAACCTGCAAAATGTGCGCACATTAGCCGTTGCCGAGGAAGAAAAAGAAGTCGTGCACGACATGATGTTGCTGACCGACAAGCCGATGATGTATGTCTGCAATGTGAACGACGACGATGCCGCCACCGGCAATCAATATGTCGAAGCCGTCAGAAACTACTTGCAGCCGCTGGGTTTGGAGCCGCTCGTTATCGCCGGAAAGATTGAATCCGAGATAGCTGAATTAGACAATGCGGCTGATCGTGAAGCATTTCTCGCCGATGTCGGACTGGATGAACCGGGCGTCAACAAAGTGATTCGCCATGCTTACCGGCTGCTGAATCTGATATCGTTCTTTACGGTCGGAGGCAAGGAAAACCGCGCCTGGACCATCCGCAAAGGGATGACGGCGCCTCAAGCTGCCGGCGCCATTCACAGCGACTTGGAACGTGGCTTTATCCGTGCGGAAGTGATTAAATATGAAGACCTTGTAGCACTTGGTTCCGAGCATAAATGCAAGGAAGCCGGAAAACTTACCGTTGAAGGGAAAAATTATGTTGTGCAGGACGGTGATATATTGCATATCAGGCATAATGGGTGATAGTTTTCGGTATTGGGATTTTTTTTAAAAGACAGAAATAAATGAAATGAGACAGGACAATTTGCATATCGATTATTACGATATAAATTCATATCATGTTGATTTTAAGCGACAATTGATGCCCTCTACTTTATTTTGCTTCCTGCAGGAAAGTGCATGGCGTCATGCCAATTCGAAAGATTTCGGGTGGGAGCGGTTGGCCGAACGAAATGAATATTGGATATTGGCCAAAGTTCACGTTCAAATCAACCGCATGCCCAAATGGCCTGAAAAAATACGTTGCGAGACATGGGGCAAAGCACCCGAACTCTTGACGGCATTCCGTGATTATGAGTTCTTCGACGCTAATCACCAGCCCGTTATCCGTGCCACTTCGTCATGGCATATCTTGGACATGCAGACTCATCGACCCAAGACATTGACGACTTTTGCCGATGACTTTCCCGTTGTCGACCGCCAAGCCATCGCAGATAAACCGCAGAAAATCAAGCCGCCTGCATCAGACTGTGAAAGAAGTACCGTTTTTACGGTACACCTCTCCGATTTGGATTTGAACATGCATGTCAATAACACGAAATACGTTCAGTGGGCGATAGATTGTATCCCGTTTGACTTCCAGGAGCAACATCAGCTACATGAGATAAACGTCAATTTCCTGTCGCAATCAAGTTTAGGCGAAACTTATTTCATCGAGACCTATCAAAACAACCTGACCTTCACGCACTTTATCCTTTCCGAAAAAGACAGCCGCAAGTTAGCCGCCGTCCAAAGCGTTTGGAATAAGAGGGAATAAAGGTCGCAAATAAATCGCAAACGGGCAAAATAAATCAATAAAAAAAGTGCTTACGGAATCGTAAACACTTGATTTTCAGCTTGCGGTATGGACGGGACTCGAACCCGCGACCCCCTGCGTGACAGGCAGGTATTCTAACCAACTGAACTACCACACCATGTAATTCGGCGACAAAAGTAATACTTCTTTTTGATATGGACAATACTTTGTTGAATTATTTATAGATTTGCATCGAAATAATTGATGGAATAAAGATGAAGTTTACTATTCGTAGAGCTGAAGAGTCTGATTTTCAGGCTATATTAGACATTATTAAGGCATTGGCTCACTTTGAAAAAGCGCCCGAAAAAGTGACGAACACCGTTGAGCAGATGAAGGCCGAGAAAGACTATTTCAATTGCTTGGTGGCCGTCGGTGAAGATGGTGTTATTGTTGCGATATGTCTCTATTTCTTTGCGTATTACACATGGGTCGGCAAGTCGCTTTATCTCGACGATTTGTATGTGCTTGAGCCTTATCGCAGACATGGCATCGCCGCTGCCCTTCTCAATGAACTGTTTGAAATTGCCCGACGTGAAAAATGCAATCGCGTCCGTTGGCAAGTGCTTGACTGGAACACGTCAGCTATCAACTTCTATAAGAAAATAGGAGCAACACTTGATAACGAATGGGTTAACTGCGATTTCGATAGAAAGGCGATACAGGAGTTTGGGCGAGAATGAATAATAACCCTGATTTATATTGGTTAGCGCTTCAGACTTCGCTCGTCATAAACAATCATCATTTTATTTTTTTATCAAACACCGCCACAAAACCTCCTGCGGGTAAAAGTTCGACAATCAGATTGTCATTGTAAGCCGTTGCAGGCAAGGTGTTTACTTGAACGCCGCTTTTTGATCCAAGCGACAATCTTTTACGATCGAACGATACCAGCGTTTCCGTCGGGACTTTATCGCGTACCATTGTAACTGCGTATTCTTCTTTGCCGAGGAATGACAAATCTACGGCGATTGTGCGAGCTTCCGTTCCATTCATCGCAGCCAAAAACCATTGCGAGCCTTTGCGGCGGGCGTATACGGCAACTTCACCGATGGCGCTCGGCTCGAGTACGCGGGTTTCGTCCCATACGGATGGTATTTGTTTGATGACATTTACTGCCGGATGTTTGAGCATGTCGGCAGGGTCGGCGGCGTAAATCAGCAACGGAGCCGAAATGATAACGGCGGAGGCGATTTGATGCGCATCGGTTGTTTCGGCTTTGCGGTCGCCGAAGTGCATGGGCGTGTAATCGGCATGTCCGGCTACCATTCGCGTGAACGGAACGGTAACGTTGTGGTGCGCCCAGGGACCGCGCGTCTCAAATCCCTTGATTGCTTCGCGGCTCATTTCGTTCGGCCAGGTTTTTGCTTCGCCCGTCGGTTTGGAGGCGCCATGGAAATCGAGAATCAATTGACGTTCAGCAGCTAACTGGAGGCATGAAAGATAAAGTTCCTCTATTTCTTTCGCCTCATG
>JAITMM010000272.1 GCA_031277335.1 Tannerella sp. | reverse complement strand
GAGCAGATAAAAAAACAAACTCCGTCAAGAAAGACGGTTCACGCAGAAAACCGAAAAAGGCATCGACCGGTCATCTTCAACCTGCTGACCGCAAACATAATATCTCCGCGGAGAAACCTATTTTGCCCGGTGACGCAGTGCGACTTAAAGAGCATCAGGCAGTTGGCTCTGTACTCGAAGTCAATGATAAGCAGGCAGTCATAGCGATCGGCATGATTAAAACTACTGTCAAACTTGAACAGCTGGAAAAAGTCAGTAAAAGCCTAATCAAAAGAGAATCAGCAAAAAACATCTCTATTCAAAACATAAATTCGACAAGCATACATGAAAAGAAATTGAATTTCAAACCTGATATTGATGTACGCGGAATGCGTGGCGACGAGGCTTTACAAGCCGTCACGTACTTCATCGATGACGCCATACAGCTTAACAACGGCCGCGTGCGAATCCTTCACGGTACGGGTAATGGCATTCTACGTCAGCTTATTAGGCAATATCTTAGCTCTGTTGCAGGCATAAAACATTTTGGCGACGAGCACGTGCAGTTCGGCGGAGCAGGCATCACTGTTGTTGATTTGGAATAAATACGACTTGACGGCCAATAAAAAAAATTTTTTTCAAAAATAAATTGTTATTTAAATTTAATTTATACCTTTGCAAACGTGAAAGGGTGAGATACCTTTTTATTGATAATATGACGTATAGAGTTATATGACTTGAATTAAAAAAGATAATTTTCGTGAATAATTGATAAATATTTGATTAGATGAACAGTGTATCTTTGCCCAAACGAATCTTCCGTTTTTATGTTGACGGCTTTAAGTCAATGGAATGGGGACGCCAACTGTGGATCATTATCCTCATTAAGTTGTTCATTATGTTTGTGATACTGCGTATTTTTTTCTTTCCCCGTTTCCTGAATCAATTTGATACGGCCTCGGATAAGGCTGATTACGTCACCAACGAATTAATTAATCGTACATTAACACCCTAAATATAAATAATTATGGTAGAGAATATTGATTCTTCTTTGATTGATTGGTCGAGGGCGCAGTTTGCGCTTACGGCTATTTATCACTGGCTTTTTGTCCCCCTCACACTTGGGTTGGGAGTCATCATGTCGGTGATGGAAACAATTTATCTAAAGACAGGCAAAGAGTTTTGGAAACAGACGGCCAAGTTTTGGATGAAATTGTTCGGTATAAATTTTGCGATCGGTGTGGCTACAGGACTGATTCTGGAGTTTCAATTCGGCACAAACTGGTCAAACTACAGTTGGATAGTGGGCGACATTTTTGGAGCACCGTTAGCCATCGAAGGTATTGTGGCTTTCTTCTTGGAAGGCACATTTATAGCGATCATGTTTTTTGGCTGGAACAAGGTCAGTAAAGGCATGCACCTGTCTGCAACATGGCTCACTACTATTGGCGCAACGCTGTCGGCACTTTGGATTCTGATTGCTAATGCCTGGATGCAATATCCTACAGGTATGCAGTTTAACCCCGATACTGTCAGAAGCGAGATGGTCGACTTCTGGGCAGTTGCCCTGTCGCCGATGGCTATTAATAAATTTTTCCATACTGTCCTGTCCTCCTGGATATTAGGTTCAGTTTTTGTAGTAGGAATCAGCAGTTGGTTCCTGCTCAAAAAGCGCCAGAGACCTTTTGCATTGGCAAGTATCAAGGTGGGAGCGATAGTTGGATTAATAGGTTCATTATTAACTATTTGGACAGGTGATGGCTCTGCCTATTGCGTTGCTCGATTTCAACCGATGAAACTTGCCGCTATGGAAGGGCTTTATAAAGGCTCCGAAGGCGTCGGGCTGGTGGCTGTCGGCGTGTTAAATCCTGCAAAAAAGGAATATAACGATTCCGTAGACCCGTTTCTGTTCAAAATCGAAATTCCTAAAATGCTGTCTCTGTTGACCGACCGCAAGGCCGATGCGTTTGTGCCGGGAATAGTGGATTTGATTGACGGCGCCTATCCGACAGGCAATGGAGTGGCGTTGTCGGCTAAAGAAAAGATTGCGCGTGGGAAAGTTGCCATTCAGGCGTTAGCTGATTATCAGCAAGCTGTGAAAGAAAAAAACGAATCGGCCAAAGTGCTGCACCGCGCTACGTTAGAAGAGAATTTCAAGTATTTCGGATACGGATATATTAAGGATCCGACGCAGTTGATTCCGTCTATCCCATTGACGTTCTATGCTTTCCGTATAATGGTCATTCTGGGAGGGTATTTTATTCTTATGTTTATAGTCGTATTGATTTATACGAAGAAAGAAAAAATTGCAAACTTGAAATGGATGCAATGGATATGCCTGTGGACCATTCCATTAGCATATATAGCCAGCCAAGCCGGTTGGATAGTAACAGAAGTAGGCCGTCAGCCATGGGCTATTCAGGACCTGCTGCCCACGGGAGTTGCCGTCTCAAAGCTGTCTGCTTCGTCAGTGCAGCTAACGTTTTTCCTGTTCCTGATTTTGTTCACCACCCTTTTGATTGCGGAAATCCGTATCATGGTGAAAGCCATCAAGAAAGGTCCCGAATTATCCGAATAGTCACATTTTAAAAATTGCTTATTATGAATTTTATAACAGAGAATTTTTTACAACATTATTGGTGGTTTCTCGTATCCTTGCTGGGAGCATTGCTCGTATTCCTTTTATTTGTACAAGGAGGTCAGTCACTGCTATTTACGATCGGTAAGACAGAATTGCAGCAAAAGATGCTCATCAATTCGACAGGCCGCAAATGGAGTTTCACATTTACGACGCTGGTTACATTTGGAGGTGCTTTTTTCGCCTCATTTCCACTGTTTTACTCCACGAGTTTCGGAGGAGCCTACTGGGTATGGATTGTGATTCTGTTTTGTTTCGTGTTGCAAGCCGTATCTTACGAGTTCATGTCCCATAAAGGGAATTTTTTGGGAAAGAAAACATATCAAGTCTTCTTGATAATCAATGGTTTGTTAGGGCCGCTACTTATTGGCACGGCTGTCGGCACATTTTTCAACGGCGCTGAATTTTTTGTCAACAAGGCAAACATTACGGAATTTGGAATGCCTGTGATTTCGCGCTGGGCTAATGCTTGGCATGGATTGGAAGCTGCAGCCAATGTCTGGAATTTGTTTTTGGGATTAGCCGTATTTTTCCTGTCACGCGTTTTGGCATTACTCTATTTTATCAATAACGTGAATGATAATGCAATAGATCTAAAATGCCGCAAACAGTTATGGATTGAAACTGCCTTATTCTTAGTGTTTTTCCTGGCTTTTGTAGGACGGCTGCTTTTTGCGGACGGCGTTGCTTACAATCCAAATGCCGAGATAGGTCAACAATTTGCCGTTGAACCTCTCAAATACTTGAATAATCTATTACAAATGCCTGTGGTTCTGGTGATCATGTTGATTGGTGTAGTCTTGGTTCTTTGGGGAATCATCAAGACGCTGCTGTCGAAAGGCTTTTTTAAAGGTATCTGGTTTGCCGGTTGCGGAACGGTATTGACGGTGCTGGCTCTTTTACTTTGCGCCGGATGGAACAATACAGCTTATTATCCTTCAAATGCCGACTTGCAAAGCTCGCTGGCCATTGCAAATAGTTCTTCAAGTTTTTTTACGTTGAGAACTATGATGTTCGTGTCGTTCCTGATACCTTTCGTGTTGGTTTACATCTTCTTTGCCTGGAGAGCATTGGATATCCCAAAAATCAATGCTGCCGAGATGGAGGACGAAAAACAGATAAGTTATTAATATATAATTATTAATTCTTAAAGAAGTGATGTTTAAGGTTCAAAAAAGTTCTGTCATAATAGAACTTTTTTGAACCTTGAACTTTTTTTGTATATTTGCATCGAAATTTGCAAAAAAAATGAATGATTTCGAACAAGATAATTTATTAACACACATAAATATACCGGCAGATCTAAGGAAATTGCCGGTCGAGAAATTAGAGCAGGTATGCCGAGAGTTACGTCAATATATCATCGAAGTGCTGTCAAAAAATCCGGGCCACTTAGGCGCCAGTCTTGGGGTGGTGGAACTGACTGTAGCGCTTCATTATGTGTTCAATACTCCCGACGACCGCATCGTTTGGGATGTTGGTCATCAGGCATATAGCCATAAAATATTGACGGGACGACGCGACGCGTTTCCTACGCTTAGACAACTGAAAGGGATCAGCGGTTTTCCGAATCCCTTTGAAAGTGAATACGATGCCTTTATCGCAGGCCATGCCTCCAATTCCATCTCGGCTGCGCTGGGGATGTCTATCGCTTGCGAACTTGGCGGCGTTAAGGATCACAATGTTGTGGCGGTGATTGGCGATGGCGCCATGACAGGCGGTCTGGCATTTGAAGGACTTAATAACGTATCGACAAATCCTAATAATCTGCTGATTATCCTTAACGACAATGATATGGCGATTGACCAGAGTGTGGGCGGGCTGAGCCGTTACTTGGTTAATATTACTACAAGTCACACTTATAACAGGATTCGTTATTACATATATAAGGTATTTCGGAAATTGCATCTGATTTCCGAAAAACGCCGCGAGAATATTCTCCGCTTCAATAACAGCTTGAAGGCGTTGCTCAACAGGCAGCATAACCTGTTTGAAGGATTCAGCATCCGCTATTTTGGCCCCATCGACGGCCACGATGTACAGGATTTGGTGCAGAAGCTGAATGACATTAAAAACATGAAAGGACCTAAACTCCTGCATATCAAGACAAAAAAAGGCAAAGGCTTCAAGCCGGCGGAAGATTCGGCCATCGAATGGCATGCACCGGGAAAATTCAATATTGACACGGGTCAACGCATTGTTCCTCAGAAACTTGATACGCCGCAGCTCTATCAGGATGTCTTCGGTCATACGTTGGTGGAGCTGGCTAAGCAGGATAAACGTGTCGTAGGCGTCACGCCGGCCATGCCGACGGGTTGCTCGATGACATGCCTCTTTAAGGTCTTTCCCGACAGGGCGTTCGACGTGGGAATAGCCGAGGGTCATGCCGTGACGTTTTCGGCAGGCATGGCGAAAGAGGGAATGATCCCGTTTTGCAATATCTATTCATCCTTTATGCAACGCGCTTATGATCATGTCATTCACGATGTTGCCATTCAGAAGCTGCATGTGATTTTCTGTCTCGACCGTGCCGGACTTGTAGGCGAGGATGGCGCCACACACCAAGGCGTCTTTGACATGGCCTATCTTCGGCCGATTCCCAACCTGACCATTGCCTCGCCCATCAACGAATGGGATTTGCGCAACCTGATGTTCACGGCTTATCATGCCACTAATCCATTCGTTATCAGATATCCACGAGGAAAAGGCACGTTGAACGACTGGCAAAACGAAATGGAGATATTGCCTGTCGGCAAAGGGCGAAAACTGCGCGACGGTCATCAGGTGGCCGTCCTGTCCATCGGGCCGATAGGGAATGAAGTCGTCAAGGCTATTGATTTGATAATGAACAGTCAAACCGATCTGAACAACGGTCTTGCAGACGGGAATCTTTCGGTCGCCCATTATGATATGATATTCCTTAAACCGCTGGATGAGACGATATTGCATGAGGTCGGGAAAAATTTTTCGCGCATCGTGACGGTTGAAGACGGGATTATTGCCGGCGGGTTTGGCAGCGCAGTGATGGAGTTTATGGCTGAAAATGGCTATTCGGTTGAGATCAAGCGAATTGGAATCAGAGACCGTTTCGTGGAGCACGGCAGTATCCCTGAATTATACAAGATTTGCGGCATGGATGCAGCAAGCATTGCGCAGACAATTTGTTCGTGACTCAGATGCGATTTTCAAATTTTTAAGCTGACAAATTATACCGTTCAATCTTTTTCCTTTAGCAAAGCATCATTATTCAACACCTTGAAAGAGATTGCTTTGGGTGCTTCCGTGTATCGGACCACAATTCCTTCCTTATCAAGTCCGCTCGGATATTTGCCTTTTGCTTTTTCCAGCAGCGTTTCCAGCGAATACGAAAAATTCTCGCCTCTTTCTTCGAGCGGAACAAAAGCAAGTCCAAGACCCGAACAAAGCGTATATGCTTCGTCATAAGGAAGATATTTGCCCGAATCCCAGTCTTTTACATCAAATACCGACCATTCGATACCGGGCAGTCTCAATTTGTTTTTCTGTATACCGGGGCCGCAAATCTCGCCTGTCAAAACGATATTTTTACCAAGTGCAGTCAGTTTTTCCTTTAGCCCGTATTTGTAGACAGGCGTCCAGTACAACGCATTTTCTTCGTCCTTGATTTCCTTGTTTCGACTGCAACATCCTATTTTGCCGTCGATATAATACACAATCCCTGACGTGCCATCTAATTTGGTTGTGATATAATAAGGCTTACCTTCCAATTGTTCAAGCAGTTCCAATGCCGATTGCAATCTTATTTCGTCTGATGCGGGGATACCGAACGGACGTTCGCCGATAATTGTCCCGCCGGGATTTGCCGTTTCGGGGATATACCATTTCTTCACTTGAAGCCTTTCGGTGACGTCATCTCCCACGCTGCAACCTTCAAGTTCTGGAAAAGCCGACAGAGGCAACAACAACCCCTGCGACAATTGTCCACGTAATCGCATTGTCCTGATACGAAAGCCTTTACCATTGTCTTCATTGTCACGATACGACGAAGCACGTAAAAACTCATAACGCGAGTCTTCCGGCAAAAAACTGTCTACCTCAAAATAGACGCCAATCTCCTGCTCCTTAAACTCCCCCTTTTTGACAACGCACTGCCAGCCCATAATATGCGCCGACTCCAGAAAATCGGATTCCGGAATAGGCGTTATCATCTTCACCCTCTGAATAGTAACTAATGAACGTATCATATTTCCTCCGTTTTTAAAATTCAACACGCAAATCTACAATAAAATATTCAATATGCAAAATGGCGGTGCAATTTTTTTAAACCGTTTTTTTTACCCCTGTATTTAGCAGTATGATAAGCATATATTTATAACTCCAAAAAAGTTTTAAACAATAGTTTAATAATCCGAAGAAAACCGTATCTTTGCCAATAATTAAAGATAGTACATGTTACTTGATAATA
>JAITMM010000176.1 GCA_031277335.1 Tannerella sp. | reverse complement strand
TCATTTTATTATGATGAGGAGATTTATGTGACATTGCCCGACCATCAATCGGTTCGTAAAATTCCCGTTGTAAGTAAGTATATTCCTAACATTGAGTATGTTGAACTTAAAACTTCGGGTAACCCGTTGAAAAATGAAGTTGAAAATCCCAACTATGGAAATCTGTTTTTTGACCCATACAGGGACGTCTACTATCGATTTGCTTATCCCAAGAACGAAGTGGAACAGGATGATAATTTCAGGGAATTATGGGATTATGGACGGAAAATATTTTCCATTATCATTCTTAACCGTGATTTTCAAGTGATCGGAGAGACGCTTTTCCCTGAATATATCTATAATCCGGGCGTCGTGTTTGTCAACAAGGACGGGTTGTATATTTCCGCCAGTCATTTTAAAAATCCCGAATACAGTGACGATGACTTGAAATTCGTGTGCTTCAGGCTGGAAAAGGAAAAATAAAAATGATTCGTCATCATAAATCGCTTTAAGAACGGCTGGATATGGGGTGGCAAACGGGGAGCAGCATGGAATGTCGATTTTAACATATAAAAATCCGTAAATGTTGCAACCGTTTCAATTTTATTTTGTTTCTTTGCGTCATTATAGTAAAAGGCGACGATGTCAATTGTTTGCCTGCACAAATGTTTTAAAAGGATTGACTCTATGAAGAAAAAATGGATTATCGGAATCGTGCTGCTCGCTATTGGCTTATCCTGTTCATCAACTAAGAATGATAATCAGGATGAGAAAGGTGTGGCTACGGTCTTGCCGGACGAGCCGAATGAGGTGAAGGCTTTCGTGCTGGCTTACAGTGATTTCAGTCGTGAGATACTTTCGAACGGAGCTGTCACTGCCGGGCAGAAGGCTGACCTGTACTTTCAAACGGCCGAGATCGTTGCTGCTGTGCATGTTAAAAACGGGGAACAGGTTGTGGCAGGTCAGGCCATTGCTTCGCTCGATTCTTTCAAACTGAAAAACAGCCTCAACCAGGCGAAAGACAACCTCGAACGGATGCGACTGGAGCTGCAGGATGTACTGATCGGACAGGGATACTCGATGAGTGACACGGCCCGTATCCCGCAGGAAGTGATGGAGATAGCCCGCGTCAAGAGCAATTACGACAATGCGGTGAACCAGTACGCTTTGGCCGAATATGAGTATCAGCATGCGACGCTCTATGCGCCGTTTGACGGTGTCGTGGCCAACCTGTTTCAAAAACCTCACAACATGTCGTCCACCGCAGAACCCTTTTGCACGATTATCGGAAATGCTTCGATGGAGGTGGTTTTCAATATGTTGGAGAGCGAGCTGTCGGTGGTCAGGACAGGCAACCGAATCCTTGTTTCGCCTTATGCGATGGCCGATTTTAACGGTGAAGGACGCATCACGGAGATCAATCCTGCCGTAGACAAGAACGGGATGGTGCGCGTCAAGGCTTCCGTCAACAATCCGGGTAACAGGTTGTATGACGGTATGAACGTGAGAGTTAAGATACAGCAGACCATCCCGCATCTGTTGACCATCCCGAAAAGTGCGCTGGTGCTGAGGTCGAATAAACAGGTGGTGTTCACGCTCAAGGACGGGCTGGCGCTATGGAATTATGTGCATACCGGACTGGAAAATTCAACTCATTATGTGATACTTGAAGAAACTACAGAGACGTTGCACGAAGGAGATAGCGTCATCTATGAGGGGAATTTGAATTTGGCGCATGAGACGCCGGTCAGTTTAATTGACAATTGACAATTGACAATTAAAAATGAACAATTAACAATGAATAATGAATAATTGATAATGAATGAATTAATATCATCCTATACCGGCGTAAATCATCATTGCGGGCTTGACCCGCAATCTCCTAAACTCTATACACACAGGAGATCCCGAATCAAGTGCGGAATGACGTACCAACGGAATCTTTTATTCGTGTAAATTCGTATAAAATTAGGAAAATTCGTGGACAAAATCTTTGAATTAAATTTGTGATGGTTAAGTTTCTGATACGACGCCCGGTAGCTGTTTGCATGTCGATCACGGCATTTTTTTTGCTGGGGATTATCACGTATTTCAATATCCCGGTATCCCTGTTGCCGGATATTGCCATTCCTGAAATCACCATTCAGATCACGGGCGAAAACACTTCGGCGCGCGAACTGGAAAACACAGTGACGTTGCCCATCCGCCAGCAACTGCTGCAGATCGGCAAGCTGCGCGACATTCGTTCCGAGACTCGCGACGGCAGCGCCATCATCCGCCTGAGCTTCGACTACGGCACGAATACAGACCTGGCCTTTATCGAAGTAAATGAGAAGATTGACGCGGCCATGAACAACATTCCCAAGGAGATAAACCGTCCGCGCGTCATCAAGGCCAGCGCCACCGATATCCCCGTCTTCAACCTCAACCTGACCCTCAAAAACGACGAATCCTTCGGCGAAACAGACCTGACGACCTTCCTCGACCTGAGCGAGTTTGCCGAAACGGTCATCCGCCGACGCATCGAGCAATTGCCCCAGGTGGCGATGGTAGATATCTCGGGATTAATCAGCAAGCAAGTACTTATCACTCCGAATATCAATCAATTGGAGATCACGGGAATCACCTTGAGCGATATCGAATCGGTGCTGAACAATCACAATGTCGAACCCGGAAACATGATGGTCAGGGATGGATATTACGAATACAACATCAAATTTTCGGCCGTCCTGCGCACGCTGGAAGATATTCAGAATATTTACCTTCAAAAGAATGGCAAGATATTCAAAATGAAGGAATTGGCCGATATAGAAATCGTACCCGTCAAGGAGAAGGGAATGATTCTTTACAACGGTAAACAGGCTGTCTCGCTGGCAATTATCAAGCAGGCGGAAGAAAATATGAGCCGGATGGAAAAGGAACTGGGCAAGACAATCGACACATTCCGTGAACTTTATCCCGACATTGAGTTCTCCATCTCTCAAAACCAGACCGAACTGCTCAATTATACCATCGGCAACCTGCAACAAAACCTGCTGCTGGCTTTTCTATTTATCTGGCTGATTTCCATCTTTTTCCTCAAAGACTTCAAGACGCCGCTCATCATCGGCATCAGTTTGTTTATTTCGTTGATAATCAGCCTGCTTTTCTTCTATCTTTTCCATTTGTCCATGAATGTGGTTTCGTTGACGGGGCTGATTTTGGCGCTGGGGATGATGGTGGACAACTCGATCATCGTGACCGACAATATCGGGCAGTTCCATCGGCAATGTTCGCTGGACGAAGCCTGCATAAAGGGCGCCAACGAAGTGATAACTCCGATGCTAAGTTCTTCGTTATCATCGATTTCCATTTTCGTACCGTTAGTCTTCCTGAGCGGCATTGCAGGTGCAATCTTCTTCGACCAGGCCTTGGCCGTCACCATCGGATCGATGATAGCTTATGTCATGTCCATCACGTTTTTACCTGTTCTTTACAAATTGATTTTCTCGATGAAATTCAGCTTCCGGCGCAAGTCGGGAAGCAGGAAAAACAATATGGAATCGCCTGAAAATAAAGATATTAGCAATATCGGTAAAGAGCAAAAACAGAAAGGGACGGAGATGGAGCCGCTCGAACGGTTTTATCATCGCAGCGTCGACTGGATATTCGAGCATAAGGCTCTCACTTTCATCACGATGATTGTCACGCTGCCGTTGTGTTATGTGTTTTTTGTGATTATACCGAAGGAAAGGATGCCGGTGATAAGTCAGAATGAGCTGATAATCAAGATAGACTGGAATGAAAATATCCATGTGGAAGAAAACCGGAGCCGCGTGAGAGAGTTTTTCCGGTCGTTGCAGACGCCTACCGTCGAACATTCGGCAAACATTGCACAACAGCAGTTTATCCTCAACCGCGAGCGCGAACAGACATCGTCCGAAGCCGAGCTGTATGTGAAAACAGTCCGGTCTCGCCAACTCCCTGCGCTAAAAGAAGAAATAGAGGCGTTCTTCAAGACACATTATCCTCTGGCTATCACCACATTCTCTCCTCCGGGCACCGTGTTTGAAAAGATTTTCTCGACGGGCGAGCCTGACCTCGTAGCAGAATATTACAGTAAAATCAGGTTGCAGGAACCTGAAGCAAACGAAATCAGACAGTTGGAGAGTTTCGTCGAAGAACGCACCGGCGTGCGTCCTGCCGGCATCTCTTTTCAAAAGCAGCTTAACTTGCAGATAGACAGGGAAAAATTACTCCTCTACAATGTGTCGCCCGATGAAATCTATCGCGCCCTGCGAACCGGCTTTAAAGAAAATCAGTTTGCCAACCTGCGATCCTACCAGCAATACCTTCCCATCGTCTTAGGCAATGAGGATCAGAGTATTATGGAGGCTCTTGAAAACACCGCCGTATATTCGCTGCCCGATGCTGCCGGTGAAACTACGCAACTGCCCTTGAGCGCCTTTATCACCATCATCCCGACCGAAGACATCAAAACGATTGTAGCCGGGAAAAATGGCGAATATATCCCGTTACAGTTTTATGACACTGATAAAGAAGAAGATATCATGGCCGTAGCCAAAGAAAGCATCAGGACAGGCAACAGATGGGAGCTGGATTTTTCAGGCGATTTCTTCTTCAATAAAAAGATGATCAATGAATTGATTGTCATCCTGTTTATCTCACTCTTGCTGATGTATTTTATCCTGGCCTCGCAGTTTGAGAGTTTCCTCCAGCCGCTGATCGTCTTTGTGGAGATCCCGATCGATATCCTGGCGGCATTGGCGCTGCTCTATGTGTTGGGGCATAGCCTGAACCTTATGTCGGCCATCGGCATCGTCGTCACCTGCGGGATTGTGATCAATGACAGCATCCTCAAAATAGACGTAATCAATCAGTTACGCAAAGAAGGGATGCCCCTGATGGATGCGATTCACGAAGCAGGCCGGCGACGCTTGAAAGCTATCCTGCTGACGTGTCTCACGTCGGTAATCTGCATGGCTCCACTGCTGTTTAGCAACGACTTAGGCTCCGAATTGGAGAAGCCGCTGGCATTGGCAACCATTGGCGGCATGCTCGTCGGCACGGTTGTCAGTCTGATTGTTGTGCCGTTGTTTTATTGGGGAATATATAGGAAAAGTAAATGAATGTATGATATGAATCCTCAATTTGATGCGCTGATTTCGCAATCCTTTAGGATTGCATCGCTCGGTAGAAATTATTTGCCGTTATCGGATGCATTCCGTACGGAATGCATCCATTTGATTGTCAACGTTTCTACCGAGCGAAGCATCCCTAACGGGATGCAAACGGTTTTATATATCATTAAACCTTTTGTTCGTGTAAATTAGTGAAATTGCTTCCCTTCGGAAAGCCAAACATTTATTTTTAAAAATTAGGAACAGTCGTGAACGAAATCTTTGAATTAAAAATATGAAAAGAATATTTACATCAATTTTATTGATTGCCAGCGCGATATCCGCTTCCGCGCAGACGCCGGTCGTATTGACGCTGAACAGGACGATTGAAATTGCGGCGGACAGTTCGCTGCAGGCTTTCATTGCGCAAAACATGTATCAGTCAAGCTATTGGGAGTATCATTCGTTCAAGGCGGCGCGGCTGCCGTCGCTGATGCTCGAAATGACGCCTATCCAATATTATCGCGACTTTACGAGGCGCTACGATTCGGAGCAGAATATCGATATCTATCGCCGTCAACAATCGCTCTATTCTTATGGTGGACTGACTGTTACGCAGAATCTCGATATCACCGGAGGGACATTTTTCGTCAACTCCAACCTCGCTTACATGCAAAACATCGGAGACAATAAATATACGCAGTACACGAGTGTCCCCATCAGGATCGGCTATCAGCAGAAGCTCTTCGGATTCAACGCATTCAAGTGGGAACGGAGAATCGAACCGCTGAAATTTGACAAGTCGCAGAAGCAATTTCTCTACGACAGGGAAAATATCTCGGAGCAGGCCGCGCAGGTGTTTTTCGACCTGGCCATGGCCCAGACCGAGTACGGTATGGCCGTCGAAAATGTGGCTTCGGGCGACACGCTCTATGCCATCGGTGAAGAGCGTTTCCAGATCATGTCCATCTCGCAGGCCGACCTGATGACACTGAAGCTGGACGCCATCAATGCGCGTAACACGTTGAGAAACGCGGAGATAAATCTGAAACGTGCCATGTTTGCCTTCGTCTCGTTCCTGAATATGGAAAAGGACACGCCTGTCCGGCTCGATCTGCCCAACACGCCGTCCGGCGTAGATATCCCGCTCGAGATGGCGCTGGAGCAGGCGCGGGCTAACAATCCCAGTTTCCTCGACAACCGCCGCCAAATACTTGAAGCAGAGAAGAATGTAGACCAGACGCAGAAAAGCGCCGTCTTTGACGCCTCCTTCTATGCGAGCATCGGATTCAACCAGGTGGCCGAAAATTTCGGCGATGCCTACCGGAGGCCCCTGCAAGAAGACGTAGTCAGTATCGGACTAAGTATCCCACTGATAGACTGGGGCGTACGGAAAGGGAAAGCCAATATGGCGAAGAACAACCTGAATGTGACCCGCATCTCGGTGCAGCAGCAGGAGACAAGCCTCGAACAGGACGTCATCATGACCGTCAATGACTTCAACATCCAGCAGGGGCTGATCAGGAGCGCCGAAGAAGCCATGCAATTGGCCAATATGGCGTATAACAGTACTAAAGAGCGCTTTATCATCGGAAAAGCCGATATCAACAGCCTGACGCTGTCGCTCAACCGCCAAAAGGAAGCACAGAAAAATTACATTTCCGCATTGCAAAATTATTGGTTAAGTTATTATAAGATAAGGAAATTGACGCTGTATGACTTTGAAAGGAAAGAAAAGATTGCAGTAGATTTTAATCGAAAATATGGACTCTAAACGTGTTTCATCTTTTTCCATTATTCTGATTTTCACCTGTCTTTCGCTGGCAGGGATCTTCTTTATTCCCTTGCTGCCCATCAAGTTATCTCCTACGTTGTCCTTACCCGAAATCAACATATCGTTTACCATGCCCAACAACTCGGCGCGCATCATCGAGATGGAGGTCACCTCCAAGCTGGAAGCCATGCTGAGCCGGATGAAAAATATCGAGCGCATCCAATCGACTTCAAGCAACGGACGGGGGGAAATATCCATCAGGATGAATAAACATGCCGATATAGATATCGCTCGTTTTGAGGTATCTACCATCGTCAGGCAGACCTGGCCGTCGCTCCCGCCCGAAACAGGCTATCCGCTCATTTCCGTCCGCCGTCCGGAGGAGAATGCCGACCGCCCGTTTATGTCCTACACGATAAATTCGCCGGCCAATCCCATTCTGATTCAGGAATATACGGAATCTCAAATCAGCCCTCGCCTGTCCCAGATTGAAGGCGTCAGCCGAATCGATGTCTACGGCGCGCAACCGATGGAATGGCAGTTGACGTACGACAATATGCAACTGCAACAGTTGGGCGTCGCACCCGGCGAGATACAGGCGGCCGTACAGCGCTATCTGGACAGGATTTTTCTGGGGATTGCTTCGATTGAGACAAGTCAGGGCGAAAAGCAATGGCTGCGGGTGACGGTTAGTCCGCCGCTAACTCCGCAAAGAATGGAGGGGAATAATGTGACCGGACAAGGGAATAACGACGCGGGAATATTTGATATTTCCAATATACAGGTGAAAAATGTCAACGGAAAAGTGGTATCACTCAACGAGTTGGTGACGGTGGCGCATGTCGAACGGCGGCCTGTCAGTTATTACCGCATCAACGGGTTGAACTCGATCTACCTGTCCATCACTGCCGACGAGAATGCCAACCAATTGGAACTGAGCAATAAAATCAAAAATCAGTTGGCCGAATTGGCCACATTTTTCCCGGCCGGATACGAAACACATTTAGCGTATGATGCAACGGAATATATCAATACCGAGCTTCAAAAGGTATACTTCCGGTCGAGCCTTACGCTTGTGATCCTCTTGCTGTTTGTGCTGGTCATCTATCGGAATCTCAGGTATTTATTGATGATTTCCATTTCGCTGGCTGTCAATCTTGCCATCGCGCTGATTTTCTACTACTTCATGAGGTTGGAGATACAGCTCTATTCGCTGGCCGGCATCACGATCTCGCTTACGCTGGTGATTGACAACACGATAGTGATGTCCGACCAGATGATTCAACGCCTTAACATGAAGGCATTTGTGGCTATCCTGACGGCGACGCTCACCTCCATCGGGGCACTGAGCATCATCTTCTTTTTAGACGAGAAGATACGGCTTAACCTGCAGGATTTTGCTTACGTAATAATCATCAACTTAGCCATTTCGCTCTTTGTGGCGCTGTTTCTGGTGCCGGCGCTGCTCGAAAAGCTCGATATCAAAAAAAGGGTTCAAGGTTCAAAGTTTAAGGTTCAAAGTTCAAAGTTCAAGGTTCAAAGTTCAAAGTTCAAGGTTCAAAGATTTCGTCCACGAATTTCACGAATTAACACGAATAAGAGATTTTATTATTCTATTATTCAGTTATTCAGTGATTCGGTTATTCGTTTTCGCGGTAATCGCAAAAAGGTGTATTTCAACCGGTTTTATGAGAAATTTTGCATTTTCACCTATCGTTGGCGGGCAGTGATGATTATTTTGCTGATCCTCGCTTTCGGATTGCCTGTCTTTCTGCTGCCGGATAAGCTCGAAATAGAGCCGGAAGAAAAAGCCGATGCGAAGCAATGGAAAGAGCTATACAACAAATCGTTAGGCTCTACATTCTATAAAGAAAAAATGAAACCCATCGTCGACGTAGCGCTCGGCGGCAGTCTGCGGCTGTTCATACAAAAAGTATACACAGGCTCGTATTTTGTGAATCGCGAAGAGACGTCGCTGTCCGTAACTGCCACATTGCCAAACGGCGCCACGATCGAGCAGATGAACGTGCTGATTCAGAAGATGGAGCAATATATCAGCAACTACAAGGAAGTCAAGCAGTTTCAGACACAGATATTCAGCGCCCGGCAGGCAAACATCAATATCCTGTTTACGAAGGAAGCCCTGCGCAGCGGTTTCCCTTACATGTTGAAGTCAAATATCACTTCGCGCGCCCTGACAATCGGAGGCGGCAGTTGGGGCGTCTACGGGTTTGGGCAGGGGTTCAGCAACGATGTCAGAGAATCTGTCGGCAGCTATCAGGTGGAGATGTTCGGGTTCAATTACGATGAATTGAATGAGCGCGCCGAGCGGTTCAAGGAATTGCTGCTGGAAAACAGGCGCATCAAGGAGGTGACGATAAACTCGGAATTTAGCTGGTACAAAGATGATTACGTCGAATTTGGCTTTAACCTCGACAAGGAACAGTTGGCGCGAAGAAATATGCTGCCCATAGAACTGTTCACTTCCCTGCGGGCCATGTTCGGTCAGCAACTATTTGCAGGTCAGACTATCGGCGACTTCGGCATGGAGCGTATTTACCTCCAGTCGAAGCAATCGAAGGAATATGATATCTGGAACTTGCTTTACGGATGGGGCGCTGTCAATGAAAAAAACTACAAACTGTCTGAGTTTGCGGAGATTGAGAAGCAGCAGACGCCGCAAAACATTGTGAAAATAGACCAGCAATACCGCCTTTGCCTGCAATACGAATATATCGGCGCCGGCGAGCAGGGCAGGAAGATACTGGATAACAACATCAAGGCGTACCGGAAGGTGCTGCCGATGGGTTATACCATTGAAAGTGCGAACCGTATGTGGTACTGGCGCGATAGCAACAACAGTCAATACGCACTGCTGGCGCTGATTTTTGTGATTATCTATTTCACTTGCAGCGTCCTGTTCAACTCCATGAAGCAGCCTTTTTCCATCCTTTCCGTTGTCCCCATCTCGTATATCGGTATCTTCCTGACTTTCTATCTGTTCAAGCTGAATTTTGACCAGGGAGGCTTTGCAGCCTTTGTGCTGCTCTGTGCGCTGACAATCAATGCAAATATCTATGTGATAGACGAATACAACAATATCCGTGCTGCAAATCCCAAACGCCCTCCCATGAAAATCTTTCTCAAGGCCTGGAACGCCAAGGTAAGTCCCATCTTCCTGACCATCATATCTACCATTTTGGGATTCATCCCCTTTATGCTTGGCGAACAGAAGGAAGCCTTCTGGTTTGCATTGGCAGCCGGCACGATTGGCGGCCTGCTTATCTCGTTCGTCGGCATCTTCTGTTTCCTGCCGCTGTTTATGAGGATAGGGAAAAAACGTTGATGCCTTAGATTCAGGATTTTTCAGCGTTCTCCGCCATCACAAATTCCTCACTTAACCGGGCGATGACTTCTTTCACGGTTGTGATTTTACGGGTGAGATGGACATTGACTCCCGTGAAGGCATATCCTTTTTTCATATTCCCCTTGGAGGCCTGATAGAGGCATTTGACGATGCAGTAGGGAGTTTTGGTGTAGTCGCACGTCTTGAGACAGTGGAAGATACATTTCGTCGGATGTTCGTTGCCCTGTTCGATGCTGCGGACAAACTCGCTGTCAATAGCCCTTCCCGGCATCCCGACAGGGCTTTGGATAATCTTCAGGTCCTGCTGGCCTGCATTCACAAACACTTTCTTAAAGTCCTCGGAAGCATCACATTCAGCCGTAGTGACAAACATGGTGCCTATCTGCACGCCCGCCACGCCCATCTTGAAAAAACGCAGGATGTCACTGCCCGTCGAAATGCCACCGGCTGCGATGACGGGAATTATTTTTTCTTCACGGTAAGAGTTGGCCACTTTAACTACTTCGGGCACAAGCATTTCCAACGAATAATTTTCGTCGTCTATCTGCTCCCGCTTGAATCCCAGGTGACCGCCCGCCTTGGGCCCTTCAACAACAATGGCATCCGGCAAATAGTTGTAATTGGTTTTCCACTTGTCGCACATGATTTTGGCAGCACGTGCAGACGAGACGATCGGGACAAGTTTGGTGGTGCTGTCCTTCGTCAGAAAGGAGGGCAAATCAAAAGGCAGCCCCGCGCCGGAAAAGATAATATCCACTTTCTCAGCTATTGACGTCCTGACCATGTCAGCATAGTTGGTGAGGGCAACCATGATATTGGCGCCGATGACGCCTTTTGTTTTTTCTCTCGCCTTACGGATTTCTTCTTTCAGCCCGTAGATGCACTTGGCTACATAATCGCCGGGCGACTTATGGTATATCAACCCCAATCCTGCGGTCGAAATGACGCCTACGCCCCCCTCATTCGCCACTGCCGTGGCCAATCCCGACAGCGAAACGCCTACGCCCATTCCTCCCTGAATAATCGGAAGTTTGATTTCTAAATTTCCTATAAAAAATGATTTCATTTGATTTCTATTAAAGTTATTCACTCTATTGGCCGCCAAAGGTAAACAAATAAACCAGCTTTTCGGCATGAAATACTTTTATTGTAAAAAAAATAACATTCTGCTCATGCCTTACCCGAAATTTTTAATACTTTTGCGTAATTTACAACATCGTATTCAGATGGAAAAGAGGAAGTATACGGGCATATTATTAGCGTTGTTTTTCTGTCTTTCAGTCCGAGGACAGGTGGCGGAGAACGATTCAAGCGTTCAAGATTCCGGCCTCGGGCAGATGCAGGAAACGTGGAGTGATGCAGGCAAGTTGGCACCTTACATTCAGGCGCTTGATGCCTTTTCAAAACGTATTCCGCAGGAAAAAGTATACCTCCATTTCGACAATACGAGTTATTATCAGGGTGATCCGATCTGGTTCAAATGCTATGTGGTTGCTCCCGGGCATCTTCAAACAAGCCGGTTGAGCAAGACACTTTATGTCGAGTTGCTGAATCCCGGAGGCGAAACCGTCGACAAACGGATCCTGAAAATTGAAAACGGACAGTGTCACGGCGAATTCATCTTGAATCAAATACCATTTTATTCAGGCTTTTACGAAATACGAGCCTATACAAAATACATGCTTAATTTTGGAGATGACGTCATTTTTTCCCGCCTGTTGCCAGTGTTCGACAAACCCAAGGCGGAAGGCAATTTTGAAGAGAAGAAGATGCTGGGTTACGGCCGGTATGGCCCGGCGGGCAATTATGCCATGAAAAGAGAGCCGCCCATCAGGGAAAACAGGGTCAACCTGCGTTTTTTCCCGGAAGGAGGCACACCGGTGCAGGGCATCAAGTCGCGCATCGCCTTCGAAGCGACTGATGCAGCAGGCAATCCGATAGATGTTTCCGGTCAGATACCGGATGGTAACCGGCAGGAAATATGTCCCATAGTCACCCTGCACGAAGGAAAAGGCGTCTTCACCTACACCCCCGGCATCGACGGCAGACGCCGTGACATCGCCGAAGTCGAATACGACGGCAGAAAATACCGGTTTGACCTGCCCCCAAGTCGGCCGCAGGGCGTGGTGATGGAAGTCGACAACCTGTCATCCCCCGACAGCATCGGCATCACGCTGCGTAAAAACGTAGCGACGCCTTCCGAACTGCTCGGCGTGACCGTTTCAAGCGGCGGCAAGTTGCAAAACTACGTTCTTATCAGGCCGGAAGAGGAAGAAACGTATTTCCAAATGGACAGGACACGCTTGCCGGCAGGCGTATCGCAAATCGTCCTGTTCGACGGCAACGGAGAGATTCTGTGCGACCGCCTGATATTTATCGATAGACCTGACCTGCTGGAAATCAAGGCAAAAACCGATAAACCGTCTTATGCCCCCTTTGAACGGGTCGATATGGAGATTACGCTCACGGATCAGGATGCGAATCCTGTCCCGGCGCCATTCTCGGTATCGGTACGCGATGGCGCGAATGAAGTTGACCATACCCGTTCCATTCTGACCGACCTTTTGCTGATGTCGGAAATCAAGGGATTTGTCCGCAACCCTTCCTATTATTTTGAAGCAACCGGGACAACGCGGCAAGACGTGTCCCTGCATCTGGACGTGTTACTGATGGTGCAGGGCTGGAGGCGATATGCGTGGAAGCAGATGGCAGGAATTGAGAAATTCGAGCTGAAGCATTTCCCCGAACAGGGCATAGAGACTGAAGGACAGGTTCTTGCATTCCCCCTGATCGGCAAGCCGTCGCCGAAGCCGGGCGTCGATATCGACCTGGTGCTGTATGAACTCGGCAGTGAAGATGAGCAGGGTGCCGGCGCAGTCACGTCGTTTGTGACAGACGGCGATGGGCGTTTTCGTTTTGTATCGGATGTGGAAGGCAAATGGAGCATGCTCTTGTCTGCCACTGAAAAAGGGAAAGCAAAAAATTATCAGATTGTTCTGGACAGACTTTTCAGTCCTGCCCCCCGGCGCTACCGTTACGCCGAATTGCAGGTAGACATGACCGGAAACAATCTTCGGCAAGCAGCAGTTGACGAAGAAGCGCCTGCCGACAGTTTGGATGAAGACTACGATACTTTCCTTGCTGCCTTGACCGATTCACTGTCCAAACTGAGCAAAAACGAGAAAATCCTGCATTTGGACGAAGTAACCGTAACAGCCAAAAACACAAAGGAACAGGAAATCTATCGTAACCGTTCCACCTCGACTGCCTACTATGACATGGCCTCAGAAATGGAAGATATCTATGACCGAGGACAGTTTTTTATAGGTAACGATATCAACGAACTGTTGCGGAATATGGATGAAAATTTTATGATTATGCGAAGAGGAAATTATGAATTTATGCTATACAAGGGCAAGATGCCGCTTTTTGTGATTGACTACAATCCTGTTGATCTTATGAAACCGATGTGGAGCAGTCTGTATAAACAGATTAGCCCCACTGCCATCAAATCCATTTATATCAAGGAAAACACATTTCACATCTGCCACTATGCCATTTTGCCTCCCGGGATAAACTGTTTGGATTTCCTTAAAGTGTTTAATTGCATTGTATTTATTGAAACATATCCTGACGGAGAGGTTCCGGTCAGTGCCGGCAAAGGCATCCGCAAAACCCGGCTGGAAGGCTACAGTCAGGTAAAGGAATTTTACAGCCCAGACTATTCCGGGTTGCCACCCGAACCGGACGACTACCGCCGCACATTATATTGGAACCCGATGGTCATCCCCGACGAAAACGGCAAAGCACGCATCCCGTTCTACAATAACAGCAGAAGCACAAACTTCAGTATCAACGCCGAAACTGTTACTCCGGACGGAAAAATCGGAGTATTAAAATAATAATAAACATTTTTTTGTAAATTAATAATCATTTTTAAACTAAAAGTTATGACAAGAGAAATTGTATTATATATGTTAATTTTATCAATCTATGTGACAGGTTGTTCTTCAGACAGACAATCTCGCGAAGATTTGCCGTACATAGACATTGGAAAAGAATATCCTGAAAAGGAAATTGATTTGACGCATATTGCTGACGTCACTTATTTATATTTAAACGCGGAAAGCGATGAGTATCTTTATAAGGGAACCATCGACTATGTTTCCAAGAATAAAATTGTAGTGATAGATCGTGCCTCGGGAAGTGTGCTGTTTTTTTCAAAATCGGGAAATCCAACGTCACGCTTTAACCGCAGGGGGCAAGGGCCGGAAGAATATCCGAGCATATATTCTGTAATGTATGATGAAACTACTGACGATGTGTATGTTACACCGGATTTCAGTGATTTTGTAAATGTATATTCTTCAACGGGAGAATACAAAAGAAAACTAACCTTACCGCAAAGAAATATCAATGGTCAAACGGTCATTTTCGATGACCGGTCCATTTTGGTATATGATGACAGCAGATTGTGGCAGAATATCATGAAAAAAAATGTAGAGGATCATTCGGATTTTTCGGAACAGGTTCATGATTCGTCGTTCTTCCTTATTTCCAATACGGATGGAAAAGTGTTGGATTACATTAAGATGACAACTAATAATATAGATATTAGTTCCAAACGTAGTAATGTGTCGTTCGGTCTTATAAATTACGGGCGCGTGAGAAAATGTCCGGACGGACTTTTTCTGTACAATCCGGAAACCGACACCGTATTCCTTTACGGAAAAGACAAATCCTTAACTCCTTATATGCGCAAAGAGCCTCTTTTGAGCAATTTGGATATTAAGATGGTCATGGACATTTGTATGGATGCAGGTAGCTTTCAATTTATGTCCGTAATTCCCTACACTGAGACCGGAGGGTCTTCGTCTGTTAAATATTATATGAGGGATAAAAAGACAGGCGAAATATTCCGTCAGAAACTGATAATTCCTGATTATCAAGGAAAAGAATTTTTCATTGATCCTCGTCAACAAAATTACTATGAAACAGGCTGCCATATTGAACTTGATTTGATCGAATTAAAAGAAGCATACAGGGAAAACAGGCTAAGCGGTCAATTGAAAGAACTGGCTGCTAACCTAAACGAAAATGAAGATAATAATATCTTTATGCTGATTGAATTTAAATGAAATTTCAACTAACAAATGCAACTTTTTTTATTATAAAATTAAGGATATTTCCAAAAAAAGTTTTATCTTTGTCCTCATATTATTGAGGAGAGAAAAAATTAAATCATGCAACAGGTTATCAGATATTTTTTCGTCATCTTGATGTTTTTCAGTACGATGTCGTGCGCCGTGCTGACCACTTCGCAATTGAAGATGGTCAATCAGTTGACTGTGGCGTCGGATACGGTGGCTGCTGCGCCGAAAACACTTTTTGCTGAGCTGGCTGCCGTCAGGCTGGAGCGCGGTTTGTTCTATGCCGCATCGCTTACGTCGGCTGAGGCGCGCGAAAAGGAGATCAATGCGCTGGCGACGGCTACCATCGCCGACCAAAAACTGATTGATCGCACGGATGTATATGTCAGTGTACTTGAAAGTTACCTCCGAGCATTGCGCAGTCTTAGCAATGATGTCCGATGGGAACAGTACGGCACGGAATGGCGCGGGCTGGGGCGGAATATCGACTCTCTCCTGTTGCGATTTAACCAGATCGACTTGCTGGACACGCCGCTCACCATCGGATGGGGCAAGCTGTCAGGACAGTATATGGGCTATCTGAATGAAAGGTATATGCGTACGAGTCAGGCTAAAACGGTCAAATCGTTTGTGACGGAAGGCGATACGCTGGTGGCAACTTGCGTAGACGGACTTATAGAAGTTCTCCGAACGGGCGCTGTTGCAGATTTGATTGAAAATGAAAGCGAAGGACTAAAAAACAATTACAGCGCTTACCTGCATCGGCTGGAGATGTCGGGCGAAATGCCCGATATCGCGCTCGACAGGAAGTATATAGAGCTGACTCAACGCGTTGAGAAGGCTATTTATACGCGATCACGCTGTATCACCGCATTGCAAAGCCTCAAACGGGCGCATAAAAAATTAGTGACCGAGCTGGCTAAACGTCAGCGTATTGACTTTCTATTTGACGAAATGATAGAATTGAATACGCTGGCACTCAACCTGGAATCTCAATTGACAATTGACAATTAAAAATTCGATCAGGGCAAACAACTAAAGACTACAGACTAAAAATGGATAAACAGGCTCAAACATTAAAGGAAGTGCAGGCGTCAATCCATGCGATCGACGGGCAGCGTAAGATGGCTGATCTGACTGACGCCGAGCGTGAAGCGCTTGAACTGACAGCCGTCGCCCTGCGTGATGCCGAGCGCGTGGCGCTGGCTGCGATACAAAAGCAAGTCATCAAGGATTTGGAGGAAAAGACGGCGGCATTGAAGGAGCAGGCCAAAACGATCCGCGCCAAAGTCACGCAAATCAACAAAATGCCCAATGTAATTGAGTCCATCACATCCGTCATCAAACTGGCAGTCAAGATTGTAGCGGCAATAGCGAAATGGTAGGGAATTCAATAATTCAAAAATTCAAAGATTCAAAAATTTAATGTTCAATATGCCTCTTACGGAGGTAAACCTAAATAGCCCCTTGCAAGCGAAGCTCAGCTTGGGGATTAAAACGTCCAATCATCAATGAGCAAATATTTCAGAATATTAGCCTTGGATGGCGGAGGCATTCGGGGAATGTTGCCGGCGATGATCGTTGCCGAACTGGAAAGACGGCTGCGTAAGGCCACTAACAATGCAGACAGCTACATATCAGACTATTTCGACCTGATTGCCGGCACAAGCACCGGCGGCATCCTGTCATGCATCTACCTTTACAACCATAACGGCCGGCGCATCGAAGCAGCTGATGCAGCGTCATTTTACGAAAATTTCGGCTCGACCATCTTCCGTCGAAACTGTTTCAGCTTTATCATCCGTCTTTTCGACTCGCTCTATCGCGACAAAGGCATCAACGGAGTGCTGGACAGGATATTCGGTGAGGCCAAACTCTCCGAAGCCGTCTGCAACTGCGCCATCATGGCCTACGACATATCTGAACGCAAGGCAGTGATTTTCACGCGGGATGCCGCCCGTCAAGACGACCGGCGCGATTACAGGCTGCGCGACATCGCCAGGGCTACATCGGCGGCACCCACGTATTTTCGCGTAGCCAAAGCCCTGTCCATCAGCGGTGATACTTCCTACCTGATCGACGGAGGCATCTATGCAAACGACCCGTCAATATGCGGCATAGTAGAAGCCAAAAAGACAGTTTTCGGCGCTCAAGATACCTATCCCAAGATTAGCGACATGCTGGTCGTATCCATCGGGACAGGAAAGGTAGTCAAGTCCTACGACTATGAGAGAGCCAGGAAATGGGGCGTCATCAGTTGGGCTATCCCCGTCATCGACATGCTGCAATCATCAAGTGCTGAGGTAGTCAGCTATCAGGTAGACAAACTCTTCGATTCGGAAGGATCCCGCGACCAGTATATCCGCATCGTCCCTGAACTTTACGACGTGAGCCATAAGATGGACGACGCCTCCCCTCAAAACATCGCCTGCATCAAGGAAGCAGGCAACATATACATTGCCAACAATGACAGACAGTTGGACGAAATTGTCAAATTACTAATTAAATAAAAAATGAAGATAGGAATTATCGGACTCGGATATGTCGGGTTGCCGCTCGCCATCGAGTTTGGAAAAAAATTTGAAGTCACCGGTTACGACGTAAATCAACATCGTGTAGCAGAGCTGAATGAAGGCGTCGATTCGACGCAGGAAGCTGATTTGGAGGGTATGAGCTATGCGATGAACCTTCGCCGGTCTGCCGACGGACAGGGACGCGGACTGATATTCACTTCGGACGAGAACGACCTCAAAGACTGCAACATATACATCGTGACCGTGCCGACACCGATCGATTCGCATAATTCGCCCGACCTGACAGCGCTGCTCAGCGCTTCGGCGACGATAGGACGCAT
>JAITMM010000123.1 GCA_031277335.1 Tannerella sp. | reverse complement strand
ACGCGGCTGTCGGCCGTGATAAATTCATCATGCTGGGTGGAGACCACAATCGTGTCAATGCGCAGAGGCATACCGTCTTCGGCATATTCAATCGTCACCTGGCTCTTGGAGTCGGGACGAAGATAAGGCATCAAGTCAATTTCGTTTTTGCGGATCCAGGACAACTCTTCCAGCAGAGCATGTGAAATCTCCAATGCGAGCGGCATGTAATTCGCTGTCTCTCTGGTGGCATAGCCGAACATCATCCCCTGGTCGCCTGCGCCCTGTTCGTAAGGGTCGGAGCGCTCAACGCCGCGGTTGATGTCGCCACTCTGTTCATGGATGGCGGAAAGTACGCCGCATGATTTTGCTTCAAACTGATATTCACTTTTCGTGTAACCGATTTTTTCAATCACACTGCGTGCCACATCCTGTACGTCTACGTAAGCCTGTGATTTCACTTCGCCTGCCAAGACCACCTGTCCGGTCGTCACTAATGTTTCGCACGCTACTTTTGAGTTCGGGTCGTAAGCCAAAAACTCGTCCAACAATGCATCCGATATTTGATCGGCTACTTTGTCCGGGTGTCCTTCCGACACCGATTCGGAGGTAAATAAATAACTCATTACGCTTGATTTTTAAATTAATAAAACATAATGAACTGATAGTGAATGTGGTATAAAGCCGAACGCAAGGAATCTTTTTTAGCATTTTTTCCCGTGGTTGCAAGCTATACAAATCTATCCACTTCAATTCTGCCGCAAAGAAAGCAATAATTTCTCAATCCGGCAAATAATTGTCGTTTTTTTTCTACTTAAAGTTGCTTTGTTAGGTAAAATATCAATCTTTTTTAAAATTCACAATATCGAACTACCTGATTATCTTATCTTCACGATATTCGCGCCAAACGTTTTCAAACCAGTAATCGTCCCGGGGGATGGGGCGGACGTCGTCCCAACGGATGGTGCAACCATCAGGAGTATAGCGTATTTCCTGAATTTTGGAAGAAAATTTGCCGTTGTCGAGGGTGAAATTTAAAATATCTGCGGCTTCTCCCGCGGCAGGGATGATATAGGAACCGCGACTGCCGCCTCCGGCTGCGATATAGTCTTCCATTGCAGCAGCATACACATATTGAGCGATCAATAAATCCACATTTTCTAAAGCCATCGTCAAATCGGTCATGTCTGATAGAATGGTCTGTGTTGCAATCTGTTGCAGTTGGGCTAATGCTTCTTCTTTTACTTGACGGATATCTTCAATCCGACGGATATGGGCGGCGTATGCCGACATGCGGTCACCCAGCATTTTTCGGATGGACTGTGGCGAAAGGCCCGTCTTATTTTCGATAAACTGTTGAGTCAGTGCCATTGTAGGGGCGATTTTCGGTTGGGAAAAACGGATGAAATCAAAATGATCCATGGGCGGCTCTGTATACCTGCGGGCGATATACATTGCTGCTCGTGTACCGCCAACCTGACCTGAGTTCAATGAACTGCCGCCGGGACGGTAAACGCCGTGTGTGCCGCCTGCTTCGCCTACGGCAAAGAGGTGAGGCACATCAGTTTCCCACCAATCGTTGACAGCGATTCCACCGTTGTTATGCTGCGCCGAAACGGCTATTTCAAGCATCTCGCATGTCAGGTCGATGCCGTTGTTTCTGTACAGGTCGATGGCCGGCCGGTTGAGATGCGCCAGCCGCTCAATCGGCGTAGCCTGCATTGCGCCCGAACGCTCCAGGTAAGTAAATGCTTCCTCTCCTAAGTTGCTGAAATCCTGTCGTAAAACGCTTGGATTGTGAAGGAAATCCAGAAAGACACGGCGTCCTTTTTGATGGATTTCCTGATGCACCAGGATATCGATAAGCGATGAGCCGCCATGAGCTATTTTACGCGTATCGAAAGGCCACTGATAGCCTTTCAGAAAGATGGCTGTCAGCATCTTATGGTCGTCATCGAAATATGGGTCGAGAAACTCCCGCACGTCGGTGCCCTGCCGGTCGGCGGAGACATAACGCGGAATGACTTGCTGGTAACTGCCCGACAGGTTCCATCGAAACTTGGTTGAGGCCAGTCCATACTGCCATTCTGTCAGGTTGCGCCCTGCTGCACCGGCTTCGAAGGCGATGCCGTTGGAACCGGTCTGGCTCTCGGGATAGACACTGCAACTGTATAAACCGGCCGGCCCTCCGGTGGCAAGAATCACGTTGGTACAATTGAAAAGGGTGAAAACACCATCGAGAGAACGTCGACGTGGCAGTTGTTGTAACCGATCTTTATTGAGTGTCAGCAATCCCTTGCATACGCCATTGTCCGTGATGATTCCTATGACTTTGTGATCGTCAAAAATCTTTATTTTTTTTGCCTTAACCTGTTTTTCAAGCATTTCAGTCATATAACGCGATGTTAGCGGCCCTGCGCTCGTAGCCCGCTGACGAGGGTCATGGTCAGTCTTGTAACCTATATATTCACCGTAGCTATTGTGCGGAAACGGCACACCTATATCAGCTAACTTATTGAAACACTTGACAGAAAGCGCTGCTTCGCAAAGCGCCAGATCACCATGCATACATCCGCCGTCAAAAAGTGTACGCGCCATATCCAGCACACTATCAGGCTCTCCGCCTGCAAGTGTCAACTTGTAATACGTCTGTTTGTCGGACCCTGCATTGCGGCTCGTACCCATATTCATCCCTTCGGCAACAATCGCAATATTGTGTTGTCCAAAGTCATAGAGCCTGTCGGCAGCGTTCAACCCTGCCGCCCCGCTGCCCACTACAATTGTATTATATGAATGAACCTCAATTCGTTTGCCCATACATATGCATTTTCCCGTCTGTAAATTATCTATTTCTTCCAGCGTTCCATGTCGTAAAACATTTGACGTGTACGCAGAGGAGCGTTATCGTCAACCATTTTTTTCAGGTTATCTTTCTCTTGCTGCTCAGTTGAAAAAACAAATGAAAAATCATTTTTTAGATAATAGGTCAAAACAGCATCATTGTTGTAGGCGTCTACCA
>JAITMM010000129.1 GCA_031277335.1 Tannerella sp. | reverse complement strand
GTTGTCATAGAGCCACAACATGCGGTCGATGACATATTTGACTTGCGAGAGGGTAAATACGCGTCGCGGCACTGCCAGACGGAGCAGTTCCATGTCAGCCCACGTCTCGTTGCCGTTCTCGTCGCGCTGGTTGGAGACCGAGCCGCGCTCCATTCCCCTGACGCCCGAGATCAGGAAGAAGGCTGCTGCCAAAGCGCCTGCCTGATATTGCGTCTGCGGCACGTGCGAGCATATCTGCTTGGCGTCTACGTGGACGCCCAAGACGCCGGCCGGCATGACAACAGGGATTCCCAGTTTGTCTAACTCATTGACTACGTACTTGATAAATTCAGGGCTTTGACCGGTGACGGTATCGTCCAGCGTCTCATACAAGCCCACTGCCATCGCTTCAATCTCGCGTATCGACATACCGCCATACGTCAGGAAGCCTTCAAACAACGGAACGAGCGCCTCCATCTTCAGATAAAGGTCTTTCCTGTTGGTACATAGACCGCCGCCACGCGATGAACTCAATTTGCGGGAAGAGAAATATACCAGATCGGCCATATTCGTCATCGTCTTCAGGATATCGGCCATCGAGTTTTCCTGCCATTCCTTTTCGCGCTGTTTGACAAGATAGGCATTTTCGCCGATCAAACTGGCATCGAGCACCAGCATAATCCCGTACTTGTCAGCCACGCGGCGTACATCCATCAGGTTGGCGATAGAGAACGGCTGGCCTCCGATCAGGTTCGTCGAGGCTTCCATTCTGATAAACGGAATGTTCTCTTTCCCGTTCTTCTCGATGCAGGCCACCAACTTGTCGATATCCATATTTCCTTTGAAAGGATTATCGCTCTTGATGTTAAGTGCATCGTCGTGCAAAAGCTCCTCAATCCGGCCTCCGTTCTGCGTGATATGGGCAAGGGCGGTGGTGAAATGATAGTTCATCGGGATCACGTCTCCCTTTTTGACGAAAGTGATACTGATAATGCTCTCTGCTGCACGGCCTTGATGCACGGGCAGGAAATATTTTTTGCCCAATACATCTTCCACTGCCTGCTGCAGACGGAAGAAACTCTGCGAACCTGCATAAGCGTCGTCAGCCTGCATCATGGCGGCCAACTGATTGTCACTCATTGCATTGGTTCCGCTGTCGGTCAGCATGTCGAGGAATACGTCTTTCGTTGACAACTGAAAGGTGTTGAATCCGGCTTCATACAACGCCTGTAAACGTCTCTCGATAGGCACAAAATGCAATTTCTGTACAATCCGTACCTTGTGTAATTCCAGAGGAATACTCTCTGATTTGTAAAACTTGATCTTTTCCATAGATAATTAATGAATATTTGAAATGATAAAAATGATATAAAATGCAAATGTAAATATAATTCTAATATGAACGCAAAATAAAAAATTATTTTTTCAATTCTACCCGGCAATCGAGGGGCGCCTTGAGGTTTTCGGACGATTTATAATGCACTTCGGCATAGCCTACTTTTATTTTTGTCCTAATTTTGATGGGGATATGATTGTCGTCGTCGCCAAGCCACACTTCGGCCGATGCTTTGGTTTCGGTAAAGGCTTCGTCATGGATGTCGATGATGACATAATGCGTTCGGAACTTTACGTTTCCGCGTTCTACAACAGATTGACCCTGATAGCGATATGTGATAGGCACCAGGTCCCGGCCGATGGCGACGGTGAACGTGAACGTATCTCCTATCTTCATGTTTTTCCAGTCTATGGTCCTTAAATAAAATGTAGCGCCCAACATATCAGATGTATAACCTGACGCTACTTGAAGCGTAGTATCTATCTTTGTGACAGTAGGCGTGTAACGAACGGAATGTATGGATGTGCGAAGTCCGTCGTATTTAAATGTCAATTCATCAGTCGAGTCGTAACCGCCTTCTACCGTGTGTTTCAAACTGTGTAACAACGTGTTGTCTGCGTTGTAAAAGCAGTTGAGCGTATCACGCATCTTAAAAACCGTCTCGAAAATATTGGCCGTATGAAACGAAAGTCTGTATCGCGAGGCAGGCTGACCTTTAAAACTTGTTTTATTAAAGGAGATGTTCGCAACGCCCGCATGAGGCATCAAGATACCCCATTTGAGATAAACGTCATAAGTCACTTTCTCGCCGGGATTGAGCGTCATGTACTGGGGAATATACTGCGCATGAGTATTTAATATAAAGAATATCAGCATAATACAGATGGCGGGAAGTATTCTGAAAATGCGATTCCGCATCAGGTGCGGAATGATGTTTGTGAGGCGTCTGCTGAAAATGCGATTCAGACTCAAGCGCGGAAGGCCGTTTACAGGGTTGCCGTCAAAAACCTCCCAATCCCCTGAGACCACCCATGCCGCCCATGCCCCCCATACCGCCGGAACTGCGTGACGGCGTTTTGCTTTCTTCCTTGTAATTTCGTTTTGGTCTTGTGACATCTTTGGGTTTATTTTTTGTTATATCCATCGGTTTTTGCTTGATTAGAGATCGTGACAAGACATTCCACGGCTCATCTACTTTCCAGTTTGCACGTATTTCGTAGAATACAGGCGAATAATAGACTTCTTCTGGGTGCAGTTTGTCGGCGTAGTTGCCCGTATCCCATTTGCCGTTTTCATTTGTATCGACAATAAGTCGGGCATAATACTTATTAGGCAGTAAATTAATAAATAACGCACCTCCATCCTTTACTGTTGCTTTGCGTAACGGGGCGTCGTTAGCATCGAGCAACTCCACGAATGCAGGTGACGATATGTCGCTGATTTCTAAAAATAGATGACCGTAGGCGTCATCCGATTTGAAGCCGAACGAAGATTGAATCTTATCATTCCATTTGCCGTATATGCTGTAAATCTGAGCTGAATCAACTGTCAATCTGTATTTTTCGTTGTATTTCCAACTTCGCTCGAAGTAATATCTCAACACATTTACGCTGTCTTGCACAAAATTAAACTCAACTTGGTTCCAAAGCGTATCCTCCTGAAGTTCCAATGTGAAAATATCTTTCGACAAGTCAAGAATCGGCTCCGGAAAAGTTATGGAAAGAGTATCATAGACCTCGGCTACTCCTGATATTGAGAATGTTGGCGTTAAAAATTCGATTGGCGGAGGTTGGTCATCTTTGGCTCTTGTCCTTCGTTGCGATGTTGCCGATTGCCGTCTTGCAGCCAGATGAACAGTATCGGTCTTCAGCTCAAGTTGCATGAGCGAATCTGTCCTGAGATATGTTATCGAGAGATGCAACGTGTCTCTTTGGTAGATTAAAGAGTCTTTAATCCAATAATTTACACTTACAGGATCGTCCGGTATTTGTTGGAAATACCACTCTTCGGAAGGCGGATTATCAATTAATTCAATGACAGGCAACGTATCCAAGGGTGCATTGAATTTTAAAGTGAAAAGATTCTGTTGCGTCCGTTCGGGGCGCAGCATATATTGACGCTGGAATTTCTCCTTGAACAGTCGGAGTACGATGCTGTCAGGCAAAAAACGGTTGTAATCTACTACCATAATCGTATCCACAGTCAAGGAATCTTTCCATATCGTATCTTGGCGGGTGGCCGGCACGAAACTCGGGATTATGATGGAATCGTAAAAAGCTATGTCTTCGCCCGGCTGATCAAACTTGTAGTCGCGGTTGGCATCGTTCAGAGCATAAATGCGATACGTTCCTTCGGCCACATTTCGTATTGTAAACTGTCCCTTATCATTCGTCTTTGATGTTCGGGTGAAAGCAGTAGTTGTAAATGCCGTATCCTCCAGATTCTTGTGTAACCCGACAAGTATGCCCGGCATTGGCTCTAAATCCATAGCATTCAGGACTGTGCCCGAGACGGCCATCGAATCTATCTCGTTGCCCGTAGAGAAAGCAAAACTGAAATTTTCGATCGGATTCTTTTCGTTATTATCTGATACTGAGCTTGTAAAGTCAATCGTATAAGTCACGTCATTCTGGAGCGTATCTTGCAGTTCGATCACAATCTTCTTTCCGGCCGTGCGGATGACGGGCAACGACTTCTGCGGCGGAGTGACAATCACATTCTCAGATGGTTTTTCAATCTGAATAATTTCATCAAAGGTGAGTTCAATCTTTTTTCCGACATAATTTGTCTGAAGCAGTTGAGGTGTGCTGCTGAGTAAAACCGGTGGTTTTTCATCGTAGGGGCCTCCATTTGGCGACGCCATATTGGCGCACGACACGGCAAATGCCGCCATGATAACGACAGTAGTCAACGCACATATCAAATGATAAACCCTGAATTTCATCTGAAACCTTATCTAATTGTGGACAAAAATAAGAAAAAACAACGAATAGGGCATTTTTTTAGACAAAAAAACAATATAAATCGTGGCGCGTCACGTCTCTAAAAATGTTTTTTTTAGAATGAAACAGCTACTTGTGCATACTCTTTCGGTTGAAACGAGTCTTCGAATGTTGACGCCACGGCTTTTGGCTGTTGTTGTCATTGAATTTACTCTTACGGTCATTGTTGCGTTTTCGGTCGCGCTTTCGCGTTGAGGCAGAAGTTTGTTGATTTTTATCGCGAAAATTGCCTTGGACAGCCTCGACTGAAATCACCTGTCCGTCTATTTCAAAGCTGTTCATTCGATTAATGACACGCTGCACATCTTTGCGAGCCACTTCAAAAAATGAAAATTGATCTTTTAAATCAATCCTTCCGATTTGCACTTTGCCGGGTACACATTTGTTAACCAGTTCTATAAGTTGTCCCGGCGAGATGCCGTCCGCTTTTCCGAAGTTCAACAAGAGCCGCTCAAAGTCTTCGTCAATTTGATTAGTGGCGCGTTTGTTTTGTTTTGATTTTTTTTCGAAATAATCTTCATTTACGTCGTTTTGAGATCTATTGGAGCTTGATTTTGAGCGGGAACTACGCGCAGGCGTATCTTCTACCGAGACAATATCGTCAGCATCGCGGTAATAATTAAGCATCATGTTAAATTCCAAGGATATCAATCTTTTAACGACATCTTCTTTCTCCAACCATTCTAATTTTCTAAATACGGAGGGCATCAACGAGGCAATTTCATCTTCATTGACTTCGACTTTTTCCAATCGGTCTATAAAGTTGAACAGTTGTTTTTCGCAAATTGCCTGACCTGTCGGAAAAGTGCCTTTTTCAAATGTCTTATTGATAAATTGGCTGATATCCCGTATTTTACGTTTTTCTTTTATATGGCAGATGGCGATGGAGATACCTGTTTTTCCGACCCTGCCCGTTCGTCCGCTGCGATGTGTATATGACTCCGTTTCATCGGGAAGGCCGTAGTGAATGACATGCGTCAGGTCGTCTACATCGAGTCCGCGAGCAGCTACATCGGTGGCTATCAGCAGTTGCAAGTTTTTGACCCGAAATTTCTGCATCACCGTATCGCGTTGTGCCTGACTGAGTTCGCCATGCAGCGAATCGGCATTATATCCGTCCTGGATCAGTTTGTCCGCAATTTCTTGCGTCTCTTTCCTCGTACGGCAGAAGACAATCCCGTAAATATTAGGATAATAGTCTACGATACGTTTCAACGCCAAATATTTGTCGCTCGCGTGTACCATATAATATATGTGACGAATATTTGCGGCGCCTTCATTTTTCCTGCCGATGACAATCTCTTTCGGATTGCGCATGTATTGCTTTGTAATCCTGGATATTTCTTGCGGCATGGTGGCTGAAAAGAGAAGCATATTTCTTGATACGGGTGCTTCGGCTAAAATGGCATTAATGCTGTCGGTGAAACCCATATCGAGCATTTCGTCGGCTTCGTCCAATACCACATTTTCTATATCTTTCAGACTGACTGTCTTGCGGCTCATCAAATCCAATAGTCTTCCCGGTGTTGCAACTACGACATGTACGCCTTTCTTTAGCGTTTTAATCTGACTTTCAATGCTTGAGCCTCCATATACGGGTAGCACCTTCAATTGGTTCAAATACTTGGAGTAGTCGTTGAGGTCTCCTGCAATTTGCAGGCACAATTCTCGTGTCGGACAGAGAATAAGCGCCTGGGGGACATTCTTTTCTACATCTATTTTTTGCAGGATAGGCAATCCGTAAGCTGCCGTTTTTCCTGTTCCCGTTTGAGCTAATGCAATGACATCGTTATCATTTCCCAGTAGCAGAGGAATCACTTCCTCCTGCACGGGCATGGGCGATTCGTATCCCATCTCCTGAATTGCCTTCAACAGCGTCGAAGCAATTCCTAATTCTTCAAATGTTTTCAAATAAGTTTATATTCCTAAAATTCTGTTATATTCTATCGGATTGTTAATCAGTTGCAGAGCTACTTTTAAGCTGGGGTTATCCTCGTTGATAATTTGGAAATATTCATTTATGTTGAATAGATCACGCGCTATAAGTGCCTTTAAATGAAGCTTTAACTGCGACTTTGATTTGTTGTATTGTTCTTCATTAAATTCGACTTTTTCTTCGGTAGCCATATTTAGAAGCTGTTGCATCAATTCTTCAGGAACTTCAAATTCGTTAATAAAGGATTTGATGTCAGTATATTTCTGACTCAATACTTTGCGATTGAGGTCAATATAGTTCATTTCAGTTCTGACAATCAGGCCTAAATTTGAAATTCTGCGATGATAGTCCGTGTAACGCGTTGTGTCTAAAGGGACAAAGACGTCGGGCATGATGCCGCCGCCGCCATAAACCGTGCGCTTCGTAACTAATGTGTTATATTTAAGAGAATCAGGGAAATGCACACTGTCTGCGCTCATCAGTTCGCCGCGATTGTAGCGTTCGAGGATGTCGCGGTTATAGGCTTGTTCGTTGCCTCCGGTATACGGTTTTTGGATAAAACGTCCGCTCGGAGTATAATAACGGGCTGTCGTCAGGCGAATCATCGAGCCGTCTTGCAGCGGTATAGGTGACTGTACCAGCCCTTTACCAAATGTGCGACGTCCCAGAATCACGCCTCGATCCCAATCCTGAACGGCTCCCGATACTATTTCGCTGGCCGAAGCAGATGTCTCGTCCACCATGATCACTAATCTGCCCGTCTCGAAGCATCCTTTTTCTGTTGCCAATTCATCTTTTCTGGGCTGACGGTTGCCTTGCATATATACGATTAATTGCCCTTTTCCCAGGAAATCATCGGCAATATCATTGGCAATATGCAGATAACCACCGCCATTGCTCTGCAAGTCCAAAATCATGTTTTCCATGCCTTGCTTTTTCAGTGTGTCAACGGCTTCCCTGAACTCTTCAGTCGATGATGCGGCGAAACGGTTGAGACGAATGTATCCGGTTGACTTGTCGAGCATATAAGCAGCTTCTAAACTATAGATAGGGATTTTGCCTCTAATAATCTTGAAATCAATTAATTCTGCGATGCCGCCTCTTTTTACTTTTATCTCTACTTCCGTTCCTTTAGGGCCTCTCAACCGCTTCTGGATATCGGTATTTTTCATGTTCACACCGGCTATCAGTGAATCATTTACAAATAATATGCGGTCTCCTGCCAATAGACCAACCTTTTCGGAAGGTCCGCCTGAAATCACTTGTATGACGTATAATGTGTCTAACAGCATGTTATACTGTATTCCGATACCGTCGAAATTGCTTTCTAACGGTTCGGTGAGTTCTTTCGTTTCTTCAGGGTCGGAATATTCGGAGTGAGGGTCTAACTTTTCCAAAATTCCTCTGATGCCATCTTCCACTAACTTTTTATTATCGGTTTGGTCTACGTATAAGCGTGATATATAGCTAAATGCTGTGATAAGCTTAACCTCATTTTCCGATAAAGGGCGTTGCTGGGCATTGACTTGAGAAATAGACAATGCCAATATGCTGCAAATGATAAGTAAGTTTTTGATTTTCATTGTAATGTTAATATAAATTTGTTTCTTTTGGTACAAAAGCCGATACATCTTTATTAAAACGCAATAATTCGCGTACAATAGTTGAACTGATATGCGTATGTTCAGGCTCTGTAAATAGGATAAAAGTCTCGATACCTGTAAGTTGTCTGTTGACGTCGGCAATAGATTTTTCATATTCAAAATCCTTTACCGTGCGTATTCCACGCAAAATAAACTGAGCATCGACCGAAATGGCAAAATCTACCGTCGTTGAGTCGTAATCCATCACCTTGACGTGGTCATTGCCTCGGTATACGTTAGCAATCATTTCTTTACGTTTTTCTAACGGGAAATAATCCGTTTTACGCCGGTTGATGCCGATGGCGATGATGACCTCGTCAACTAATTTCAACGCACGTGTAACAAGCGATTGATGTCCAATCGTAAACGGGTCGAATGTACCCGGAAATATGGCTCTCTTTATGGTCATGAATAATTGAGTAACTGAATAACTGAATAACTGAATTTACGACGCAATTTCCACATTCACCAAATCCTCCTCCACCACCAAGTTCTTGATAATGAAATGCTGCCTGTCCATTGTGTTCTTGCCCATATAGAACTCGAGCATCTCCTTGATGAGGTCTTCCTTTTTGATGGAGACAAGGTCAAGGCGCATGTCAGGCCCGATAAAATGCTTGAACTCGTCCGGCGAGATTTCTCCCAGCCCTTTGAAGCGCGTGATCTCCGGATTCTTGCCTAACTCCTTGACAGCCTGCTGGCGCTCTTCTTCGCTGTAACAATAAATCGTTTTTTGCTTGTTTCGCACCCTGAAGAGCGGGGTCTGCAAAATGTATACATGGTCGCTCTTGATCAGTTCGGGAAAGAACTGAAGGAAGAAAGTAATGAGTAACAGGCGGATATGCATTCCGTCCACATCGGCGTCGGTGGCAATGATCACTTTGTTGTAACGCAATCCTTCCAGTCCGTCTTCGATATTCAGCGCAGCCTGAAGCAGGTTAAATTCCTCATTTTCATAGACTATCTTCTTTGTCAGACCGAAGCAGTTGAGCGGCTTGCCCCGCAGGCTGAAGACGGCCTGCAGGTTGGGGTCGCGGCTTTTGGTGATCGAGCCGCTGGCCGAATCGCCTTCGGTGATAAAGAGACATGACTCTTCCTTGTTTTCCACTTTCGAATCGGTCAGATGGATGCGGCAGTCACGCAGTTTCTTGTTGTGCAGGTTGGCCTTTTTTGCACGCTCGCGGGCTAATTTTGTTATACCGGCGATGGCTTTACGTTCTTTCTCGGATTCGGTGATTTTGCGAAGCAGGATATCCGATGTCTCCGAGTTGATATGCAGATAGTTATCCAATCCTTTCTTGATAAAGTCGCCGATAAATTTGGAGACCGACGGACCTTCCGGCCCCATGTCTTTCGATCCTAATTTCGTCTTCGTTTGGCTCTCAAACACAGGCTCTTCCACCTTGATGCTGATGGCGGCGACGATGCCCGAACGGATGTCGGAGTATTCAAATCCCTTGTTGTAATATTCTTTGATGACACGTCCTACCGTCTCCTTGAAAGCCGACAGATGCGAACCGCCTTGCGTCGTATATTGACCGTTGACAAACGAATAATACTCCTCTCCGTATTGATTGCAATGCGTGATAACGACTTCAATATCATCTCCTTTCAGATGAATAATCGGATATAGCGGGTCGGTCGTCATCTTTTCATTGAGCAAATCCGCCAGTCCGTTTTTCGAATGAAACGTTTTGCCGTTGTATACGATGGTCAGGCCGGCATTGAGAAACACGTAATTCTTTAGCAGGTTCTCAACAAACTCATCCTGATATACATAGTTAATAAAAATGGTAGGGTCGGGGATAAATGACACAAGGGTGCCGTTGCGTTCATTTGTCGCAACGATATCTGTTTGCCGGACGATATTGGCCGCCTCGTATTCGACTTCATTACATTCATTGTCGCGGAAGCTGGCAATCCTGAATGAACTGCTCAACGCATTAACCGCCTTGATACCCACTCCGTTAAGTCCTACCGATTTCTTAAACGCCTTGCTGTCGTATTTGGCGCCGGTGTTCATCCGGCTCGAGACGTCGATCACTTTATTCAAAGGAATACCGCGTCCATAATCTCTGATAGTCACTCTATTATCCTGGATGGTCACGGTGATGCTCTTGCCGTATCCCATCATAAATTCATCGATGCAATTGTCCAGTACTTCTTTGAGCAGCACATAGATACCATCATCTGCAGCCGTTCCGTCGCCTAACTTGCCGATATACATGCCGGGACGCACGCGGATATGCTCGCGCCATTCAAGCGTCTTGATATCGTCGTCTATATAGTCTGTCGGCTGCTGCAGTAATGAATTGATTTCGTTCATATTCCGTTATAATTGTTTGCTAAATGCCCTTCTTGTCTTATGGTGTTCGATGTCGAAATAAGTCCATTGCGATTGGATGGCGCTATTCGTTTCCAGTTCGGGATTGCTCTCTGCGTAGACGGCGCCCACTTTATTGTACGTAGGAATCAAATCGTTGAATACCAACGCATTTACGCCTTTGTTTTGATATTCGGGCAATACGCCCATCAGATACAGATCGACGACTTTCGGCTTCGTTTTAAGCGCTTTAAGCAAATGAATAAGCCCGAACGGGAAAAGCCTGCCTTTTGCTTTCCGGAGGGCGTTGGAAAGGCTTGGCAAGGTGATGGCAAAACCTACGACGGCATCGTCTTCCTTCCGGATGATGACAGTGATCATGTCCAACCGAACCATCGGAATATACATTTTCACGTAAAAATCTATTTGCCTGGATGTCAGCGGAGTGAATCCATATAGATGAGCGTAGGCCTGATTCATTGTCTCAAATATTCGCTGCGCGTACGGCCAAATGTCTTTACGCCGTTTAAACTTGAGAACGGTCAGTCCGTATTTTTGCTTGACGATTTCACCGATGCGCAGGTGCTTTTCAGGCACTTCCTTCGGGATAAATATCTTAAATTCCTTCCAGTCAAGGTCTTTGCTGTAGTTTATCCGTTCGATATGCTTGGCATAGTAAGCGTAATTGTATATTGTCGCCATCGTGCCAAGCTGGTCAAAGCCTTCAATCAGCATCCCTTCTTGATCGAGGTCGCTAAAGCCCAGCGGCCCGTGAATGGCCGTCATCCCCTTCGAGCGCGCCCAATCTTCAACTGCACCAAACAGTTTATCAACGACTTCCTCATCATCAATAAAGTCTACAAACCCAAAACGGGCGTACTTCTTGTTGAATATCTCGTTATTCCTGTGATTGATGATGCCGGCAATCCGCCCGACAATCCTGTTGTCTCTATATGCCAGAAAATAAATGGATTCCGCTATTTCAAAAGCCGGATTTTTATCTCTCGACAAGGTCAACATCTCGTCCGCTATCAATCCCGGAATATGATACGGGCAATCCTTGTAAAGTTCGATATTGAACTTCACAAACCGCTTCAATTCCTTTTTCGTCGTTACTTCTTTAATCAACACTTCCATACGCCCAACTAAAATAATCGGCAAAGTTACGCAAATTGTTCGCAAGAATGGAGAAAAAAAATAAAAATTTCAGCGAACAACAGAGAATACTTGATAAATATTCTTCTCTTACCTCTAAAACAGTGCCAGCAGCAGCTCTTCAACGGCGGCTCTCATAGTGGCGCGGCGTCCTGAAAAGCTGTTCACTAACAAGGCGACGGCATATTGTTTGTCATCCTTTACGATATATCCGCCATAACACAAGACTCGGTTCATGCTGCCGCTTTTCAGATGCGATTTGCCTTGCAACTTGGAGCCTCTCAGCGTGTTACGCACGGTGCCCTCGATTCCAGGTCGTGGCAGCGACCGGATAAAACTATTTGAAACGTCCGATTTAGAGGACATATAGATATAGAGGTCACACAGAAATTCCACCGACACCTTGTCTGTGACAGCCAAACCACTTCCATCGTACATCCATAAGGATGAGGCATTTATCCCTTTTGTGTTCCAATAATCCTTGATCGCGTTTGCGCCTTTTTCAAAGGACGACATGACTTCCGCCTTGCCGGGTTGATAACGCAATCCCAGCGTTTTAAGCAGAGCGTCAGCATACAGGTTATGGCTGACAAAGAGGGCAATACGGGTAATTTCTTCCAAGGGCGGCGAATACGTTGTAATTATTGTTTTACGACCGGTGGTCTTCCATTTGCCTGCCTGTGACAAGACCCGGTAACATGTTGGGCTACCGTCTATTTCGATGCCTTCTGCCATCAGAAAATCGGAAAAATATTGAGCAAGATAGAGGGCAGGGTCAGGAATATCGCCGGGGATGCGCGCCCTGCTTTGATATGTCCGCATGGCTCCGTACAGATACCTTTCGTTCGAGAACGGCATACCTGTGATCGTACAGCTATCTGCCGGGATTGGCTTTGTTGACAGGTAGTTATAGAATTGAAGCAAAGGCATGTGTGGCTGGGTATTGAGCAGGGTGGGCTGAGTTCCGGTGGCGCCTGTTGTCACATACAGAGTATATGTGTTGTCAAAGATATTCAAACCGTAACTTCCCGGTGAATAGCTATTTCCCATATCTTCTCTGAGCCATTTCATGGATACGCCTTCAGTGTCGAAGATACTTTCATCGGCAATGACCTGTCCTGAGATTTTCTTGATACCGGCTTGTCTGATAGCCGATGTCCAAATCATTAAAATGCTGTCTTTATATGTTTTAAGCTCGGAAGAGTTCAGCGTCGGGTCGCCTCCGCCATAGAGATAGAGATTGCCGTTCAGGACGCCATTACTGATTTCACCGTCATATAGCACCGATGTCTCAAACTTGAAATCTTTGCCCAAAACTTCGAGCGCAGTGGCAGCCGTTACTGTTTTCATCACCGATGCAGGAGTCATTTCCCTGTCACTTTCATAACTGTATAGCACATTTCCACTACCCACTTCCTTGGCCATAAAAGCCACTGAAGCACCTTTCAAAGCAGGTTTTTGAAGAAAAACTTTGAGCGGTTGCGGGACTTGTGCAACTGTCTGAATATAAATAGATAATAGTAGAAATAGAACAGTTATACGTTGGCCGTTTAAACCTTTAATTCCAAGTCCTCGATATCTTTTGGTAAGACATATCATTTATTAATCGTTTGTACATTATATATATTAATCACGTGCAAAGATAGTGCAAACCGCGAGAAGAAAAAAATGCGCACGTCATATTGTTTATTCAAAACTAATGCGTACCTTTGCACCCGCATTCGGCAAAAACCGGATGTTTCTGACAGTTGATTTGCTAGCTCAGCAGGTAGAGCACATCCCTTTTAAGGATGGGGTCCTGGGTTCGAGCCCCAGGCAGATCACTTTTGATTAATCGGTAATTAGTCGGCGAGTAGTAAAAGTAAAACCTGAAATATATTTCCACAGCTAAATCTCACTAATTTATAGTCAACGGATTTTTTGGTTAAAAAAATGGCTGATTGATTTGTGCTTTACGGCAAATAATATAATTTTGCGGTGTTCGTTCCTTATCAATCATTCTAAAAATAAAAATGAAATGGACTTTTTAAACGGAATCAATGCTTTAACCCTGATATTCGCTGCGCTGCTGGTTTTTGCCATCGGTTACAGGTTTTACGGGTTGTTTCTGGCAAACAAGGTGTTGAAATTGGACGCCAAGCGGGTCACTCCGGCGGTGGAATATGCTGATGGTCACGACTATGTGCCGACGCATAAAAATGTGCTTTTCGGGCATCATTTTGCGGCGATCGCTGCTGCCGGGCCGTTGGTGGGACCTGTGCTGGCGGCTCAGTTCGGTTACTTGCCCGGCGCGCTTTGGATTCTGATTGGCTGCGTGTTGGGAGGCGGAGTGCATGATATGGTCGTGCTGTTTGCCTCCGTCCGACACAAAGGGCAGAGCCTGGCTTCCATCGCTGCCAAGGAAATTGACCGTACCACCGGGGCGATTGCCGGTTTTGCCATCCTGTTTATCCTGATTCTGACGCTTGCCGGACTGTCTCTGGCCTGTATCAGCGCCATGCACAACGCTTCATGGTCTCTTTTCACGATTGTCATCACCATGCCCATTGCCGTGCTGATGGGATTAATCATGCGCTACCGAAAAAACAGCGTCGCGCTGGCAAGCATAATAGGCGTTGCGCTGCTCGTCGTCGGGATTATTTCGGGGAATACGCTGATGCAGTCGGAAACGTTTAGTGCCCTGTTTAACTGGGATATAAAAACGATTTCCATTGCGATTCCCGTGTACGGGTTTATCGCGTCCGTTATTCCCGTATGGCTGCTGCTCGTGCCCCGCGATTATCTCTCTACCTACCTTAAAATAGGTACCATCCTAATGCTTGCCATCGGCATCTTTTTCGTCCGCCCTGTGATGCAAATGCCTGCCCTTACGTCTTTTATACATGGAGGCGGGCCGGTCATCGGCGGCCCCGTGCTGCCGTTTATTTTTATTACGATTGCCTGCGGAGCCATTTCCGGGTTTCATGCGATTATTGCGACAGGCACCACTCCCAAAATGATTGGCAACGAACGCGAGATTCTTTTTGTGGGATACGGAGCGATGCTGACGGAAGGCTTTGTGGCTATCATGGCGCTTATCGCTGCTTGCACGCTGCTGCCCGGCGATTATTTTGCCATCAATACTCCGACGGCTGTTTATCAGCAATTTATCACTAACCATCCGAACTTGACGCCCGTCGATTTGCCTTATTTCATGGAGCATATCGGCATTGACCTTCACGGGCGCACCGGCGGAGCAGTCTCCTTAGCCGTAGGGATGGCGCACATATTCAACAAGATTCCATATATGGATAAGTTGATGGCGTACTGGTATAACTTTGCCGTCATGTTCGAGGCTGTGTTTATTTTGACCGCTATCGACGCCGGGACTCGCGTGGGACGGTTTTTCTTCCAGGAGATGCTGGGCGCCGTCATTCCCAAATTCAATGACAAAAACTGGACGCCGGGCATTGTTATTGCAGGACTGATATTTACCGTGTCGTGGGGCTATCTGGTCTACACCGGCAGTGTGAGCAGCATCTGGCCTCTGTTTGGCATCAGCAATCAGTTGCTGGCTGCCTGCGCCCTGATGATCTGTACCACGATGTTATTGCGGATCGGGCCAAAAAAATATGCGTTGTGCACGGCGCTCCCGGGCCTTTTTATGGTTGTCATCACCATCTGGGCCGGATTTCTGCAAATTACGACCCAGTATGTGCCCGGGCGTCAGTATTTACTGGCTGTCCTGGCCGGCGTCGCCATGCTGCTGATGCTGACCGTATTTGTCGGGGCAATCAGGAAATGGGTCAGGCTGATCAATGTGAAGAATGAGGCCGTGTAACTAATCAATTAAAAGTTACCTGACTTAATTCACTGGCAAACCTGCGAAGCCCCGATTGAATTTTCTCTTTTGTTTTGGGTGTCGGGCGTTTAGCGCCTGATGAATAGTGCCATAGCTGCTTTTGACTTACGCCGGTTACTTTTTCCAAACCGGATTTTGAAAGAATTCTGGCATAATAATTCAGGAACGAACAGACGTCGTATTCAAATTCAAATTCAAGTGTCGGAGTTGTCTTGCCTTCCGCTTCGTTCATTTGTTTTGCTTCTTCATAGCACTCGTAGAAATCCTTCAATGCCTCCTGCACCGTTTTACCGAAGCCCGACAGTCCAAAGTCAAAATCATAACAAGCCATATTTACGCAAAACAGGCCGTCGTTGCTTCTGTCTATAATCACTTTTACCTTTTTCATTCCTCAACAGTTTATTTCTTTTTTAATGAAGGGATTAGAGTTTAACCCCTGAATAATATACAATACTTTTCTTCGTTTGTTCCGAAAGTTCCATTGACCAATGACGTGGAATCTGAAATTTCTGTCCGGTAATCGGGCTAAACCACCAGTCGTGATTTCCGCCGTGACTTAGATAATAACATCCGGCCTTTTTTAGCTTTCTTACACATTCATTAATCTTCATTTCAAACAACCTAATTGATTATTTACATCGCAAAGGTAACTATTTTTCCAACACTTCGCTTTTTTTGATCAATAATTTTAAGTAATTAAGCATATTTAACTTGTTTTCAGGGACAATTAGTTATCATCGTATATGACGAAAAGGCGTATCGCCAAATGACGAAATCGCAATTTCTGAAAGGATATGCCGATTCGGACGGTATTTAAGATTTGTGGAGTATACCGGACTCGAACCGGTCACCTCGACACTGCCAGTGTCGCACTCTAGCCAGATGAGCTAATACCCCAATGTCTGCTTTCGGGGGCAAAGATAATCATTTTTCCATTCGGATGGTTATGACAGGAAAATTTTTTTATTTCGAAGTTCAATCCGGGGTTTGTTTCAAAGGGCATAAAAGTTTATGTCCGTTGTCTGTCCCTGAACGGAATAAGTCACTCTTTCTTCAACCGGACTGTCTTAAACTGCCAAGGGGTGAGGCTGAGTTCGCTACCGTTGGGATTCAGCATTTTGCCGCTTAAATTCACTTCGGACGGATGGAGTGCTCCGGCATTTATTTTGACGGTTGACCGGTCGGATTTGTCACCGTACTTGAAAAACCGGGCAATTATATTGCCTTTTTGAGGATAAAGCGCCGTCATCATGAGTTCATTGCTATCGAATTGAAACTGAATGGGTTTGACTGTTAATCCCAATTCGTTCGTTGTGTGCAGGGTTTCGCAGGTTGGTGTCGGGAAAGCGTATTCGAGCGCTCTTTTCGGCAAGTCTGTTTGTTGCCAGCTTCCCTCGAACGGATAAAAGGCAAAAGCATAGTCATATTTCCCGTAGAGCGGCCGTGTTCCCCAGATATAATACATGGAATAAGCCAGCGGAATGGATAGTCCCCGGTCCTGTTCCCTCACAATCGCCATGTTGCCTTTGTTGAAAACGGCCCAGCCTTTATCCCCGTCGGTCAAAGCTGTCCAGTAATTTCCTTCGATGGTTTTATCCTCAGTTTCTGCGATGGCAAAAGGCAAATCACGCACTCCCGTCACCTGTTTTTCGATAAGGGGAAACATCTTGAAACGTAATTTCTCATCATGAACGAAAGGGGAGTGGCTGTCACGGAGGTTGGTAGTAGGCAGTCCGATCATTTGGCCGTTGAAATTAAATTCTACATTACATTCAATCAACGGTTTATCTTCGTAAAAAGTAAGTTCAAACGTATAGGGCACGTCGGCAATAAAACCGTTTTCGCTCATCTTTATCCAGGGTGCATTTCCCTGTGACTTATGAATCGTCCATCTGCCTTCGGAACGCGAAACAACTTTATCGATTGTCCCTTCAAAATAAGCGCTCCGTTCATTTCCGTTTTGCAAAAGAAGCTCATTCTTATTGTTTTTAAGGGTTTCGATTCCTCCGGCAGGATTCAGTTTGACTTCATAAAAAGGTGTTTTGACGAGCAGTTCCTTTTCCTCGACCGAAAATTTACTTTTGCCGTCACTCAATGGTTCGTCGAGCGTGATAACTGAAAAAGCCGTCAGGCTCAACGGCTCAAGCGGGGCGTTGAAAGCAATGGTTGCATCGAGGATATATCCACTTGAATATGTATTCGAATATAATATATGTACGGGAAGAACGGTATCACCGCATTTTACGGCGATATGTTTGGCTTCGCCGGCATGAAACGAAACATACGAGGTGAGCCATGCCGAACGTTTCCACGACAAGGGATTGAATACGGTAATTTGCCTGTCGCCTTCTCCCGTCATCCGGTTTGCAAAGAATGACATACTGTTGTCAATCAGTTGATTGGATATGCGTTGCGATTCAGGGAGCAGCTTGCGGGCTTCCGGTACCAGACCGACGATCTGTACATCGTGATGCTGCGATAACAGTAAGTTTTTCCACGCTTTATCCAATTCCTGTTCGTGGAAAGGTTCGCCATACAGGCCGGCTAATGCGCATAGCCTTTCGGCGGTCAAAACCGATACTTCCGCTTTGCGCGACATGTTCCAGATTTCGTTACCGCAATATCCCCATGGCATCCTGACAGTGAAGTCGTTGGGTTTGGTCACCATGGGTTCCGTGGCGGGCGGATACTTATCCATCAATTCATCCATCAGAATCCATTGGAATTTTTTATTTCCTTCGTATTCCCTGACCAAATCCTCTTTTCTCAATCCGGAATCGTCTGCACGTGTGGCCAATAAGGGTTGGATATGGCTGAATTGCCTGCGGTAGTCGTCCAACGATTCGCGTGCATCATTGCTTGGGTAACGTGTTAGTATCCACGTATCTACTGTAGTTTTTCCAAATTCGGCGCCTTCGCCGGTATACGTCGGGATGGTCGGTATTCGGCTTCCGTCCAATCCGATCCATTGGCCAATCGGAACATTAAAGGTCGGGTTAAAACCGTACATCATGTAGTGAGTTCGCATGATTGCGCCTTCGAAACCGAATCCGTTGATTATTTGAGGGATTTGGCTGTGCATGGCATGTTCGCTCATCAGATAGACGGGCGGGCGGTAGTTGAACCATTTTTCCGAGGCTTCCAATGCGTAATAAATTTGCCGGATATTCGATTCATCGCTGATAAATACAGAAAGAGGCTGTCCGTAAGTACAGGAACCTATTCCGAACCGGCCTTTATACCGGTCGAGATATTGCCTTATTTCATTCAATATGCCGGGACTGTGCTCGCCAAAGTAGTCGTAAATTTGCGCCTCATTCTCCAATCCTATTTTAAATGAAGGATATTTGTCAAGCCATTCAATGGCGTTTTGAAGCCTTTCCCTGAAATGTTCTTCTCCCCATAAGATCAAGCCACCGTGGTCGTATGTAAGCATATAGGTCGTATCGTTGTCCGTCTTTGCATTGGTTTGTGCAAAGGCTGTATGCAGCGACATGGCAGCAAGAATACAGTAAAAGATAATTTTTTTCATGCGTTTGAATTTTATAAGTAGAAAGCGAGACAAAGATAAAACAAGTTGGAAGGAAAACCAAAAAAAATGTGTTACTTTGCATATTTTTACGTAATAAAATGAACCCGGACAGGATTATTTTAGGCATTGACCCCGGCACGATCATCATGGGCTACGGGCTGTTGGCGATCAAGGACCGCAATCCGAAATTGGAGGCGATGGGGGTGTTGCACCTCAATAAATACGACGACCATTACCTGCGACTGCTGCGCATCCATGAGCGAATACTCTCATTGATAGATGAATATCATCCGGCCGAACTTGCCATCGAAGCGCCTTTCTACGGCAAGAACGTGCAGAGCATGCTCAAGCTGGGCAGGGCGCAGGGCGCGGCCATGTCGGCGGCGCTGATGCGTGACCTGCCCATCTACGAATACGCGCCGCTAAAAGTCAAAATGGCCATCACGGGCAACGGCCGTGCGGCCAAGGAGCAGGTGGCGGGCATGTTGCAGCATATCCTGCATATCCCGAACGAGAGGATGCTCCCGCAGTTGGATGCGACTGACGGTTTGGCCGTCGCTTTCTGCCATTTTTTGCAGACCAACAGGCCGTTCGTCGAAAAATCGTATACCGGATGGAAAGATTTTATCTCCAAAAATCCCGCGAAAGTGCGAAAATAAGACTACTTTTGTTGCGTAAATATATAAAAATGGAGAAGTTATGAGGAAAATAATGTTTGTAATAAGCGGTATGTTGCTCTGTGTGACAACGTTTGCACAATCATCCTACCAGACTGCAACTGAGGCGCAGCAAAAAGAAATCATCGATAAAATCACAGCGGCGTCGCAGGCGATGAAGACGATGAATTGTGATTTTACGCAAGTCAAGGAATTGTCGTTCATGGACGATAAGGTCGTTTCGGAAGGCAAAATGTTTTACAAACAGCCGAATAAAATCCGATGGGAATATACGAAACCCAAGGCGTATGTCTTTGCGATGGACGGGAAAAACGTTTTTATGGATGCCGGCAATAGCCAGACGACCGTTCCGGCCAAGTCGAGCAAGATGTTCAGCAGTATCAGCGATATTATCATTGGCGGTGTAAGCGGCTCGGGATTAATCAATTCACCGGATTTCACTGCCCAGTTCGGCGTCGGCGCGAATGATTACCGCGTGACGCTCGTGCCGGTGAAAAAAGAAGTAAAAGACCTCTTTGACAAGATTCAAATCTTTGTAAACAAGACGGATAGCCGGATCCAAAAAGTGGAATTAATAGAAAAAGGCGGTGATAAGACTGAGATTCAATTGAAAAACCTTCAAACGAACGCAGCCATCAATGATGAGATATTCTCCCGCAAGTAGATTGGTCGACGTCTTTAGCATACCTAACCAACCCTGTCAATGATGAAATATTTTCTCGCAAGTAGCCTGATTCTGTTGCTTGTAGGCTGTGCAACGACCTCCGTGGCAAGCCGGAACACGGACGTTTCACCGGCTGCCGGACGTTTGTGGAGCGCCGAACTGCGGGACGACGGGCAGATGAATCGCTATAATGTTGACATTCAAGTGCGCGGGAATCATATCACGGGACTTTGCATGTTGAAAAAGACGGATGAAGGATGGCGCGGCACGGTCATTAACGAATTCGGTGTCAAGGCATTTGACTTTACCGTCACCACGCAGCAATGCAAACTGCTGAACGTGATTTCTATGCTGAACAAATGGTATATCAGGCGAACGATCGCCGACGACCTGCATTTCCTCTTCGAAATAGACAACCCCGATGCTGGTTTTCAACGGAAAACGACGCGTGCCGTTCAATCGGATGGAACCATGACGGCTACGTTAAAACGACAGAAATCCATTGTCCGAAATCCGGATAATAGTCTGGTGTTAAACAATTTGAAACGGAAAATCATCTATTCCCTAAATGTCATCAATGAATAAGTCCCTGCACTCCCGTCGCATTTTGATGGAAATGCTTTAACTTTCAAACCCAACCCTATGTTGCTCAATGACTTTTTCAGCATAAAAGAACGGACGGTCGATGGAAATGACACCGTCTACCGCTTGTCCCTGAACGCCGGACATCCCATCTATCAGGCGCATTTTCAGGGTAACCCGATTACTCCGGGAGCTTGTATCGTGCAAATGGTCAAGGAGTTGGCTGAAGACTTTTATGGCACTGCATTGTTTATTCGCAAGCTCGGGAATGTTAAGTTTTTAAGCGTGATCAATCCCCTGGAGCACTCCGAAATAGAGGTACGTTTCAGCGTCAAAGCGCCGGATTCGAAGACGGAAACAGTGTTGCAGCATCCCCGTCATCCTGTTCAAAGCGGACAACAGCCCGAAAATCATCCTTCCGAGCACAATCCTTTAGTTATCAATGCTTTGATCAGCCACAATCAGGCAATATGCTGTAAAATGAATCTTGTACTGGAAGATGCAACCATATCTAAAATCCCTGAATTACAGCACCGTATGGAGCAGCAGCAACTCTGCGTCATCATCCCTACTTATAACAACGCCGGCACATTGGCCGGTGTGATAGACGATGTGATGCGATATACAAGTTCGATTATCGTAGTAAATGATGGCTCTACGGACAATACCACTGAAATATTAACAAATTATACCGGTAAGATAGAAATCGTATCCTACGAAAAAAATAAGGGGAAGGGCCATGCGCTGAAATGCGGATTTCAACGTGCCATTGAATTGGGATATAATGGAGCTATCACGCTTGATTCTGACGGTCAGCATTTTGCAAGCGATATTGAAGCGTTTCTCCGGTCGGCGGAGACAAGTCCTGGCGCGCTGCTTGTGGGACAGCGCATGATTGAAGGCCGGATGCCCTCAAAAAACAATGTGGCGAATAAAATGTCGAACGTCCTGTTTACTGCCCAGACAGCAAGGCGATTGCGCGATACTCAAAACGGTTTCCGGCTCTATCCGCTGGCAAGGATGAAAGGTCTGCTGCCGTTCACCTCGCGCTATGAAGCTGAAATGGAGATGCTTATCAGGGCTGCCTGGAAAGGCATTTCGATTCGTCCCATGCCGGTACATGTCTACTATGCCCCTGATGGAGAGCGTATTTCGCATTTCAGACCCGGCATGGACTTTCTACGGATCAGCCTGCTAAACACGTGTTTTGTCGTGTTGGCCATTTTTTACGGTTATCCGTCGATGCTGTTCCATAAATTGTTCGACAAGTCATGACGAAGTTTTTCCTGAACGTTTACGACTATTTCACCTGCCACAAAAGACAACTCTTTGCCTTGCTCGCGTTCCTGCTGATCCTCTTTGTCGGATTGACGCTTAGGACTCATTTTCAGGAAGATATATCAGGATTTTTGCCTGAAGACAAGGAAAATGAACGCATGAATGACGCCTACCGCCATGTGGCTTCGGCCAACAGACTGGCCGTCTACTGTTCGGCGCCCGATTCGACGGAGCAGGACATGGCGCGCCAAATGGAAGCCGTCGAACGGTTGGCCGGATCCCTGCATTCACCTTTTATTAAACGTTTGACGTACAAGGTGGACCCGACGCAAACGCTGCAACTGTCCACCTTTATCGTCCGGCAAATGCCTTATTTCCTGGATGATACAGATTACGTCCGGATCGATTCGCTGTTGACGCGTGCCCAAATGACCGATCAGTTAATCCGTGACAGGGATATGCTTGTTTCGCCTATCGGCATGGTTTTCAAGCAAAACATCCTGTCCGATCCGCTTGGGATAGCAAATCCGCTGCTGTTAAAGCTGCGTGACTTTCAGGTCGGCAATCAATATCAACTCTATCAGGATTATATCTTTACGGACAAGCGCGAAGCATTTTTGCTGATAGAATCCACCTTGCCGGTGAGCGAAACAAATCAAAATGCAGCGTTCATCGATTCGCTGAACCTGTATATCAATAAAATAGAAAATGAGATGGGCGGCAGGGTCACGTTCCGGCATTTCGGGGCGGCCGAGATAGGCATCAGCAATGCCTCTCAGATTAAGGCAGATACGTTTTTTTCCGTATCGTTGGCATTGCTTCTGATTTTCGGTATCCTGATATATTCTTACCGTAGCGCGAAAAAGATTTTGCTTATCTTCTTTGCGACGCTTTTCGGCGGGATGTTTGCCATGGCGGCGCTCTACCTGATTCGGGGCGAAGTGTCGATTATTGCCATCGGTATCAGCTCCATCATCTTTGGGATAGCCGTCAATTATCCGCTCCATTTTGTTGACCATTACAACTTTATACCGCGTCCGCGCGAAGTCATCAAGGATATTATTGAGCCGCTGACGATTGGCAACCTGACGACGGTGGGCGCCTTTCTCAGCCTTGTGTTTATCGGGTCGGCTGCCATGACCGATCTGGGGTGGTTTGCCGCCCTGCTGCTGGTGGGGACGATCGTTTTTGTGCTGTTTTTCCTGCCCCACCTGCTGCCGACGCGGACGGCTGACATCAAGCCGGTGCGTTCGCTTTTTGCAGGATTCATCGGCAAACCGTTTGAAAAAAACCGTCGATTGACGCTTATCGTGCTGATAATAACAGTTATACTCGCATTTTTCAGCACAGAGTCTCGCTTTGAGACAAATATGAACAAGATCAATTACATGACCGAGTCGCAGCAGGCATCCTTTCAACGGATGATGGAGGTATTAAATCAGAATCAGCATGTTATGTATTTAGTGACCGAAGGAGAAACCCTCAACCGGGCGCTCGAATCAAATGAACAGCTGACGCCGTCGCTCGACCGGTTAGCCGGCGAAGGCAAGATAAAGCGAACAGGCGATTTGAATACGTTCTATCCCTCGTTAGCGCTTCAAACCGAGCGCGTTAAGCGATGGAACGCGTTCTGGGAGACACGGCGCGACGATATGCTGGCCATGCTGAAAGATGAATCGCGACGGATGGGCTTTAAACCCGACATTTTCAACGATTTCGAGGAAATGGTCACACACAGGTGGGAGGCTGCCGATTTGTCGCTTTTCGACCCTGTCCGGGAAACTTTGCTGAAGGAGCTTGTTATCGAGACATACGGTAAGTCACTTATTATCAACCCACTTTATACAAATGCCAACGAAGTGCCCGTAATAGAAGCCGACTTGAACCGGCTCTCTCCCTCGTCCGTAGCTTTCGATGCCGGCTCGTTGACGCGCCGGATGGTGGCATCGCTCTCTGACAGTTTCAATTACGTGCTGTATGTCTGCGGCATCATCGTGTTCGTCTTTCTTGTTTTTTCGCTGGGGCGGCTCGAACTGGGGATTATAGCCTTTATTCCACTGGCGCTCAGCTGGGTGTGGATCATGGGACTGATGAATATCTTCGATATCCGGTTTAATATCGTCAATATCATCCTGGCGACGTTTATCTTCGGCCAAGGCGATGATTATACGATATTTATGACCGAAGGACTGATGTACGAGTATACACGCAGGCGGAAAATTCTGTTTTCGTACAAGAACAGCATTGCGCTGTCGGCCCTGATGATGTTTATCGGCATCGGCGCGCTGATTTTTGCCAAACATCCGGCGCTCCGTTCGCTGGCCGAGGTGACCATCATAGGGATGCTTTCGGTCGTGACGATGGCGTATATTTTCCCGCCGCTGCTGTTTCATGCGCTGACGCTTAAAAAAGGGAAAAAACGGTTGATGCCTTTGACGTTAAGGAATTTAGGAGCGATGATATTCTCATTTACCTATTTTCTGATTTTTTCCACCATCATCACCCTTTGTGGGATGGCTTTGTTTTCTTTCGGGCGCAGGACGGAAAAGAAAAAACATATCTATCACGCACTGCTTCACAGGATTGCACGATTCACCATCTTCCATGTCCCGCAAGTCAAAACGACCTATCTGAATCTGATGAACGAAAAATTCGACAAACCGGCTGTCATAATCTGCAATCACCAGTCCCACTTGGACTTGATGTGCATCCTGATGCTAACGCCAAAGTTAGTGATACTGACTAACAATTGGGTCTGGAACTCACCGTTTTACGGCCGCCTGATCCGATACGCCGATTTCTATCCCGTGTCCGACGGTTTCGGACAGGCGTTAGTCCCGTTAAAAGAGCTTGTGCATCAGGGCTATTCGATTGTCACCTTCCCCGAAGGGACGCGCTCGGAAGACTGTTCGATCCTGCGATTTCACAAGGGCGCTTTCTTTTTGGCCGAGCAGTTGCAACTTGATATCATTCCGATTCTGATTCACGGAGTGGGCCATGTGCTTCCCAAACAGGAGTTTATGCTGCGGAAAGGCAGCATCCAAATCCGTGTGATGGAGCGGATTACGCCGGATGATGCACGCTTTGACACCGACTATACACTTCGCAGCAAGCAGGTGCGCCGATACTATCGCGAGCAGTACGGACTGGTCAGCCGGCAAATCGAAACGCCTGATTATTACAGCGATCTGGTGATACACAACTATATTTACAAAGGCGCCACAGTCGAGCGGTCTGTCCGCAAATCATTGCGCCGCCACCGAAATTTCCGCTCACTGATCGCTCAACTTCCCGACGAAGGAAAAGTAACGGTGATCAACAGCGGATATGGCGAGTTTGCGCTGCTATTGTCACGTGTCAAAAAACAACTGCAAGTCGTTGGATATGAGGAAAATGACGATTTAAGGGAGTTGGCCGCCAACTGCGCTTCCATCGGTGACAATTTGACTTATACGGATGATATGCAATGCCTTGAAGAAGATATTTCTACTTGTCGAGTGTTGTTTTCAGGGGACACGTATCAAATGAAGTACTGTTAAGTTAATTCTATTTTCACGTATTTTGTTACATCTTCATTGCGCCAAACTTGATGATTTATTTGCCGATATGCTTGTTTAGTATTTGGTCTACACGTTCAAATTCCTGTTCGACTTCCGATACTTTATTTAGCCCTTGGTTGAGTTGCGTCGACATAAATGTCAAAGTCTGCCGGGCGAACCGGGCGGCTTCTTCGGGGTCGGAGAAAGTATCTGCAATGACTTGCGTCTTTGGCGTGCGGAACACGAAGAACAAGCTGACACATAGGATTGCAACGGCTGCTGCACTGCTTATCCAATAATACATGGTGCGCCGACGCATCGGTGATTGATGCTGCAAAGTAACTACTTGCTTTATAGTAACTGACTTTGATGGCACATGGTCCTCTTCCGAAGCTGCCGTCATCCGCTTGATGGATGCTGCCAGCCTTTCGGAAACGCCTTGCGGCACCTGCCCTTGCATTTTATGCAATGATAAAAATAATTGGCGATCTGCTTTCCAACGTTGATCCACATTCTCTTCTGTAAGAAAGTATTGCATTAAGAGGCGCTCCTCTTCAGGATTGGAATCGCCTGCGTAGAATTTTTGTAGTAACTGTTCTATATCCATATCTTTTATATTTTTTTTATCCCATTCCGTCATGTGATATCAACATGCTTTTTAATGTTTTACGCGCTCTCGAGAGCAGCACCCGCACATTGGCTGCCGTCTCGCCGGTGGCGACTTCTATCTCTTCGAACGAATAATCTCCGCATCCCCTCATTTGCAGGACTATACGCTGTTTTTCCGGCAACCGGTCGATCATCGCTTCAATCTGAAGGATTCTCTGTTTGCTTTCCAACTCGTCTTCCGGCGTCATGTCGTCCGCCATCAGCAACGATTCCGTTGATTCGGTGTCAATTCTGTTTCTCGGCGCCCTGATAAAGTCGAGGCAGAGATTCTTTATCAGCCTGATACTGAATGCTTCCGGTTTTTTGATGTCAGCCAGTTCGGCCCGCATGTCCCATAACTTGCAGAATGCGTCCTGAAGGATGTCTTCCGCGTCGGCCACATCGTTCAACAGGGAGTAAGCTACCCTCCACATTTTCGGATGCAAGGCATAATATACCTTTTCAAATTCGTCCGCACTCATCCTTTCGGCTTTACCTGTTTGTTATTTCTTCAGTTATAACGTAAAGACGGGCAAGGGGGGCATTTTGTTACAAAAGTACTCATTTTTTTAATAATAACAACTCCGTCAACCGTTTCACCCCTTCCGATGCACCGGCCTTTATGATTTGGATGTCAGTGCGATATGTCTGTACATCGTTTGGGTCGATCAGGTAAACGGGTCGTCCGACAGGCACGTAGTTCAACAGTCCTGCGGCAGGATACACGGCGAGCGATGTTCCGATAACGACAAAGATATCAGCCGATTTGACAAGGCGGATAGCCGGCTCTATCATGGGGACGGCCTCGCCGAACCAGACGATAAACGGGCGCAACTGGTTGCCATGCATGTCTTTATCTCCGATATTAATCTCCGGCCGGTCCGGGGAAATATCGTAAGGCGTATTTGTGTCGCGCACGGAGCACGATTTCATCAATTCGCCATGCAGATGCAGCACATGGCTGCTGCCGGCACGTTCATGAAGATTATCAACGTTTTGCGTGACGATATCTACGTCGAAATCTTCTTCCAATGCAGCCAGCCCGTAATGTCCCGGATTTGGTTTGGCCTTCAGCAATTCTTTTCTTCGCTGATTGTAAAAATCGAGTACCAATTGAGGGTTTTTGGCAAAACCTTCGGGGGTAGCCACGTCTTCAACCCTGTAATTATTCCATAAGCCATTGGTATCCCGAAAGGTAGATATTCCGCTTTCGGCGCTCATGCCGGCTCCGCTGAGTATGACAAGTCTCTTTTTCATACGGTTGCTAAATTTTATGCCGAAGATACGATTTTTTCTCGAATAATTCACATTTATTCCTTTTTTTTTAACAATCGATGGCATTATTGTGAGGCTGCAAAGCAATCCATAAACGTCAGAACTTTCATTAATAATTTTTCTTTTCCGTCAAGAAATCGTAACTTTGCCGAAAATTCGTAAAAACAAATGCGTGGATGAATCTATTTAGCCTGTCTGCATCGCTTGTGTATCGTAACCGGCTGAAAACAATAAATTCGTACGAATGGGCAGCCGATGCGATTCAACGTGAGCAATTGCATCTGTTGCTGACACTTGCCGCTCGAACCGAATGGGGAAGAAAGTATGACTTCAAAAGCATACGTGATTATACTTCATTTGCCAATCGCATACCGTTACAGACGTATGATTCGCTGAAACCATCCATAGAACGGATGATCAACGGTGAAGAAAATATCCTTTGGCCGTCTAAAGTGAAATGGTACGCCAAAAGTAGCGGCACGACGAACGATAAGAGCAAATTCATCCCCGTGACGCCCGAAATCCTCAAACTTTGTCACTATCGGGGAGGATATGACACCGTCGGGCTGTATCTGCGAAACAATCCGCGAAGCAGCTTCTATTCCCGTAAGGGACTGATACTTGGAGGAAGCCATAGCCCTTCGCCGCTAAACAGGAAATCGCATTGCGGCGACCTGTCGGCTGTCTTGATTCAGAATATTCCGCAATGGGTCAATCTGGTACGCATACCGAGCAAACAGACTATTCTGATGAATGAATGGGAATCCAAAATCAAGGCCGTAGTCGAACAGACATGGCGGAAAGACGTAGGCAGCATATCAGGTGTGCCGTCATGGATATTGGTGCTGCTCAGGGAAATACTGAAACGTGCAGGCAAGGAAACGCTCACCGAAGTATGGCCAAACCTTGAAGTCTTTTTCCACGGAGGAATAAGTTTTGACCCTTACCGTACACAGTATAAAGCGCTTATTCCCTCTGACAGAATGCATTACATGGAGACCTACAACGCTTCGGAAGGTTTTTTCGGGATACAGAACGACCAGAACGATCCCGGCATGTTGTTGATGCTCGACTATGGCATTTTCTATGAATTTATTGCGTTCAGCGAATTGGAACGTTCTGATAATCCGAAGGTAATCCCGCTTGAGGAAGTCAAGGAGGGCGAAATTTATGCGGTCGTCATCTCTACTGTCGGCGGATTGTGGAGATATATGATAGGCGACACGATCAGCTTTACTTCCCGCAATCCCTACAAAATTGAGATTGTCGGGCGCACGGTCCACTTTATCAATGCATTCGGCGAAGAATTGATGGTCGATAATGCCGAAAAAGGAATGCTGATCGCATGTCAGCAGACCGGAGCTGAGGTGCGTGCCTACACGGTTGCGCCGCAGTTTATGCTCGACAAAGCCAAAGGACGGCATCAGTGGTTGATAGAATTTGAGAAAATGCCGGCATCCATCGAACAGTTTTGCCAAGCATTAGATAACTCTCTGCAATCCTTGAACTCTGATTATGAAGCTAAACGATATAAAAACTTCACCCTTCAACCACCCGAAATCATTTTAGCTCGCGAAGGTCTTTTCATGGAATGGCTCAAGATAAAAGGCAAATTAGGCGGGCAACACAAAGTCCCGCGCCTCAGCAATCACCGCGAACTGATCGAGGAATTGCTTGGGATGAATCACTGAATTACTTTTTCTGAAAACGTCCTTTGAATGCCACCTGCTGCATACAGGGGAAAAATTTTGATATTTTGGAATTGGTTGAAATTTTCAAGGGAGCAACGAATGCCATACGGCCTCTCTTTTTCTTCGAGAAATAAAAACATGCTTTGCATCGAACCTTTTGTGCCTGCTTTTACTTCCACAGGGACGATATCCTGCCCGCACTGAATGACATAATCAACCTCGGCAGCACTGCCTGTCTTTTCGCGTTGCCAATAATAGAGTTCGGCCGGGAGACGGTTGTTTTGTGATTTCACCAGTTCAATCCCTACAAACATCTCTGCCAATGCACCTTTGTTGATCTGTTCTATTTTTTCGTCAAGCATCAAACTTGCCAGATCAAGGCGAAGGATACGTTGAAAAATTCCCGTATCGAGCAGCATCAGTTTACGGTAACGTGAATTTGTTTCGGCAGCCAGCGGGAATCCGTTTGCCGAAGAATGTGTGACGTCATATACCAACCCTGCCATTTTCAGAAGGTCTATACTTTCCTTGATTTGCACCTGATTAGCGGAAGTTATGGCCTGCGAATAGGTGAATTTTTGTCCTGTCTGCGCAATGATCGCCGAAAAAACCTCTTCGAGACGTGTTGCAGGTACCCGCTGTTTGTATTTTGCGAAATCACTGAACAGCGTGTCTATCAGTTCATCTAAAACATACTGACAATCAAGTAATGAGCCGCCGGATTCATGTTTTGATACCACTTCAGGCATTCCTCCTAAAACAATAAACCTCAGAAATATTTCTCTCAATTTTGTATGAATTTCGTCCGATAAAGGATTTTCAGGAGAAGCGCGCTGCAATTTTTCGAGCAACGATTTTTTCCCCGTTGCCCTCAGAAATTCTTCGAAAGAAAACGGATACATATACATTGAACGCACTCTTCCTACTGCAAATGTCGGTATTTTCCGTATTGCAAATTCCAACAGAGAACCTGCTGCAATCACATGCAGCTCAGGCATTTGTTCATAGAAATAGCGCAATGCCTGAATGGCTTCTGGACACGATTGAATTTCATCCAGAAACAACAGTGTCCGGCCTGCCACAATCGGCATAGTGAATATCGAACCTAATTCATCACAAATCGCATGGGAATTGGAATGACGTTCAAAAATTTTCTTTGCGCTCGCAAAATCCTTATTTTCAAAATTAATCTCAAAAAAGGAATCAAACTGTTTGCCCAATTCCCGTACCGCCGACGACTTTCCAACCTGCCTCGCTCCACGCAGCAATAAAGGTTTATGCGCCACGGCATTTTTCCATTCTACCAATTCACTGTCAATATTTCGCTGTAAGTATTGCATAGCCCGTATTCATTAAATCAGACTGCAAAGTTAAAAAATAATTATTATTGGGGGCAATAATAGTGTCAAAATAATTATTATTGGGGGCAATAATTGAATATTTATGGTGAATATAGCTGTCAAAGTCCTCTAAAGGAGCCATGAAAGGCATTTTCTCTAACGTTAAAATACTAAAACAATTACGAATTACGATGTAGAAATTTCAATATTTTAAGATTTTCGTAAGAAAATCATTATATTTGCATCTGAATTATTAACAAAAAATAGTATATGGCATAAATAAAAACTTGCTAAGAGGCACAGTATAAGATAAATATAAATAGCGATTTACTGCTATTCTTGGATAATCAATTTCCACAATTTGGCCCATTATTGGGTTATGCTTCAAGAATAAGATAGTGAAACGCCGCTGCATGCGGCGTGGAACAACTTGTTTGAAGCATAGGCGTGGAAACCTGATTATCCGACAGGTTGTTTCCACGCTATTTTTTTATCTTATCTTGATTCAAACTGCGGACTATCAATAATTCACAAATAGTGTAATGAGGAAAAATAACTACTATAGAGCAAAAGTCAAAAAGATGTAATATTCAGGTAAAAATGAAACAAATAAAGGAACAGAATATCAGGTTAATTAATGAGCGGCAACATACGCTTTATGAAACTTATGAAAAGCGATTTTCGATATATTATTTGAGTTTGTATGAGAGAATTCTGAAAACAGTAAAAACAAAAACAGAAATAAAGATTCTTGATATTGGGGGAGCAAGCGGGCATTTCGCGATGGAATTATATAGCTATTTTGAAGCAAGCAACTGTAAAATAGTAGTGTTAGATTCCTTGAAATATGATACGTGGTCTATGTTTTCTGACAAAATAGATTTTATAAAAGCATCGGTAGACGATGTTAATCAATTATTTGCTGAAAACACTTTTGATATTATATTTGCAAACCGGGTTGTCCATCATTTTGTACGAAAAACGTGGAAAGAAACGGTGGATGGCATATACGGAATTATAGGGAATATTTATTCCGTATTGAGACCAGGCGGATATTTCTGTGTCAGCGATCACTTTTATAATGGATTTATATATGACAAAATAACAAGTATAATAATATATGAATTGACAGCTTGTAAAATAACGGCAATAAAAAAAGTATGTCAAAAACTTGGGGCAGAATCGGCCGGGACAGGTGTATGTTTTTTATCTAAAAATATGTGGATGAAGCTATTGTCCGGAAATTCATTCAAAATAGCATTTTTGGTAGAAAATAAAAAACTGTCGGATATGAAAATATACAAAAAAGTATTATTATTCAGTAAAAGTATACGTATGAATAATACCATAATTTGTAAAAAGCCGACATTGACTTAACCCATCATGCAAGTTGTCACGTCAGAATACAATGACAGACTGAATAATCATTTTTAGAAATTCCGATTTTTAGTCAGTAATACCGGACTTGTTGTTAGTGATGTATTTTTTTGTGAAAGATTTCATCGAACGGAAAAAAAATGTATTTTTGTCGGATATATTCAAAAAATTATAAATAAAAATGCTGTAAAAATGAAATTACAACCATCTTTTTCAAGGCGCGATTTCCTTGCAACGACAGGGACTATGCTTACTGCGAGCGCGTTAGGCAATTCGATTCAGGTGTTTGGAGAGACAGGGAATCAGTCGGATGCTTCGGCGAACACCCAGGCAGTCCGTTCCGGAAGCAAGCTGAAATTATGCATGGTAGGCACCGGTGGACGCGGCACCGGCATGTGGGGCAGGGATTTGATGCGCCGTTATCCCGATAGGATTGAGTTTGTCGGGCTGTGCGATATGAACCCCGGTCGTGTTGAAGCGGCAAAGGCAATCATAGGAACAGACTGCCGCACGTACAGCGACCTCCAAAATCCGATGTCGGCATTCGAAAGAATGATCACCGAAACGAAGCCTGACATGGTGATTGTGACCACGGTAGATGCCACTCACAACGATTATATCGTTCGGAGTCTGGAACTCGGCATCGCCGTTCTAACCGAGAAACCCATGTCTACAGACGAGAAAAAAGTGCAGCAAATACTTGATGCCGAGAAGCGGACGGGCATAAAGATACGCGTCGGACATAACGCCCGCTATTCTCCTCACTGTACCAAAATATGGGAACTGTTGCGTGGGGGCGAAATAGGAGACATCATGTCGGCCAATCTGAACTGGTATTTGGATACTTCGCACGGCGCAGATTACTTCCGTCGCTGGCATAGGTTAGTGGAAAAAAGCGGCTCGCTATTGGTACATAAGGCCTGTCATCACTTCGACATATTGAACTGGCTGATTGACAGCGATCCGGAATCGGTCTACGCATTGGGATCACTCGATTTCTACGGCAGGAACGGCAGTATCCGCGCCGAAAACTGCCGTACATGCACGCATAAGCGCGAATGTAAATTCTACTTCGATATCGAACGGCCCACCATGACGCTTGAAATGATGAATGCCGTCGGCGTCACGGAACAGACCCGCATCAGCCCCTACAAGCAACTGTATCTCGACTGCGAAAAATACGACGGTTACCTGCGCGACGGATGCGTTTTCAAAAACGACATTAATATATTCGACAAGATGGCGGCTACCATCAAGTATGCCAATGGTGTACAAGTGGCCTATTCGCTCACAGCCTATTCGCCTTATGAAGGCTACAGGCTTGCACTGAACGGAACGAAAGGGCGCATCGACATCTGGATTCAAAGCTCAAATTCCACATCCGATGTGGATTACGACGAGATTGTCATCTCCAAAAACTTTTCCAAACGACAATACATTCCCGTACCCAGGATTTCATCCGGACACGGCGGTAGCGACGACTTCCTGCGCGATCAGATTTTTGTCCCCGGCACGCCCGACCCGTATAAGCAATATGCCAGCTCGCGCGACGGCGCATTTGCCTGTCTGATAGGCATCGCTGCCCGTAACAGCATCGCATCCGGACAGGCAGTCAACATCGCCGACCTGTCACCCCTCAAACCTCAGGCTAAAAAAGAATATCAAAGATAAATATGAAACTTAACATTTTCACAACCCCCACAGAATTAGGCAAAGAAGCCGCCGCAGTCTGCGCGGAAATCATCAACACAGCGATCGCCCGCAATGGAAATGCACGAATTGTCCTTTCAACCGGCGCATCGCAATTTGAAACAATCAATGCCCTCATACATTGCGACATAGATTGGAACAAGGTCGAAATGTTCCATCTGGATGAATATATCGGCCTGCCCGAAAGCCATCCCGCAAGTTTTCGCAAGTATCTGAAAGAACGGTTCCTGAACCACGTCAACATCAAACAAGCCTATCTTGATGACGGCGAAGATGATCCCTTGAAGGTGATATCGTATCTGACCGAAGAAATCCGTAAGGCGCCGATTGACCTCGGCGTGATCGGCATCGGCGAAAATGCCCATATCGCTTTCAACGATCCGCCGGCAGACTTCGAGACCGTAGAAGCCTATATATGTGTTACTCTGGACGATGCATGCAAACAGCAGCAAGTGCGTGAAGGATGGTTTGCCACCCTCGACGACGTCCCCAAGCAGGCCATTTCAATGACCGTGCACCAAATAATGCAATGTAGTCAAATTGTTTCGTGTGTCCCGTATGCCGTCAAGGCTAAAGCCGTCAGAGACACGCTTGAAAGTCCGCTTACCAACCTTGTTCCGGCCACGATGCTCAAGCAACATCCCCGGATTTCCCTGTTTTTAGATAATGATTCGGCATCATTAATTGACATTGCAAGCAGTCAGAATAGAATCTTTTGAAAGATTGACTGTTGCGAACAAAAACCTCTATTTCTTCTCTTTAGAAATAATATCGAGGCAATCTTGCATCGAAAGTTCGGCAGGAACTCTGTTTTTAGGAATGCGATAGTTGGCGCCATTATAACTAATGTACGCACCATAACGACCGTTAAGGATTTTTAGTTCAGGGTCTTCATCAAATGTCTTTATCATCTTCTGATTCAACCGGGCACGTTTTTCCTCTATCAGCTTGATAGCTTCTTTGTCTTTGATGGTTAGAGGATTAAATTGTTTAGGTATGGAGATATACTCATCGTTATGTTTTACAAACGGCCCGAATCGTCCTACACCTACAGTCATTTCCTTGCCCTCAAATTTGCCTATGGTTCTGGGCAGGTCAAACAATTTAAGAACCTCTTCCAGCGTAATTGTTTCGATGGACTGCGTTTTCAGCAATGTGGCAAAACGAGGTTTTGGGCCATCCTTATCGTTTGCGCGCGCTTCTCCTATCTGGGCTATCGGGCCAAAACGACCTATCTTGACGTAGATCGGTTCGCCGCTTTTTGGGTCGACTCCGACTTTGCGTTCGCCGACTTTTCGTTCTGTTTTGACAGCCGATGCAGCTTCGACAATAGGATGAAATAATTTGTAGAATTTATCTAACGCAGTGGTCCAGACCAATTGACCTTCGGCTATGGCATCGAAGTCTTTTTCGACGTTGGCAGTGAAGTTATAATCCAATATGTCAGGGAAATTTTCCATCAGAAAATCGTTTACTACAGTTCCGATATCTGTAGGTATCAGCTTATTACGATCGGCTCCAATGATATCTTTCTTTTGACACTTTGTAATCTTCCCTTCAGCCAGCGTCAGTACATGATAGTTTCGTTCTTCACCCGGTTTATCGCCGCGAAGTACATATTCACGATTTTGAATCGTCTGAATAGTAGGAGCATACGTTGAAGGCCGCCCGATACCGAGTTCTTCGAGACGTCGCACTAAGCTGGCTTCCGTATATCGTTGAGGGCGTTGGGTGAAGCGTTCTGTTGCAGCCATTTCCTGCAGAAGAAGTTTTTCGTCAGGTTGCACAACCGGCAGAATACCATTTTCCTGTTCCTTCTCGTTATCATCATCCTGACTTTCCATATAGACAAGCAAGAATCCGTTGAAAGTGATGACTTCACCTGTTGCGACAAATTTTTCTTTATGGTTGTCAAGGGCTATCGTGATTGTTGTCTTTTC
>JAITMM010000102.1 GCA_031277335.1 Tannerella sp. | reverse complement strand
ATCAAGCGCGCCATCGAAGAGCCTCTCCGTCAGATCGTCAACAACGCCGGCAAGGAAGGAGCCGTCGTCGTGCAGAAAGTAAGAGAAGGCAAAGGCGATTACGGATACAATGCCCACCTCGACAAGTACGAGAAACTGTGCAAGGCAGGTGTCATTGACCCGGCTAAAGTATCGCGCGTGGCCCTTGAATTTGCCGCTTCTATTGCCGGCATGTTCCTGACCACCGAATGTGTGATTGCAGACAAGAAGGAAGAAAATCCTGCACCCCCGATGAACCCCGGTATGGGCGGCGGCATGGGCGGCATGATGTAATTCCTGACGTTGATTCAGTAAAAAAAGGTTGCCGGGCTTGCCCGGTGACCTTTTTTTTATTAGCACCAAATAACTGTCATAAAAACAACAGGATGGCCGACAACAAAGTCAGCGAATAGATGATGATCCGGAAGATTTTCTCCGAAACTCTTTTTACGAAGATAATCCCCAGCCAGGCGCCGACGGCAATGACAGGCAGCATGGTGACATCAAATATTAAGGTATTGACCGAGATATTATGCCAGACAAAATATTGCAACGGTAGTTTCAAGTAGTTGATAATCATAAAGAACCATGCCGCCGTGCCGACAAACGAAGTCTTAGGCAGCCGCACCGACAGCAGGAAAACAGACATGATAGGCCCTGCGGCATTGCCAATCATGGTCGTAAATCCGCCCAGGATGCCAAAGAGCGCAGCAAACCACCAGGCCGTCGGAACATCAGTTCCCTTGCCGCGGTATTCATTCCACGCCATCACCCCGATGCCGGCAAAAATACAAATCCCGATTAACGTCTTAAAACCTTTGTCCGGAATCAAATGATCGACAAACAGTGCCATCCCAAATCCTACCAATGACCAAGGTATCAACCTGATAATATATTTCCAAGCCGCACTGCGACGATAGTAGGCCACTGCAAAGAGGTCGGCCAGACATAGCATCGGCAACAGAATGCCGGTCGACGGTTTGGCCCCGAAAATCATGGCCAGAATAGGCACATAGACCATCCCCAACCCGTTAATTCCCGTTTTGGACATGCCGATCAACAACCCGCAGGCAATGACTACGCACCATTCCCACGCCGTCAAAGGATAAAGATTCAGAAAGTCAGTCAAGAGATTCGTTTATTTAAGCCGCAAAGATACATTGCATCGGCTAAATGCATGCAAAAGGAAGCAAAAAAACGTAAACTTAGTTTTCAGTTTAAGACTGTCTTGAATGTACGTCATGACGAATGTACGATGGCATTTTCTGTAGAGACGTTGCGCGCAACGTCTCTACTTACCGCAACCGCTTGATAACCGGCGGAGCCAGCGGCACAAAATCTGTTGAGGCATCACTGCGCGTCGTAGTGGGATAAACAGGGATCCGGTCATCGCGCAGAAACTGGGCGAATGAATAGTTGACGCCTGCCAACCGCATGATGCGCCGGACAGTAGCCCAGCGGCTGGGTGCATTGAAATAGAACGTATTGTCGTTCATACAACTGTTGAACTCCGGTCGCCAGACACCTTTCCCATACAAATAGCCTCCTTCAAACGTGCCGACCATGGGGTAGTTGGCGTTTCCGGCAAATCCTCTCCATGTAGTCTGCGTGATATTGGCAAAAAAGTCAATATTTTCAGCCCATCCCCATTTTTTTAATTCCAGCACATTGGCTTTGTCTTCCGCCGGAATCGTTTCATTCGGATGGTAAAACTCTTCGCTGTCATAATATTCATCCATCAGCTTGGCAAACCCGTGTCCTGCTCCTTCATGGACTACAATTTGCTGAAAGGCACTTCCTACGGGGCACATGCAGATGGAAAAGCCGTTGCCAAAGTCGGCATTTTCCTGTTGGTAAAACATGACGCACGTGCCGGCATAGATATTGGCATTGATGGGCATAATGACTGTGATGTCATCAATATACGCATCGTCGAGCTCACGCATGGTCTGCAGATACTCTACCACTATATTCTCATTGCTCGTGATTCTTGTCGAGCGTCCGCCCTCCCATTCGGCCTCGAATACAGTATTCACTTTCTTGCCTGTCAACGTATTGCTGATCCCTGATTCCTTGGAGATGGCCGCAATCATATAGACATTGAAATAATTCCTGTACGCGGAATACGGGTAGACGGAGAAAAAATGGTCGGTTGCCGTGCGCATGTCGCGTTCGTACTTGCCGGTGCCCCGATCCATGTCGTTGACGGTATATCCGTCGCCCATCAGGATGATGTCAACGCCTTTCCCGACGGTAGCTCTTTGCAGTACGACAACTTCCATATCGTCATAAGGGCCTGTAGCCTTTTGAGTTACATTGATATTTTCATACAATGTTCCTGCCGATATAGTTATGGTGGCTTGACGTGGGGAATCGTCCGTATTAGGCGATACTTCTATTGCCAATATATCATCTTCTTGCGTGACAGTCAGCCATCTGCCTGATTGAGCGACGTCGAACGTCCAAGATGGCTGATCTGTGAAAATACTGACATTATACTGCGACTGGCTCTGATTAAATTCAATATCCGGCGGAAAGACGGACAAGTATCGCATTTCGGCATTTTGCTGCCAATTATTTACGGATATTACCGGTGAGTTTTCGCCCGAGATATTCAGATCGGCGCTCAAAGTGAATGGTGAATTTTTAGAGCTGTTAAAGTTGGCAAACAACGATGATGCATCTGTTGTAGAGCTTGCGTGCGCTCCGTTTTTAAGTTCAACGTCAATCGTAATACGTTGTGATACAGATTTATCAAAGCCAAAAAGAAATAAAGACGAAGTCGCATAAAAGCCTGTTTGCGATAAGTCAGTATTGACGGCAGCACTGCCCGAAAGTTCGTTAGTTTGCATATCAAGCTCGGTAGAGACGCCTTCGAGTGTGACGTTGATAGTCTTGATCTTATCAATCATTTCTGCCGGTTTGACGGCCAGTGCCAGCTTGAGTTCACCTGTTTGCTGGCTCATTCTGACTGTCAGTGGCGTCTCGCTGTCGGCCTCTGTAGATACTTGCTGATAGCCGGAGAAGAACGCTCCCGGATTAGACAGGAAGTTTCCGTTTCTCGAACGCACGATGGCTTTATTACTCGAAACAAGTATGTTTTCTGCATTATTATATACGTATAGACTTACCTCACCGGGTTCTACGAGCAACATGTTTGTCTCGCCGATGAGGCCGTCAAAATCTCGAATAAATCCCGTAGACTGAATGACGCGAGCTTGATAGACAGGCGGTATCTCAGTTTTGACATCCGACCAGTCCATCATCAGGACAATCCCTCCCTCATTCGGGTGCGACGTTTGAAATTTGTCGTCGCATCCGAACAGGGTGGCTATTACCATGAGAATGAGGATAATATTTTTAAAGTGTAGCATATTTTTTTTGAATTTATGTGTCAATCCTAACATTCAGTTGCCTTCTTGTAACAGATTGGAGCGTAAATATAACGAAAATTTTACTAAATACGCATTTTTTGAAAACAGAATTTACGGAATTTATAAAATTTACAGACTATATGACAGTTGGCAGCCCGAGTCATTTTATTTCATCAGACTCTTCAAGTCTTTTGCATCCAATTTTTTAACTCGAATGCCAATGGCAGACGGTTCCGACGGAGACATGGATGGAGCAGCGAACTGTTCTGAAATGCCGCTGAATGTACCTTCGTCCCACATCGTATAGTCTGATCCATTATATTCGAACGTATACCGGTGACTTGATTGAAAATTATACGTGTTGGTTCCGCTAAAAGTTATAACGTAGACCTCCCCACCTTCATTGATCAGGACATGATGTCTACCGGCAGGAATGGAAGTATAACTTGACGTTCCGGTCGATGTGTTGAATTGATGATAGGCTAATTCTTCAAAACTTGTGTTCACAACTGCCATCTCGTAAAGACTTGAGTTATTTGAAGTTTTCCTGAAACGTACCTGAGGTTGCTGATTTTCTTGTTCCGGTCTCGGATTTTGCGTTACCGTAACATCTATTGGTCTTGCGTTTCCGGCTTCGAATGTAAGTATTGCAGTGCGGGCCGAAGTACTTGAGTTTGGGGATTTGGGACGAACGGTAACGACCTTACCGTTAATGGTTACAGATAGCCACGTGTCAACAGAAGTGGGATGTGTTACGCTCCATTCGGAGGCATTCGTTGTGATGGTAATTGTCTGTGCAGTAGTTGAATTATACGCGAAATTTAGTGCACTTTTGTCTAAACTCAGCGTATTGTTAGGCCTTCTTTGCGTTACCGTGAACGACTTGCTATCGGCATCTCCTGCCGTGATTGTGACCGTAGCTGATCTGTCTGACGATGTTGAGTTGTTGGACACACTCACAATCGCGTTGTTGCCGCTTTTTGCCACCGTCACCCATGAAGCCGATGGCGAGGCATTCCAACTCGCTGCGTCTGTGGTTACGACAACCGATTTTGTGCCGGTTTCGTTTGCTTCGAACGTGAGCGAGGTCGGACTGAGGGAAAGATTGTCCTGAATCTTTGGGCTTTGGGTGATTGAAATCGTTACCGCCGGCGCATCTCCGGCCGTAATGGTAATTACGGCATTTCTCTGGTCTTTAGTGTTGTCGTAATTATTGGCGCTGATTGTCAGCGAGTTCCCGTTTTGTGAGGCTCTTACCCAATCGGCTGTTGCTTGATACGCCCAAGAAGTGGCATCCGTTGAGATGGTTACCGTCTGATCATCAGGATTGACGGCAGTAAAAGTAAGACTTGCGGGTGAAACCGATAAAGTATTCGGTTTGTCAGGATCACAAATTCCGGCGTTAAAAATACAAAATATAACGCTCAACATCAACAATAATTTAAAATTTTTCATTTTTTAAATCTCCTATTTTTAAATGTAAGTAAATATATATAAATCTTTTTTTGTCATCTGAATATTTTGCGACAAAAGTACAACCTAAAAAAGCCTGTGTCAATCACCCAAATGGGTGAAAAATATAAAATGTCCGTAATTTTGGTTTTAAACGGGACATAAAAAAACGTAACACGTTTCTAAAGCGTGTTACGTTTTTTATTGATTACCAATATAGTATCCTGTTATTTTATTTCAAACCATCTCTTGAGATCGTTCCTGATTATTGGAGTCCCTTTGATTGCCTCTTCCGACATTTTGAGTTGAGACAGTTCTTTTTCGGGAGCCGAATTGTTTAATTCCCACGACATCCTGTAGCCGGAGCCTGTATATTCAAATGTATACAAGTAATTATTCTGGAAATTAAAGGTTAGATCATCATTATTCCATCCTATAATTGCTGCATCAGAATACCTTATGACCATCGTATAATGATTCCCCGGAGTGATCGTAAAATATTGTGAAGTTCCTGTCTTTGCATCAAACTGATACGTGGCCAATACAGTTCCTCCTGTTGTAAATACAGCCATATAATGCGTATTATCACTATTCGATTGTTTTCTAAACCGCACCTGAGGAGGTTTTACAGAAGGTGTAGGTGGTGTCCTTCCGGCCTGCGTAACTTGTACATCTACGGGTGTTGCGTTGCCGGCTTCGAAGGTCAGCGTTGCAGTTCGTGGCTCAGTACTTGTGTTTTGGGAAAGGGGACGAATTGATGCCACTTTACCGTTGAGAGTTACAGATAGCCATGTGTTTACGGCTGATGGACGCGATACGCTCCATTCGGAGGCATTTGTAGTGATGGTAATGGTCTGCGCAGTTGTAGAAGCAGCTGCGAAATTAAGCGAGGTTTTGTCGACACTCAGCGTATTGCCTCCGCTCTGTGTCACCGTAAAAGTCTTGCTTTCGGCATCTCCTGCCTTTACCGTGACGGTTGCCGATCTTTCTGCCGTCCCTGTATTGCTCGAAACTCTCACGCTGGCGTTGTTGCCGCTTTTCGACACCGTCACCCATGAAGCCGATGGAGTGGCATCCCAACTCGGTGCGTTTGTGGTGACGACAACCGATTTTGCGCCTGTCTCGCTTGCTCCGAACGTGAGCGAGGTCGGGCTGAGAGAAAGATTGTCCTGAACCTTTGCGCTTTGGGTGATTGAAATTGTGACCGGCGGCGCATCTCCGGCCGTAATCGTTAATACGGCAGTCCTTGGATCACTCGTGTTAGTGTAAGCCTGAGCATTGATTTTCAGTGTCTTTGCAGCTTGATCCGGCGTGGCTGATACCCAGCCGGCTGATACTTGATGCGACCATGAATCGGCATCTGTGGTGATTGTTACCAACTGTTCCTGCGGATCGACGGCAGTAAACGTAATGTTTGTGGGCGAAACCGACAACGTATTCGGTTCGTCTTTGGGACATCCTGTAAAGATCAGCATGCCCGCAATCACAGCAATAAATGTTAAAACGTTGAATACAAACTTTTTCATCATAAAAATCTCCTATTTTTTTAAATTATTAATAAATAAATATTTGTAAATTTTTGTCATTTGATAATTTTTTGCAAAATTATTGTTTTTTTTTCACTTAAAACTCACCCAAAAGGGTGAAAATGCAACCTTATTCGTAATTATTTGTTAAAAATTATTATTGTTTTCGCGGAAAAACCTTATCTTTGAGGTTAAATTATTATAATCGACTATGACATCCGTATATGTTACCGTAAAAAGTAAGAAGTTTAGTAATGATATCTGTCTGTGTGTCAATCGTTCAGGCTTTGCCAAAGTGACAGGAACGTTTGCCTCTTTCAAGGATTGCAAAAAAAGGCTGTCTGATAGCAGACCGGATATTCTGATGTTCGCACTTGATTTAACCGACGGCTATTGGGCTGAATTTTGTGAAGAAATGCGTGATAAATACCCGGCAGTTAAGATATTGGCCGTCATCAATTATAACGAATATCACCTTTTTAAAAACGGTTTAAATGCTTTGACATCGGGTTATATTTCGAAAGATGCATTGCCTTCGGTGTTCATATTGGCGCTTCGTTCCGTCCTCAAAGGTGATTTTTTCATGTACGACAAGCTTGCAACTCCATTGAATAATAGTGAATCCAATATTGAACTATTACTTAACAATATACAGGAAATAGCACGTAGCTTTGACAATGAAGACAATAATCGGTTGGCTGCCGACAAGATGACGCGGTTGATCGAATTGGCCGAAGAATACAGGCTGGAACGAATCATAAAACTGCTCAAGGAGTATAAGGATAATCCCGAAGCAGAAGATTCTTATGATTATCTGAAGATTGCCCTAAGATACTTGCTGCTTCGTAATGAAAACAATTGGAGCATTGCCAATATACTTGATCTACATGTAGATGTCGTCAGATTCTATAGATTTGATCATATCGTCAACGTAAGAGGCGAAAGCTCTATGGTGGTCAATATCGATGAAAAAGAAAACCCTATCTTGCTGAATAGACGCGAACATCAGATACTGCAACTGCTTGCGGCAGGTTTTTCGTATAAGGAAATTGCTTACGATTTTCTCTTTGTGGAATTTGAAACCGTAAATTCGATATGTGATCAAATGCGCAGAAAATTCAAGGCGAGAAGCGTCATTGATATGATTATTAAAGCCTTGCGTATAGGATTGATCAAGTTGGAAGATATTGATTCGCTGAGGCCTGCACGTACTGATAATGAAGAGTGAAGAAAGTTTACTCTCTATACCGTTTCACTAAGCCGTCCTGAACAATAGTACCGGACCATTGACGGAGAATTGGATCTCGTCGTTGTGCTGGAGATACCACTCTTTCTGCACGAGTATGCCGTTGACAAATGTTGAATTAGTTTGCGATATAGGAATCAGTTTCAGAGAGTTGTCTTCCTTGACGATTGTAGCATGACGTCGGCTGACTGTGGGGAATTGTTCATCGAAGCGCACCTCGCATCTCGGGTCGCGCCCGATTTCCACCTGACCGGTCGAGATTTTCTGAACTTCGCCGACTTTGTGATAAGCCGTCGCTACCTTGTGTTCGAGCATATAGAAAGCAGGCCTTGGAACTACGTCTTGAACTGATTGATGTTCTGTTGGACGGGCGTTGACGACTGCCGGTCGTGTCGATTGTGCTTTTTGTTCATCCTTCTGTGCAGGCGCTGCTTGTGGCGAAGCCTTTTGTTCTTCCTTAGGCGGAGGCGGCGATGGAACAACATTGTTTTCAATATCCGGCATATTGTTAAGATGTGAGATATAGGCGCTTACAGG
>JAITMM010000185.1 GCA_031277335.1 Tannerella sp. | reverse complement strand
GACTGTTCCGTCCTGAACAAACCTTTCAACACTTTTACCGGAAGAAAGGAGGACAGATAAAAGGCCGGATAGCAGCCCGCCAACAAACCTGTAAACAGAATAAATCCAAGTCCGGCCATCCAGAACCGCGTGTCGGTCAAACCTATCTTTATTTGCTGCCCCATCAGCATACTGAATACCGGCAAAGTCAATACGACGATAATCAACGCGATAACGCCGGCAATCAATGAAACACCCATTGATTCCCCCAGAAACTGTCCGATCAGCGACCTGCGTTTGCCGCCCAGCACTTTCCGGACGCCTACCTCTTTTGCCCGCTTTCCGCTTCGGGCGGTGCTCAGATTCATAAAATTGATGCAGGCTATCAACAGAATAAGTCCGGCTATCAGACCAAACAGGCGCAACGTTTCAATCCTCCCACCGACCGGCACGCCATTTTCAAACTTGGAATACAGGTGCTGCTTGGCGAGCGGATAGAGGAACCGTTCAGGTTGGGTCACATCGTTGGTATGTCGCTGTGCAATAGCACGAATGGATTCATTAACAGTCTCTAAACGTGTTGCCGGATGCAATTCCACGAAAGTCGCCAGCACGTTGTCGGTCCAGTTTTCGTTGAATCTGCCCATCACTTTCAGGAAATCCATGGACGTCAATGCTTCAAACCTGAACAGCGTATTTCCGGGCAGGTCTTCCATCACGCCCGAGACAGTCATCGGATATTGATTGTTGATCATAAGCGTCTGTCCCATGGCATTTTCATCGCCAAAAAGACGAATGGCTGCCTGCTTTGTCAGTATCACGGCGTAAGGATCATTCAACGCCGTTTCGCGATTTCCCTGTATCAGCGGAAAATCAAACATGGTTAAAAAATCGGGATCGGTTATACCTGTCTGAATCTTGAACTTACGATCTTCGTTCGTATAAAAATACGTTTCGTCAGCCATCCTGGCCATGCCGGCGATTTCCGGATGTTCGTCCTTCAACGTCGGCCCCAGAATCATGGGCGTCGAGTCCGAACAACGGATATTTCCGTCGACCGCAGAACGGTTATAGACGATAAACAACTGTTTTTCTTTGGCATGGAAACGGTCATACGACCATTCATGATAGACCCATGCAAGAATCAATATGGCGGCTGCCATGCCGATGGCCAAGCCACCGACGTTGATTGCTGAGTAGATTCCGCCGCGGCGCAGATTGCGCAAAATGATTTTGAGATGATACATATTTTAATCTATTAATATTTTTTTGTCCACTAATTTCACGAATTTTCACGAAATCCAGTTATTCAGTTACCCAGTTACTCAGTTATTCAGTTACTCAGTTACTCACTTATCGCCCTCGCCGGATTCGCCCGCGCCACCTTAATCGTTTGCAGGCTAATGGTAGCCAGCGCAATGATCAGGGCAAGCAGGCAGGCAACAACAAATATCCATCCATGCACCGGCACGCGGTAAGCAAAGCCGTCCAGCCATTTGTTCATGGCAAACCAGGCGATCGGCGAGGCAATCAGCGAGGCGATCAGGATCAGTCTCACAAAACCGCCCGACAGCAGCGTCAATATCTGTCCAACATTGGCACCGAGCACTTTGCGGATGCCTATTTCTTTGGTACGCTGCTTGGTCGTGAAGATGACTAAGCCGAACAAGCCCATGCAGGAAATCAGGATGGCCGTAAACATGGCGGCGCTGATGATCTGTGCCGTTTGCTGTTCCTTTTCATAAAATGAGGCAATGGCGTCGTCGTAAAATGTCATTTCCAACCGTTCGTACGGATTGAGTTCCTTCCACGTTTTTTCCAAATCGGCTACGACCTGTTTCATGCTTGCGGAATTTTTTCCGGCGCCGACCAATTTGACGGATAAGGTACGGCCGGCCTGGGCAGTAGCGCTTATCACCATGGGAGTGATGCGGTTATATAACGGCAGCAGATGGAAATCGGAGGCAATCCCGACGATTTGCAACTTGCGCGCAGACGAAGCGTCCGGATCCATATCGGGATGACTGTCCATCTGTCCGCTTTGGATCAGTTCGCCGATGGCATCCTGCGGATTATCGAAACCAAGCTGCCGCGCAAATGATTCATTCACAACAACTTCTTTCATATACGGACTTGGGAGCAGACTTCTGCCGGCCACCATCCGGATCCCGTAGAGCGGAATGAAATTATCGTCGCAAAACTCAATCGAACCCGATATTTCCCTGTCCTCTCCATTGACATTGTACGTGAAACGCGTGCCGTTATGAAAGGTGTGCGAAGGCGGAACAGTATGAATACTAACCGATTCCACGTAAGGCAACTGTTTAATCTTTTCGGCCAATACCGTGCGGCTGTTCCCGATGCGATTGATGCGGATGTTGATGATTGCCTGTTTGTTGTCGTAGCCCAAATCCTTGTTCATCAGGTAATGAATCTGATCGCCCACCACTAAGGTGCAGATAATCAGTACGAGCGAGATGGTAAACTGAAAGACAATCAGTGATTTCCGCAGCAGACTTTTAGAGCTGCCCCGTTGTCCGCCTCCCTTGATAATGGCAACCGGCGAAGCGCGAGACAACAAACCGGCCGGATAAACGCCGGCAAGCAGCGTGGTGCAAAGTATGACAGTCAGCAGGAAAAGCCATGTAAACGGCTGATTCAGACCAAGTGACAATCCTTGCGGCACGAAAGACCGAAAGAGATCGATCAGCGGACCGGCCAGCAATAAGGCAAGGATGGCAGCAAATGACGTGACTAACAGCGTTTCGCCCAATAACTGCGCAATCAGGTTGGCGCGCTTCCCGCCCAATACCTTGCGGATGCCGATTTCCTTCGTGCGTTGCAGCGACTGCGCCGTCGAGAGGTTGATAAAGTTACAGGCGGCAATAATCAGGATAAAAGCGGCGATGGCCATCAATCCGTATAAAGTTGGCAGATGCACCTGTCGTGAATAAACGTCCTCGTTGGTGAGAGCTGAATTGAAATGGATATTTGAAAGTGGCTGTAAGATAAAGCGTAAGGTAGTTTCCGGCATCAGCTGAATCCGTTTTTCTCCCCACGCCGTCAACCGGTCTTCCACGACCGACGGCGAAATGTCGCGATGCAACTTCATGTACACCTGCACACGCGAATCCCACATCCCCCAGGCTTTCATATCAATCTGATTTCTCAGTTCGCTGCCCGGAATGGAAGCGTAGGAGATGAAATCGTTAAAAATCAAATCCGTCTTTTTCTTCCATGACTTCACGACGCCGGCCACCGTAACAAACAGGGAATCACCATACGTGATTTCCTTGCCGATATATTCGTCGGCGGGCAAATCGCCGAAATATTTCCTTGCCTTGTCATCCGTCAGCGCCACCCTAAAAGGCTGGTCAAGCGCCGCAGGACTTCCGGCAAGCCATTCATACTGAAAGATTTCGAAATAAGCCGGATCGGTCACAATTATGTCAACCGGCTCAATACCCATCCTTGGCGCCTCGAAATATTTTTCTCCCTCCGGGCTTGCGATCCGCACCTTCGCATCGACATTGTAAAAGATTGCGACAGTTTCCGGACCTGCTATTTCTTCGCGAATCGGCTCAAGCACAGGGTTTAGCATCCCGGCACTCAGATAGGTATTATCTCCCATGACGCGCTCGGACGTCAAACGGTAAATCCGTTCCTTATCGGGATGAAAAGTATCGAAACTAAGTTCATGCCTCGTAATCAGGAAGATAAGCAGACAGGCGGTAATGCCCAGCGAAAGCCCCAGGATATTGATTACCGACGATGTCCTGTTTCTGGTCAGGTATCGCCATGCTGTTTTAATATAAGTTGTAAACATAAATAAAATTATATTCAAAAATTCAATGATTCAAAGATTCAATGATTCAATTATCCATAATAATTAGTAGCAAAAATCATGCCAAAAGTATATTTACCACATATTCATCGATTTAACATTTTATGCTTTATCCAAAAGTGTCCGTTTTCGGACAGTAAGTGTCCGAAAACGGACACTTTTCCATACTTCGCCGCTGGAAAAATCAGGAAAAACCATGCATTTATTTTGGGCTCCCATTTACTTGTTTTACCTTTGCGCCGTTAATTTTTTAAAAAACCGATTTTTCTTATGAGACATATCTGTTTATTTTTGGCAGTTGTTCTGTTTTCGGCTGCATCAATTTTTGCCCAGTCGCCTTATGGCTTTCGCGGGCCGTATCGCAATGGTTTTTATCCTGAAACAGGGTTGCTGAAGACTTGGCCTGCCGACGGTTTGCAGTTGGTAGGCGAGTTCGCAGGCATTGGAAAAGGATTCTCCAGTCCTGTGATTGCAAACAATCATCTATATATCACCGGATTACATGAAGATGGCGAGCAGGAGGTTTTTTATGCCTTTTCGCTTGACGGGAAAAAAATCTATGAGACGGTCTTCGGTAAATCATGGAGCAGGTCATATCCCGAATCGCGTGTGACGCCTACGATTGAAGGCAACAGGGCGTATGTGATCAGCGGCGTCGGCGAGTTGGTTTGCATCAACACGGCGAACGGCAACATCGCATGGAAAGTGGATGGTCCCTCACTCGGAATCATTTACGCCTCATGGGGAGTAGCCGAATGTCCGCTCGTGTTCGACAATAAAGTCATCTTTACCCCCTGCGGCAACAGCACAACGATGATGGCCCTGGATGCTGCAACCGGCAAAGTTGTCTGGAAAACCGAACCGCTGGGCGACCCCACCAATTACGCCTCCCCTATCCTGATCACGCACAACGGCAAAAGGCAAATCATCGGCGTGACGGGCAGACATATCATCGGCGTCGATCCCTCGAACGGCAAAATAGAATGGAAATACGACGAATGGGGAAGGGAATTTTACCGGAAAAACAATCCCGACGCACCGCTGCGCAGCGAAGAAAGCACCGCTCCCAATTCGCCGTTGTACAGCAATGGCAGAATATATCTATCGTGCGGCTATGAGTTCGGCTCGGTGATGCTGGAACTGAACGGCGATGCAACTGCCGTGCGAACGGTGTGGCGAAACAACGACCTGGATGCCCATCATGGCGGTCTGGTGCTGGTAAACGGTACAATCTACGGAACCAACTGGGTTTCAAATTCCCAAGGCAACTGGTGTGCCGTGGACTGGAACAGCGGCATCACAAAGTACAACACCCAATGGGGAAATAACGGGAAAGGCTCCATCATCACCGCCGAAAATATGCTCTATTGCTATGCCGAGCGTAGCGGCGTCCTGGCACTGGTCAGACCCAATCCCGAAAAATTCGATGTCGTCAGCGAATTTCGCATCACCAAGGGCGAAGGCCCGCATTGGGCACATCCGGTCATCGACAAGGGAATTTTATATGTCCGGCATGGCAGCGTCGTCCTGGCGTACCGGATCAAACCTTGACATTAGAATAATGTATTTTTCTTGCCGGCGTACACACTGCCGGATATCGCATATCGTCCCGGTCATCCATCATTCGCTCTGAATGGCCTTCACCGGATTGGCCGTGGCAGCCTTGACAGCCTGGAATCCGACCGTCAGCAGCGCAATGCACAGACTCATAATGCCGACGACGACAAAAAGCCACCAGGGTATATCCGTGCGGTATGCGTAGCCTGTCAGCCATTGATTCATCATCCACCACGCGACAGGCGTAGCAATCGCAAATGAAATAAGCACCAGCATCAGGAACTCCTTAGACAACAGGAACATCACATTGCCCACCGAAGCGCCCAGCACCTTGCGGATGCCGATCTCCTTGCGGCGCGTCTCGGCCATGTAAGCCACCAGCCCGAACAGCCCCATGCAGGAGATAAATATCGTCAACCCGGCAAATCCCGTTGCCAGCGAGCCAAGCCTTTGTTCGTCCTGAAATTTACGCGCATATTCCTCATCTACAAAATTATACTCAAACGGGAAGTTGGGATTGAACTGCTTGAACACCTTTTCCGTTTTGGCCAGATTGTCTGCCATGCCGTTCGCGCCGTTCAACTTGATATGCAACACTTCGAGAAAGCCTTGCGGGCCGCCGATAATCATCGGCACAGACGGTTCGTACGGGGAATGAAGGATAAAATCCTTAACCACGCCCACCACGCGCCAGTCATGACGCAGCGCATTGACAACCTCGCCGATCGGATTCTCCAAGTTCATCACTCTGACGGCCGATTCATTCAGCAGCATGGCGTTAGAGTCTGTCGGAAAAGTAGATACATCAATATCCCGCCCCTCTACAATCGTGGCGCCTACCGTTTTTGCCCAGTTGGAATCTGTAAAATAGAGGTCGAATACAGGTTTTGCGTTGGGGTCTTTGCCTTGCCAGTTGACGTACCATGACGTAACCTGGCCGGACGTCATGGGCGACAGCGTTTTGGTTACCGAGAGCGCCGTTCCGGAGCTGATCAATTCATTTTTAATAAGCTCGTAGTTCTTTTCAATATCTTCACCCAGAGACATATAGATCAATTGATCCTTGTCATATCCCGAATCCCTGTCCTGCGCATATTTGAGTTGACGGTGAATCACGAGCGTCGAAACAATCAATGCACAGGCAATCGTAAACTGCAACACCACCAGCACCTTACGCGACGACAGCACGCCACGTCCGCTCCTGAACAATCCTTTCAAGACCATGACCGGACGGAACGACGACAAATAGAATGCCGGATAACTGCCTGCCAATAAGCCTGTAAGCAGAATAAATCCCAATACGGAAAGCCAAAAACGGCTATCCGACATGTTCAGTTTGATGGGCTGTCCCATCACCATTCCGAAAACCGGCAGGATCAGCAATGCCAGCATCAAGGCACCGGCACCGGCAATGAAGGCCACCATCATCGATTCCCCCAGAAACTGTCCGATCAGTGATAACCGTTTGCTACCCATCACCTTACGCACTCCCACTTCTTTCGCCCGCTTTTCGCTGCGTGCCGTGCTCAGGTTCATGAAGTTGATGCAGGCAATCAGCAGAATCAGACCGGCAATGACGCCGAAAAGCCGCAGTGTATCAATCAGTCCGCCCTCCGGCACACCGTTCTCGAATTTGCCGTAAAGATGGCGTTTGGCGAGCGGATATAAAAACACTTCCGTCTGCGCCATATCATTTGTGTGTTCGTTATAAACGCCTGTAATGGCTTTGTCTACCACATCCGGCCGTGCATTGGGATATAATTCCACATACGTAGTCAGCAGTTTATCGGTCTCCCACTGGTCGAGATGGTACTTGCCGGTCGCTTTCAGGAAAGCCACAGGCGCCAGTGCCTCGAATTGAAACTGCGTATTGCCGGGCAAGTCTTTCATCACGCCGGTCACAGTCACAGGATATTGATTGTCAATCATCAGCGTTTGCCCCATCGGGTCTTCCCTACCAAAGAGACGGATGGCTGCTTTTTGGGTTAAAATGACGGAATAAGGGTCGTTCATTTCCTTATTTCCCTGTAACAGAGGGAAATCAAACATGGTCAGGAATGCAGGATCGATACAGCCTGTACGGATATTGAGCCGCGTATCCTTGATTGCATACAGGAATGTCTCGTCGCTAATCCTCGCTGTTTGAGCGATTTCCGGATAGCCGGTGCTCAGGATCGGCCCCAAAGGCCAGGGCGTCCATTCCCCAACCTGTATGCCGTCACTGACGGTTGAGCGCGAATAAACTGCATACAGATTTTTTTCCTTGCTATGGAAACGGTCGAACGACCACTGATGCCAAATCCAGGATAGGATTACGATGGCGGCTGCCATGCCGATGGCTAAGCCGCTGATATTGATGACGGAATAGATTCCGCCGCGGCGCAGGCCACGGATAATGATTTTAAGATGATAAAACATTTTTGCCACGAATTACACGAATTAACACTAATTTTTAATTTATACGAATTTTATGCAAAATTTATAGCAAAAATCGTGCCAAAATGTTAATATATTGATTATCTTTTATATATGATTTTGGGGAATTTTAAAAGTGTCCGTTTTCGGACACTAACTGTCCGAAAACGGACACTTTTATTCTTTTCGACAATTCAAACAATGAATTACTCCGAACTCATAATTGCCATCGCCGGATTCGCCATTGCCGCCTTCAGCGCCTGATAACCGACTGTCAGCAAGGCAATCACTATTACCAACAAGCCGGATGCGGCAAAAACTCGCCAATCCATTCCAATACGGTATTCAAAACCCTGCAACCATCTGAGTATAATCCAGTATGCCAAAGGAATAGCTATCACAAAAGAAATACAGGTCAATATCGCAAAATTGCTTCCCAGCAAAATAACAATATCCGACACCGAAGCGCCCAATACTTTACGGATGGCGATTTCGCGCGTGCGCTGTTCGGCTGCAAAGGCTACCAAACCAAACAGTCCGAGACAGGATATAAAAATGGCCAGTCCGGCAAACAAACCGGCCAGTTGGCCAACCAGTAAAGTCGATTTGAACTTCTGCTCAAACTGTTCGTCCATAAACTGATACTCAAAAGGATAACTCGGAGCAAATTCCTTGACAACGGTTTCCACCTTTTGGAGCGAAGATTGTATATTTCCTGGCTTCAACCGGATAAACAGTTCGCTGCCGCTATTGGATAACTGAAAGATAACCGGTTGCTGCGTAGAACTATACATGTCATTGAATACAAAATCATTAATAATTCCAACAATGGTATATGCGTTTTCATTGTCGGCGCCTTGCCATAGCCGGCCACCGACGCGTCCTTCTTCACCCATCAAGTCTGCAAATGCCTTATTTACAATGATATTATTAGCGTTGGAATCGACACCCGATTCAAAATTGCGTCCTTCGTACAGGGTGATATGAAGCGTCGGAAACAAGGTTTCGGTTACATTTAAAAAGTAAACCATGGATGCAGCGTCTTCCTGTTTTCCCGTCCAGTTCAATCCACCAACGGAACTTCCCAGATTCAGCATGGTTTGGCTGCTCAATCCGACATTTTCTACTGCCCCGCTTGCCAGCAGTTCATGTTGCAGCGGTTCAAACTGTTTTTGTATTTCCGGATTAGCTTCTGACCTGATAACCTGTGAAATATCCATTCCCAGCGACCTATTTTGTGCATGGCGTACCTGAAGGTAAATGAATGCCGTGCAGATTATCAGTGTCAGCGAAACAGCAAACTGTAATACAACCAATCCCTGTCTAAGCCGGATAACTCCTGAGTTTTTACCGGTTTTCAGCCTGCGCAGCACATCCAGCGGCGGAAATGAAGATAGAAAAAATGCGGGAAAACTACCTGCCAATATACTGCATATCAAACCTATACTCAACAATCCAATCCAATGAACCGGATTGTCAAAACCCACGGACAATTGCTTGCCCGTCAATGTATTGAATGGTGTTAAGGCGATGACAATCAGACCAACGGCAAACAACATGGATATCAGCGTAATGACACCCGATTCTGACATAAATTGCCGAACAAGCGTCATGCGTCCGGCTCCAAAAGTCTTGCGAACACCGACTTCCAGCACACGTTTCTGCGAACGGGCTGTAGAGAGATTCATAAAATTTATACATGCGATAATGAGAATGATGATCGCAATCCAAAAAAACAACCGTACATACCGTATATAACCTGTTTCTGCCGGAAATCCATCCTTAAATTCGCCGTACAGTTTGAGTTTGCTGACGGGATACAGGAACAGGGCAGTCCGGTCATTGGGATCATTTGTTTTCCGTTTTTTCAAATCCCTGATTTGAAGGTTGATTTGGTTTACATCTGCTGTTGGCTCCAATTCAACATAAATATTCAACCAGGTTGAATTCCAAGTTATATCGGCATCCTGCCAGCCCATGGCAAGGTAACGGTCTACCAATTGCTGAAACGGGATCAGCCATGAATAAACAAAATCGGAATTTTGCTTCGGATTTTCAATGACTGCCGTTACCGTATATTCCTGTTCATTATTCCTCTTAATAGTCTGTCCAACAGGATTTTCCTGTCCAAAGAACCGTGCAGCCATCTGTTCGGTAATCACGATGGGACTGGCTGCATCAAAAGCTGTAGTTGCGTTACCTTGCACAAATGTGACATCTAACATTTCGAAAATGGATGCGTCTGAATAATAACCTGTTTCATAGAGTTTTTTTTCATCAAGCGTAAACAGACTCCTGACAGGAAAATTAGAATGGCGCATGACATTCCTGATGCCCGGCACTTCACATTTCAGCGCATCTGCCAATGGATTGGGCACAGTCATTGAGGTACTTATTTCTCCATTAAAATCCTGATTTTGAAACACGGCATACAATTGTTTCTGTTTGGGAAACTTGTTGTAAGTCACTTCATCTTCTACCCATAAAAGTATCAACGCAGCGCAGGCAATGCCGACAGCCAGCCCTGCGATATTCAAGAAACTGTACGTTTTGTTACGGAGAATACTCCGTATAGATTGATTGAATTTCATATATTTACAACGAATTATTACTATTTTATTTTAAAAAAAATTGTTTATAACTATTATTTTACACATCAAATATCATTCAACCCTTGTCAACATCCCAAAACAGTCACCTCACCTTCCTGTGTCCATGTGATACGTTCGTCCCAGAGTGGTTTTTCGGCTTCGGAGCGACGGTCGAAAACGACTAAATATACGCCGGTGATTCGTTTATGAAAGCCGACCGGCGGAACAAATGTGTCCCGATAGCGGGTGACCTGTTTGAGTCCTTCCGTTTTTACTTTTTCGAATGTTTGCCCTGTACGCAGCAGTTTGATTTCTATGATATTCCATTCGCCCTTAAATTCCACGGCCAAGTCCATTCGTCCACGTCCGGTAGCATATTCGCGTTCGACGCGTCCCGTTGCATTGACCACCCTTTGCAGAAAAGCCATCAGCAACAGGTGGGGAAAGGCTTCCGTATATTTTGTCCACTGCTCCCAAACCTCGGAATGGGAGCGCCAGAAATCCTGAAATTCATGCAGAAGGGCGTCCATGTCCAAGCGTCCGTCGGACGTCTGCCAGCGCCAGGACGATGGCGAGGGTACTTGAATGAAATATACCGAATTGAGTGTTCGGGTCAAAATTTCTTCATAAATCGGATTGGCAATCGTGAATCCCCTGTCCGAATCCCATTTGATCAAGCCCAAGTCTGTAGCCAGCGTCACATCGGGATTGTTAGGATCGAGATTGGGGCCGGTTCCGCCGGTAAGAATGAGTTGAACCACATCGCGTATGCGAGGGTCTTTTAACCTTTCGGCCAACGCATCCAAATGTGTCTCGCGGGCTGCAATCATTTGTTCGCGGGCTTCCTCAATGTGTTTCATTTCAACAGTATCCACGCTTTCCTGATCAAGTATGCGTATCGTTGCCCTTTTAAACAGTGAATTGACAAGCCATGGCTGACCATTGGATTGTTCATAAACATAATCCAACGCTTCCTGCGTGATTTGCTGTCCGTTTTCAGATGTTCGCCGGGCAAAAAGATGGGCGATGTCTTCCTTTTGAAAATTGGATAAACTTGCCGAGTCAGATTTGATATTAAACGGCGAACCCGGATTGGGAGCTATGCCGCCTTTTGACGCTGTGATATAATCCTTCAGGTCACGCATCCCCACCAAGGCAACCGAAACAGGAAATGTGCCGATGCCGCGGCCTGCGAACCCATCGCGCAACTGGCTCAGAAAACTGAGGATGGTTTCATCAATCATCACATCAACTTCGTCGAACAGCAGGATAAGCGGTTTGGGAGCAACCAGTGCAGCCCAATTGCTTAATATGTCATTCAACATATAAAAAGGCGTCGATTGCGGCAACTCCGGAACGGGCATATTAGACTGTGAAGCATGTTTTCTGATGGCTGCGCAAATAGTAGGCATCGAGCGTTCAGCTTCGGAAATACCACGGCAACTTTCAACACTTACGTAGCAGGCGAGGGCTTCGCCACCTGCATTGATCTCCCTCATCCAGCTTTGCAGAAAAGTCGTTTTCCCTGTTTGCCGCGGTGCATGCAGCACCCAGTAAAGCTTATCGCTGACGTAGCGATGCAACTGTGCTCCCACAAGCCGGTCTTCTGGCGGAAGCATATAGTGGTCGTCGGGGTTGCACGGACCGGTAGTATTGAAAAATCGAAGCGGACGCTTGGTACTCATCTTAGTCGTGAATTAAAAAATTTCAGCAAATATAAGCATTAATTCAATGATTCAAAAATTCAAATGATGTTCTGTTGAAAAAAACATGATGATTTTTAATTAAGTGTATAAAATAAATTGTATCTTTGTCGCAAATAATTGAACTATGGTTTATGAATTGAAAGAAGGAGACAGTCTTGACAGCCTGCTCGAAGAAATAAAGCGGAAGAACAAGGAAAACGAGGGAAAAAGGAAAAAGAAGACCCTTGCCGATATTTATGGCAAATTGATTAGAGGTCTTGATGGTTTGGAATATCAAAAATCTGTCCGTAGTGAATGGGATTGATATTTTTGCGGATACAAATATCCTGATATATGCCATGGAAGGACATCGTACAATAGAAGGTATTCTACATTGTTCTCCAGGTATTTCTGTAATTTCCGAGATTGAATTGTTGGGAAAAAAGAATATTTCCCGACAGGAAGAAAACCTTCTCCGTGAATTGTTAAACGGTTTTGAAATTGTTAAATTCAGCGACCGCATCAAGGAAATTACCATATCCCTAAAACAAAAATATACGATTAAAACCCCTGACGCCATCATCGCAGCAACAGCCAAGGCATTTAATTTGCCTCTTGTTACTGCCGATAAGGATTTCAAGAGAATCAAAGACATAGAAGTAGTTCTGTTGGATTTGAATACCTGATCATTCACTCTTTATCGCCTTCACCGGATTCGCCGTCGCCGCCTTAACAGCCTGAAAACCAACCGTCAATAACGCAATTCCCACGCTGATAAATCCTACAACGACAAATAGCCACCACGGAATATTTGTCCTGTATGCAAAGCCGTCCAGCCATTGGCTCATCGCCCACCACGCAACGGGCGAAGCAATCACAACGGAGATAAGCACCAGTATCAAAAACTCTTTGGATAACAGCAATATAACACCGGAAACCGAAGCCCCCAGCACCTTGCGGATACCAATCTCCTTGCGGCGCGTCTCGGCCATATAAGCCACCAGCGCAAACAGTCCCAGACAGGAGATAAAAACCGTCAATCCGGCAAACCCCGTTGCCAGCGAACCCATCTTTTGCTCTTCCGCGAATTTCAAGGCATATTCTTCGTCAATAAATTTATAGTCAAATGGATAAGCCGGATTATATTGTTTAAAAATCTGTTCCGCTTTGGCTAAGTTATCTGCCATCGGGTTGGCGCCATTCAACTTGATATGCATGATGTCGAAATATCCCGCCGGTCCGCCGATAACCATCGGAGTCACAGGATCATAAGGTGAAGTAAGAATGAAATCCCTGACCACGCCGACCACATGCCAGTCCCTGCCTTGCGTATTGACAGTCTGCCCTATAGGATCGTCCAAGTTCATCAATTTCAAAGCCGATTCGTTCAGCAGCATGGCGTTGGAATCTGTCGGGAAAGTATAGATATCGATGTCGCGCCCTGCCAAAATGGTCGTACCCACCGTTTTTGTCCAGTCGGCATCGGTATAGAACAGGATGAAATTAAACTTTGCTTCCGGGTCTTTTCCCTGCCAGTCAACGCCCCACGTGACACTTTCCAACTCTGTCATCGGGCCGTTTGTCCTTGTTGCCGACAGCGCGACACCGGCATTGAGCAAGTCCTGTTTGATCAATTCATAGTTTTTGGCAATATCGCCTTCCATGCGGAGATAGACAAGCCGGTCTTTGTTATAGCCTGATTCCCTGTCCTGTGCATAGTTGATCTGGCGATGGATGACCAAGGTGGATACGATCAGCACGCAGGCCACCGTAAACTGCAACACAACCAATACCTTGCGCGAAGATATCGCTCCCTGTTTCTTCCTGAATATCCCTTTCAACACTTTTACCGGGAGGAAAGATGACAGATAGAAAGCAGGATAACTCCCTGCCAATAAACCGGTAAACAGAATAAATCCCGATACGGCGATCCAAAACCATCCGTTCGCAAGGTTCAGGTCGATGCGTTGCCCCATCAGTGTGCTGAAAGCCGGCAGTGCCAAGATGGCAATGAGCATGGCTAAAACGCCTGCAATCAGCGACACCATCATGGATTCACCCATAAACAGACGGATCAGCGACAGGCGATTGCCGCCCATCACTTGTCTGACGCCTACTTCCTTCGCCCGTTTTTCGCTGCGCGCCGTGCTCAGGTTCATGAAGTTGATGCAGGCAATAAGTAAAATCAATCCGGCGATAAGGCCGAACAGACGCAACGTATCGATCAATCCGCCCACCGGCACGCCGTTCTCAAAGTTGGCGTACAGATGGCGTCTGTTCAGCGGATACAGGAAGATTTCGGATTTCGAACTGCTGTCGTGCGCAGTGAGAATGCCGCGGATTGATTCATTGACCGACTCCGGGCGGGCATTGGGATTCAATTCGATATACGTTTGTATATTGCTGCCTCCCCAGTTCTCAAGATTTCTGCCCAGCGCTTTCAGAAACGGAATCGGCGCCAGCGCTTCAAACTGCAACCGCGTATTCCCGGGCAGGTCTTTCATCACGCCGGTAACCGTCATCGGATGTTGTCCGTTGACTAATAGTGTCTTACCCATAGGATCGTCGTTGCCAAATAGGCGCACTGCCGTTTTTTCGGTTAGAATAATCGAATAAGGGTCATTCAAAGCCGTTTCCCTGTTGCCCTGAACCAGCGGAAAATCAAACATGGTCAGGAAATCAGGGTCTGTGCAGACGGTTCGGATTTTGAGCCGTGCGTCGCCGTTGGCGCAAAGAAGCGTCTCGTTTCTTACTCTTGCCGCTGCGGCAACGTCAGGGTAATCGGATTTCATTGCAGGCGCCAAAGGGATTGGCGTCCAGTCAATACACCATGTCGAACCGTCAACAGTATCACTGAAATAAGCCAAATAAAGGTTCTTTTCCTTTTTGTGAAACCGGTCGTAAGACCACTCATGGTATATCCACGAAATGATCAGCAAAGCGGCCGCCATGCCAATGGCTAAGCCGCCGATATTGATGGCAGAGTAAATCCCGCCGCGACGCAGGCCACGAATGATGATTTTAAGATGATAAAACATTTTGTTCACGAATATATATTTTTTTGTCCACTAATTTATATTTTTTTTTGCCACGAATAACACGAATTTACACGAATTTTTTTCTATTATTCAGTTACCCAGTTATTCAGTTATTAATATTCAGTCCGTATTCATCACCGTCCTCGCCGGATTACCCGTAGCCGCTTTCCAGGTCTGGTAGCCGGTGGTAAACAGTGTGACACACAAAGCAATAAGACCTACCATCAAGAAAATCCATAAACTCAGCGAGGTTTTGACGGTGAAGCTGCCGAGCCATTTTTGCAGGACGTACCAGGCTACAGGACAGGCAATTGCAAAGGAAATAACCACCCAAAGCATAAAACTCTTATTGAGCAAAATGAAAATATCCCTGATGGAGGCGCCGTAAACCTTGCGGATGGCGATCTCGCGTACGCGGCGCTGGGTGGCGTAGAAGGCCATGGCAAACAGTCCTGCGACGGTGATAATCAGGGCAATGAGCATTGCAAAGCCGAATACGCGGCCGGCGTTCATTTCAGAGGTATACAATTGTTTGTAGGTATCATCAAGATATTGATAGATAAAGGGATATTCGGATTCCTTCTCTTTCCATTTCTTTTCGATAAAGCTGATGGCGCGCTGCGAATCGCCGCTTACCTTGAAAAACGAGATGAGATTGTAGCTCATTGCGTCGGTAAGTTTGAAATACACCTGCGGGTCGACCGCCTGACGGAGCGATTTGGTGTGGGCATTGCGTACCACGCCTTTGATGGTATATCTCTTCACTTTCTGGCCGTCGGCGTCAATAAATTCACCCACAGGATGTTCATATCCCAACATGCGGGCGGCACTTTCATTGATCATCACATCGGTGTCGGCGGACGATTCGAGGAAAAACGGGTTCTCGCCGTCAACGATTTTCATATCGAAAAAATCAAAATAGTTGGGACTGACGTAGCACATTTCCATCAGGATGGGCATCGTCCCGTCTTCCGGTACTTTCTTGATCGACCCGCCGTTATTCCATTGCGTCGGGAGCGCATTTTTTCTTGTAACGCCCGTAATGGACGGTTCGGTCAGGAACTCGCCTTCCAAAGTGCGGTAGTCGAGGTCGAATTTTTGGTTGTCCTGCACAAACAGCACATGCTCCTTGTCGAATCCCAGGTCGTAGGCAAGGATGTAATCAATCTGTTTTTGCATGAATGCCACCACAATCAGCAAGGTGATGGAAGCCGTGAATTGAGTGATAACCAGTCCTTTCTGCAGGAACGACATTTTTTTACCCCTAAATTTCCCCTTGATGGTTTCGAGTGGATTGAACTTCGTCATGTAGAGCGCCGGAAAGGAGCCAGCAAGCAATACGACGGCCATCAGCAACACCGCAAGAAAAATATACAGCTGCGGCGAGCCGAAATCGAGGCTGACGCTTGCCTGCGTGAAGTTGTTGAATACCGGCATGGTCAGATGCGCCGCGACCAATCCCAAAGCAATGGATATAAGCACATAACCGGCTGTTTCCACGTAAAAATCGCGCATGAGCCAACCGCGTTTGGCGCCGACGGTTTTACGGATGCCGATGGCTTTGGCGCGAAGAAACGATGTGGATACAAAGAGGTTGGCAAAGTTGATGCAGGAAATGAGCAGGATCACCAGCGCCGTCAGGACAAATGTCATCACCAGCGATTTGTTGCCTTTGATCATCGGGTCAAACATTGCCCCCGAACTGAAATGCATGTCGTTCAGCGATTCCAGCGTATAGGTCGCCCCAAAATTCTTGAACAGTTCAAATCCGTTGTATGCAATCTGCGTCAGTGGTTCTTCCATCGACTGCGGCGTCACACCATCGTGCAACAGGAAAAACGTCATGTAACCGTCATTATTTCCCCAGCTTTGCGTAGCCCAATAGTCAAAAAAGGGAAACACAAAATCGGTTTGCATGCTCGAATTTTTCGGCATGTCCTGCATGATGCCGCTGACGGCAAAATCCTTTCCCTGATACTTGATCATTTTGCCGATGGGATTTTTTCCCTCGGGAAAATATTTCGCGATGGCCGAACGGCTGATGACCACACGGTCGGGCGCGGACAGCACCTGCTGCGGATCGCCTTCCAACAGGTTAAAGGTGAAAAACGTAAAGAAAGTGGAGTCGGCCATAAAAGTCTTCACTCCTCGATAAAGTACGTTATCGACATGAATATCATCGTACTGTGTAAAGACCCTGCACATATTTTCTATGGCCGGCAACGTCGCCTTTGCCTCCTCGCCCAAGGGACGGAAAGTGGACGGCAGCGAGGCCGGATTTCCGCTCAGCGTTGCGTGGAGCACAACCCGGTAAATCCGTTCCTTATTCTTATGGAAGCTGTCGAAACTCAATTCGTTAATTGTCCACAACCCGACAATCACTGCAACCATGATCCCGAGCGACAGGCTGCAAATATTGAGTACGCCAACCGTGCGTTGCTTGTTGAAATTTCTGAAAAACTGTTTCATGTCTTTATAATTTATTGTAATTTAATCTTTTCTCCGATTGATTTCTTTTGAAAGTTCTATGATTTTTCAATCATCCCGTCCAGCAAATGAATGACCCGGTTGCCGTAAGCCGCATTTTTCTCCGAATGGGTCACCTGGATAATCGTCATCTCCTCTTCCCGGTTCAAAGTGGTAAACACGCGCATGATTTCTTCGCCCTGCTTGGAGTTAAGATTGCCGGTCGGTTCGTCGGCCAGCAGCAGTTTGGGCTTGACAATCAAGGCGCGGGCTATGCCGACAAGCTGTTGTTGTCCGCCGGAAAGCTGCGACGGGAAAAGGTCTTTTTTGCCGACGATATTGAACCGGTCGAGGATATCGGCCACGGCTGCCTTGCGCTCGCTGCTTTTCATGTTGTGATAGAGCAACGGCGCCTCAATATTTTCGGCAACCGTCAGTTCATCAATCAGATGATAGGCCTGGAAGATAAATCCGATATTGTGTTTGTGCAGCTCGGAGCGCTGGTTTTCCTTTAGCTTTTGCACCGCCTGCTCCATAAAGATATATTCACCTTCGTCGAAGTCGTCGAGCATACCCAACACGTTGAGTAGCGTACTTTTACCCGACCCCGAAGGCCCCATTATCGAAACAAATTCGCCCTTGGCGATACTCATGTTGATGTCGCGCAGCAGAAAAATCCGTCCGCCGCCGCTGTTTACCCATTTGGTAAGATGTTGTGTTGATAGCATATTTCTTTTTTTAATAATTGTTGTAAAAATAATTCTATCAAATTATATACAAATATCGTGCCAAAAATTCAAAATACTGATTATTAGTATTATGACAAAAATGGGGCAAAAAAAAGTGTCCGTTTTCGGACAGTAAGTGTCCGAAAACGGACACTTTTTTCATTCAAGGATTCAAAAATTCAAAGATTCAAGGATTCCGGGATTCAAGGCTTCCGCAGCACCCCGAAGGCAATTTTACCGATTCTTACGAGATTTTACTGTTTGACCGTCAGGGAAATATGTTACGACGGACGAAAATAAATGAAAATCCCGTTCAATATGATTGTTCCACTCTCCCGAACGGGATTTATTTTCTGCATATCTACACAGGCGATTCAGCAACCTCTGAAACCCATAAAGTTATCGTAAAACATTGATTTTATCGTTCAACTATTTTGATTAAAAAGTGCGGAAAAGTCCAAATATTTTGACTTTTCCGCACTTTTCAGCAAATTCAGTTACTCATCATTCAAGCTTTCTCAATACAAAATACAGCATATAAAGGGACAGATTTAATGTTGTTTTCAAAGCCGAAATTCTTTTGCGAAATGCGAATTGCATAAGGTGAATTATATTTTTTTGTAAATAATGCCATGCTACTGCTTCGAGTTCGCAAGCCCTTTTTCACTTCCACCGGAATAACATCCACATTGTCCTGAAACACAAAATCTATTTCGGCTGTTTCTTCGCTTTTCCAATAATGTAACGGGATTTTCTTCGCTGTAAATTCCTGTGCTACATAGTTTTCTGCAATCGAGCCCATAAACGTGTTGTTGGTTTCGATGGATTTTAAAATCATTTGCGGTGGAAAACCCGAAAGCATCGCGAGCATTCCTACATCACTCATATAAAGTTTAAAATCAGGGAAATACTGATATGCTTTGATCGGAATAAAACCGTGTTCGATTTTTTGGCATTTCAATATGATTCCTGCCTGTTGCAACCAGTCAATCGCCACGCCAAAAATGGTTGCCGTTCCTCCCTTTTGCACTATTTTATACTGAAACTTGCGGTTTTCTTTTGCCAACTGTGCGGGAATCGACTCGTAACATGCTTTAATCTTGACACTTGTGGCTGGATCCGCGTATTTTGCCATATCCGAAATATATTCGTTCAAAATTTTCGCCTGCGGATTTCTAATCGTCAAAAAACTGTTATTCTGTAAAAAATCGGCAATCACTTCGGGCATTCCGCCTATAATACAGTAATGATTAAACAATTCCAACGCCAATTTATGAATTGCGTCGGGCAAAGGCTCAAATTTCATGTAATGTTCCTGAATCGTCTTCACTAAATTTTCCCGCCCCAAAGCCAAAAGATATTCCTCAAAATCAAATGGATACATATTCATTTCGTCTACTTTTCCGACGGGGAACGAATATTTTTCACGATTCACGGCAACGCCAAGCAGGGACCCTGCCGACACAACGTGATATTGCGGTGCCTGTTCGCAAAAATACTTTAACGAAGTCAACGCCCTTTCGCAGGCTTGAATTTCGTCAAGAAAAAGCAAGGTCTTGCCTGCGATAATACGCTGGTCTGTATGCGATTCCAAACTCCGAATTAAAAATGACGGCTCAATATTTCCTTCAAAAATCTCCCTGATTGCGGGATTCGTTTCGAGATTGATATAAACAAGATTTGAAAAGTTTGCGTTACCAAACTCATTGATAATATATGTTTTACCAATTTGTCTTGCTCCGTTTACAATCAATGGCTTGCGATTTTTGCTATCTTTCCACTCAATAAGAGCATCTGTTATTTTTCGTTTCATACGAATAAAAATTTGCTGCAAAAGTATAAAAAAGTCCGGAAAAGTCAAAATATTTTGACTTTTCCGGACTTTTCAGCAGATTCAGTTATTCAGTTATTCAATTACTCAGTTATTCATTTACTCATTCCCCATAACCGATTTCGCCGGATTATCCGTTGCCGTGCGCCAGCTTTGCCAAATGACTACAATCAACGTAATGGCAAGAGTGACTGCTCCCGCCGACACAAAAACCCACCAGCTAAGCTGCGTTCTGTAAGCAAAGGTCTGAAGCCATTTATTCATAAAATAATACGATAAAGGCACCGCAAGAATAAACGCAACTACAAACCATCTGACGAATGTCATATTGAACAACGCTATAATATCCATCACGCCGGCACCGAAAACCTTTCGTATCCCAATCTCCTTGCGCCTCACAAGACAGGCCTGAAACACCTGGCCGATCAGTCCCATGCAGGTAATCAGCAGTGCGATAACCGAAAAAGCCGCTATACCTTTTGCCTGCTGTGCCTCCTTGCGGTAAAAAGCGTCGAAAACATCATCGTAAAAAGCATAACTGAATGGTGTGTTTGGATAGTTCTGATTCCATAGCTTTTCCAATTCAGACATCTGTTCGGTCAAATTTCCAGGTTTAAGCCTGATTGAAAGTGTATTGAATTTCATCGTTTTTCCATTCAGGGCAATAAGGGCAACAGGCTCTTGCCGGTTATGAATGGATAACATGCTGAAATCATTTACTATACCGATAATATCATAGCCACCCATGTTTTCATATCTTTTCCCCTCGTAGCTTTGCCATCCGGCCTGTTTCAAGGCTTCTTCGTTCATGTAACAGCTTAATCCCATGTCGGATGCAAGCAATTCCCTGCCGTCGGCCAACCGGATGTCCATTGTCTTGAGAAAGTTTTCATCGATACCGATAATTTGAGCCATAAGATTAAATTCTTCACCTGCATCGTTTGTTGCATAAAAGCCGGCAGTCATATTAACCCTTCCGGGAGAACCGAGACTCAACGCAGAATTTTCCACGAAAGCAAATTTATCAATCATTTGCTTATACGCCAGGTTTTCACCTGAATTGCCAAGGTCAATCCTTACAAGATGCTCCTTTTCAAATCCCGTGTTATAGCTGCGGGCATAACCCAACTGTTTGTAAATGGTAAAAAGCGAAACAAGCAACACGACAGTCGCCGCCAGTTGAAGTGTGGTAAGCGCCTGCTTGACACGCTGTTTGCCCAATCGCATGCTGCCCTTGCCGAACAGACTTTGAATGTCGAAGCGTGAAATGATGTAAACAGGTGCAAGCGAAGAGATTACAACAATGGCTGCAATCAGGACAAGGCTGAAACCAAACAGCAAGGGCGAAAACAGATCACCGAAATGCAGCGGCACGTTCAACAAACTTGCCTCCACAAAGGGTAATACAATGTACGTCAACCCTAAAGCCAGCACGTAGGCCATCACAAGCATAACGACGGCTTCGGAAATAAACATCATGCGCAACTGCGCAAGATTTGCACCGCTGGCAATGCGTATACCGATGGTTTTCAGGGTTGCCAACTGTTTTGACAACGAAAAGTTGATATAGTTGAAAATGGAAAGAAACAGGATGGCCGCCGTGACCGCCAGGAAAATCATGGCTAAGGTAGGATTTCCCGCCCCGGTTCTTTTCCCGATGAGACCGGTTGCCATATATGTTTCATCCAGAGGTACTAACCGAATGCTATTCACGTCGTTGACGGCAGGAAAGGAGCGGTTGACGTTTGCCGCAAAATTGTCGGGGTCTGCCGTGTCTGCAAGCCGGACAAAAATCATACAAGGATTCCAGCATTTGCCATCATTACAAGCTGAACTGAGCCGGAAGTCAGGTTTATGACTGTTGACAAAGAAGTCCGTTTTCGCAAAGCTCGAATTTTCAGGCATATCCTCCACAACGGCGCTTACGGTAAATTCAAAAAGGCCGGCAAAGTCAATTGTTTCGCCGACGACGTCAAGTCTGCCGAATAGCTTTTGCGCCAACGAAGCGGCCAGCGCCACCGAATTGTCGGCAACAAACGGTGCCTCGGGATTGCCAAGCATGGTTTTCACGGAAAACATGCGAAAAAAATCCCCCGGCACCGAGCCTAACGTAAAATCCGTTATGAACTCATTGTTCGAAGCACCGCGCAAATAGAAGTTTTCCATCGAGGCAAATGAGTTAAGCATAGCCGTTTGCTCCACTTCGGGAAAACCTTCCTTCAACAATCCGGCCAAATCGTAGTCAAGATTGACCCGGTTGTCTTCAGCATTGACCAGCAGATAAATATTCTCGTAGCCCGGAAAACATTTATCCATGTTATACTCTCTGTAAATGTAGAGCGCAAGAATCATCGAGGCAGTCAATCCCAGCACGAAGCCGCTCAGATTCAACGCAGTAAACAGCCTGTTCCTTTTCAGGCTCCGCAAGTTTTGAATAAGGGTCGTAAAAAACATAATTTTTTTATTTAAATTGTTATTATTCTTTCTTCTGCAAAAATATACAACAAATATCATGCCAAAAATTCAAAATGCTGATTACAAGGAATATAAGAAAATAAGTCAAATGAAAAGTGTCCGTTTATGAACACTTAGTGTTCGTTTTCGGACACTTTTCGTGCCGATTGCAGCCACGAATTTCATGTTTTTTTGTCCACGAATTTCACGAATTTCACGAATTTTAAAATATCACGCTATGACTACTTGAAAAATCTATGTCAGTGTTTTTAATATGCTGAATATCTTTATTTTGTGCCTTCTATTTCCTAAAACAGTCGTTGCAGCCAGCGCATCAGGAAATCATTGTAAACGCGATAGGCTGTTTTTCCGGACGTTTCGACGCTGACAATCATTTCCTTGTCTATCAAGGCATCCAATGCTTTTCGTGCCGATGATGCTGCACCGATGTGATATTTTTGCAGAAATTCCTTGGCTTGCGGCTCCATAACTAATTCTTCCTTAGCGATGGCAATCAGCGTCTTCCATTGAATCGGACTTAAGAGGCTACGGTATTGCATATAAGTGATTTGCTGTTGGTTCAGTTGCTAGTCGCACACCCGTTTGACCAACTCAATATCCGTGTTTTTCATCCGCCCGGCGAAGACGATGTTGCAGATTATCTGCGTATAATAATGCCGTTTTCCCTAATCTTCTTGCTGAAATCAACGTTATATCAATACCATTTTTTACGTAATTGCTCAACATCTCCAATTCGTTTTCCCTATCACAAAAAAACGATTTTGATTTATATCCAATTATTACAAAGGGATTTGAATTCTTATCCATGTCTTATTATTTAGAAATTCACG